>DASSZM010000261.1:0-6534 GCA_035702855.1 Acidimicrobiales bacterium | reverse complement strand
CCGAGCAGCTCGTGACCACCCGGCCGTTCGACGAGGTGACCATCCGGTCCCTGGCGGCCGAGCTCGGTGTCGCCCCGATGAGCCTGTACCGCCACGTGCGGGACAAGGACGACCTGCTCGGGGAGGTCGTCGACCGGATGCTCGCCGCCATCTGGGAGCCGTCGGCGTCCCGGCGGGACGGGCTGGAGTGGCTGGCGGAGGCCGCCGACCGCCTGCGGCGCCTCCTCGTCGAGCAGCCGGCCGCCCTCCACGTGTACCTGCGCCAGCCGGTGCTCTCGCCGGCAGCGGTCCGGCGCATGGACGCCATGGTCGACGTTCTCCGCGGCGCCGGACTGGGGACTGCCGACGCCCACACCGCCTACGCGGCGCTCCAGACCTACGCCGTCGGCTTCGCCGCCCTCGCCTCCTCGCGGGCGGGCTGGGAGCCGTCGGGCGACGAGGGCGACCTGGGAGCGGAGGTGGCGTCCTTCACCAGGCCCGAGCAGTTCCAGCGGGGGCTGCACTACCTCCTGCGCGGCATCCTCCCACCGCGCTGACGGATCGGCTCAGCCGGCTGCGGCCTCCCCGGAGCGGCGGTGCTCGACGGCACCACCGGCACGGTCCCGCTCACGCTCGTCGCTGTCGGCGAGGATGGCGGCCGCCTGCACCTCCGGGTCGGCGCTGCCGACCTCGCCGGACAGCAGGTCGCCGGCCCGGGCTTCGACACGCTCGGGGTCGGGTCGGGGGGTCTCGCCCCCCAGCCCGTGCGCCGCGCCGGCCCAGATGCCGGTGCGGTGGCCGCCGGGCTCGACGTCGGTGACCGTGACGCCGGTGCCCCGCAGCTCGACACGAAGGGCGTCGTTGAGCTCGCGCAGCGCCGCCTTGCTCGCCGCGCACCCCCCGTGAGCGGCGTCGACGTGTGGACGGCGGCGGTGGTGACGTCGACGATCCGGCCGGTGCCTCTCGCCTGCATCCCCGGGGAGGAGGCGCGGCTCAGGTCGAGCGGGGCGGCGTCGGGGCGCACGAGCCCGACGGCGTCGAAGCCGAGCTCGGCGAGGCGCAGCACCGTCTCCAGGCCGAAGCCCGAGTCGGCACCGGTCACGAGCACGGGGCGGGATCAGCCTGCTGCGGACATCGCCCGGCGGGTACCCGGCGCCGCCGCCGCCGACCTGCCCGGCTACCTTCCGTGCGTGCCCGCCGACTTCCGGGGCCGCGTGCTCGCGGCGCTCGCGTCCGTCCGCCCCGGCGAGGTCGTCAGCTACGGGGACCTGGCCGCCCAGGCCGGCTACCCGGGTGCGGCCCGCGGTGTCGGCGCCGTGCTGGCCGGCAGCACGCCCGACCAACGCCTGGCCTGGTGGCGCGTCGTCTACGCCGACGGGCGGCTGGCGCCGGGCCACGAGCCGGAGCAGGCGCGCCTGCTGGCGTCCGAGGGCGTCGTCGTGCGCGACGGCCGGGTGGTGCCGGCGGGCGGTGAGCCCGCCGGGTCGTCGGGTCGGCCGGCGCCGCTCAGGCGGACGGCAGCGGGTCGATCCCGCTGACGCCGCCGTCGGCGACGTGCTCGCTCCATCCCTTCCCGTCCCACCAACGCTGCTCGTGGCGCCCGCTCGGGTCGGGGGCCCACTGGGCGGGGACCGGGGGGGGCGCCGGCAGCGGGTCCGGCGCCGGCGCCATCGTCATCGGCTGGACGACGTACCGGCGGGCCGGCAGCAGGGCGATGACGATCAGCCCGATGATGCCGAGCAGGAACCCGAGGACCGCTCCGGTCCCCGGCCGGCCCTTCGCCCGCCCGATCATGGCGCCGAGGAACCCGAACACCACGGCCGCCAGGAGCGCCAGGGTGCTGAACGAGATCACGCCCCTCACGGTACCGGCCGGGCCGGGCCCCGCCGCGTCGCCGGCCCGTCACGGCACCTCCAGGGCCTCCGTCCGCCACACGGGGGCCCCGGCGGCGTCGGAGTCGGCCAGGTCGACGGTGCCGACGAGCACGGCGTCGTGCCAACCCTCCGGGTCCTCGAGCACCTGGCGGACCGTCCACCGCTCGGGGCCCTCCTCCACCCGGAGCCACGCCGCCCCCCGGGCGTCGGCGCCGGTGAGGATCGCGGGCCGCTCCGCGAAGTAGCGGTCGAGGGCCGACGTCCACTGCGAGGGGGGCCACCCGCCGGGCCCCTCGGCGGCAGCGAGGGCGGCGACGTCCCGGCGGGCGGCGAGCTCCACCCGCCGGAAGGCGGCGTTGCGCACCATGACCCGGAACGCGCGGGCGTTGGCGGTGAGCGCCGGCGCGCTGCCGTCCTCGCGTTCGCGAGCGGACCGGGCGGCGGCGACCGCGGCCGCCTCGTCGGCCGGGCCGGCGACCGCGACCTCGCTGAGCTGCCGCCACTCGTCGAGCAGGGACGAGTCGACCTGGCGGACGAGCTCGCCGAGCCACTCCGTCATCTCGATCAGCTCGTCGGTCTTGGCGTCCTCGGGGACGGTGCGGGTGAGGGCCTTGTAGACGTCGCTCAGGTAGCGCAGGAGCAGGCCCTCCGAGCGGGCCAGCCCGTAGTGGGCCACGTACTCGGCGAAGGTCATGGACTGCTCGGCCAGGTCGCGCGCCACCGACTTCGGCCGGATGTCGTAGTCGCCGGCCCACGGGTGACGGGAGCGGTAGGCGTTGAACGAGTCGTAGGTCCAGTCCCGCAGCGGCTTGGGGTACTCGAGGCGGTCCAGGACCTCGAGGCGCTCCTCGTACTCGACCCCCTGCGCCTTGAGCTCGACGAGGACCTCCCGGCGGAGCCGCTCGAGCTGGGCGGCGAGCACGACCGAGGGATTGGCGAGGGTCGCCTCGACCAGGCTCATGATGTCCAGGGCGTGGGTCCCCGCCGAGGGGTCGAGCTGCGGGACCGCCTCGAGCACCCAGGGGCTGAGGGGGTTGTCGAGGGCGAAGTCCTCCTGCAGGTCGATGGTCACCCGGACCCGGCGCCCGAGCTCGTCGGGCGTCGCCAGCCGTTCGAGCGCCCCGGCGGCCAGCAGGGACCGGTAGAGGCCGATGCTGCGCCGGATGAGCCTGCGCTGGGCCGGGCGGTCCTCGTCGTTGTCGACGAGCAGGTGGCGCAGAGCCGCGCAGCCGTCGCCGGGCCGGTCGAGCACCTGCAGCAGCATCCCGTTGCTGACCCGTAGCTGCCCGTGGAGCGCCTCGGGGGGTGAGGCCACCATCCGCTCGTAGACGGCCTCGTCCCAGGGGACGAAGCCGCGCGGCGGTTGGGAGCGCACGATGCGGCGCAGCTTCTTCGGGTCGCCGGCCGCCTTCTCCACCGCCCGCTCGTTGTCGATCACGTGCTCGGGGGCCTGGACCACGACCAGCCCGGCGGTGTCGAACCCGGCCCGCCCGGCCCGCCCGGCGATCTGGTGGAACTCGCGGGCGGTGAGCAGCCGGGAGCCCGTGCCGTCGTACTTGGCGAGGCCGGTGAGCACGACGGTCCGCAGGGGGAGGTTGACGCCGACACCGAGGGTATCGGTGCCGACGACGACGCGCAGGTGGCCGGCCTGGGTGAGCCGCTCGACGAGCCGCCGGTACTTCGGGAGCATCCCGCCGTGGTGGACGCCGACGCCGTGGCGCACCAGTCGACCGAGGGTCTGGCCGAACCCGGGTCCGAAGCGGAACCCGGCGACCGCCTCGGCGATGGCCTCCCGCTGTGCCCGGGTGGTGACCGCCGCCGACGTGAGGGCCTGGGCCTGGGCGACGGCGGCCGCCTGGGTGAAGTGCACGACGTACAGGGGTGCCTGGTCGGCAGCGAGCAGCTCCTCGATCGTCTCGTGCAGCGGGGTCCGCCGGTACTCGAAGCGCAGCGGCACCGGGCGGGTGGCCGAGCGGACGACCGCCACCGGCCGCGACGTGCGCCGGCGGAGGCCGTCCTCGATGTGACGCGTGTCGCCGAGCGTCGCCGACATCAGGACGAACTGGGCCCCGGTCAGCTCGAGCAGCGGCACCTGCCACGCCCAGCCCCGGTCGGCGTCGCCGTAGTAGTGGAACTCGTCCATCACGACCTGGCCCACCGGGGCGTCGGCACCGTCCCGCAGTGCCATGTTGGCCACGATCTCGGCCGTGGCGCAGACGACGGGAGCCCGGGGGTTGATCGTGGCGTCACCCGTCAGCATGCCGACCCGCTCGGGTCCCAGCTGGTCGCAGAGGGCGAAGAACTTCTCCGACACCAGCGCCTTGATCGGGGCCGTGTAGTACGAGCGGCGACCGGCGGCGAGGGCGGCGACGTGGGCGCCGAGGGCGACGAGGCTCTTGCCCGAGCCGGTCGGGGTGTTGAGGATCACGTGGGAGCCGGCGAAGACCTCCAGCAGCGCCTCCTCCTGGGCCGGGTACAGGGAGATGCCCTGGGCCTCCACCCACCCGACGAGGGCGGCGAACGCCTCGTCGGCGTCGGTGGCTCCGGGGGCGAGCTCGGCGAGGGTGGCGACTTCGGGCATCGGTGCCCCCATGCTGCCGCAGCCTCGCCCGCCGGCGGTCGCCCGCCGCCTGCCGGGGGGCTGCTCGCTGGTCGGTGACCGCCGGTACGCTCGGTCGCGTGGCGGTCGACGACGAGATCTTGCAGCAACGTGCGGTCCGGCTGGCGGACCGGATCCAGGCCGGTGCCGATGGGGCCAGGACCCGGCGCGAGCAGGCCGGTCAGGCCCGGGTGGCGCGCCTGCTCGACGACCCCGACGGCCTGGCGTTCACCATCGCCCTGACCGACGAGGTGCTGCGGATCCGCGATCCCGCCCGAGCCGCCCGCCAGCTGCGGGAGCTGGTGGACGAGCTCGGCTCGCCGCGCTTCCTCGACCGGCGCGACCGGGTCCTGCTGCGGGCCGGGGTCACCGCCGCCGAGCGCTTCCCGGCCGTGGTGATGCCGCTGGTCGCCGCCCGCCTGCGCGCCGAGCTGGCCGGCTACGTCCTGGCCGCCGAGCCCCGGCGCCTCCGACGCCACCTGGCCCGGCGCCGGGCGGAGGGGATCCGGCTCAACCTCAACCTCCTCGGCGAGGCCATCCTCGGCGACGACGAGGCCGACCGGCGCCTCGAGGGTGTCCTGCGCCTGCTGCGCCGCCCGGACGTGGACTACGTGTCGGTCAAGGTGACCTCGGTCTCGGCGCAGATCAACCACGCCGACTTCGACCGGGAGGTGGAGCGCATCGCCGGCAGGCTGCGGCGCCTCTACGACGTCGCCCTGGCGGGCCGCCCGGCGAAGTTCGTCAACCTCGACATGGAGGAGTACCGCGACCTCGAGCTGACGGTGGCGGTCTTCCGTGCGGTGCTGTCCGAGCCCGCCTACCGGGGCCTCGACGCCGGCATCGTGCTGCAGGCCTACATCCCCGACTCGCTCCCCGTCCTGCGGGAGCTGATCAGCTGGGCGAGGGACCGGCGTGGCGCCGGCGGCGGGCGGGTGAAGGTGCGCATCGTGAAGGGCGCCAACCTGGCGATGGAGCGGGTCGAGGCGGAGCTGGCCGGCTGGGAGCAGGCGCCGTTCGCCACCAAGGCCGAGGTGGACGCCAACTACAAGCGCATGCTGGACGTGGCCCTCGAGCCGTCCAACGCCGACGCCCTGCGGATCGGCGCGGCCAGCCACAACCTCTTCGAGCTGGCGTGGGCGCTCACCGTCGCCGCCGAGCGCCGGGTCCCCGGGATGCTCGAGGTCGAGATGCTCGAGGGCATGGCCGGCTCGGCTGCCCACCCCGTCCGCGACGCCGCCGGCGGTCTGCTGCTGTACGCCCCGATCGTCGCCCGGGCCGACCACGAGTCGGCCATCGCCTACCTCGTCCGCCGCTTCGACGAGAACACGGCCCCCGACAACTTCCTGCGCAACCAGTTCGCGATGCGCGTCGGCTCGCCGGCGTGGGACGCCGAGCAGCGCCGGTTCGCGGTGTCGGTGACCGAGCGCGAGCGGCCGGCGGTCGCCACCCGGCGGACCCAGGACCGGACCCGGCCGGGTCCCGGGTCAGCGGTCCCCGACGGCTTCGCCAACGAACCCGACACCGACCTCACCCGCCCGGCCAACCGGGCCTGGCTCGCCGCCCACCTCGGCGGCCCGGACCGGGGACCGGAGCACGTCGTGCCGGCGGTGGTCGACGGCGCCGTCGTCGACGCGCCGGCGGCGGGCCGGGGCGTCGACCCCTCCGAGCCCGAGCGCACGATCTACCGCTGGGTGCAGGCGCCCCGGGAGCTGGTCGACCGGGCGGTGGCGGCAGCGGTGGCGGGCCAGGAGGCCTGGGCGTCGACGCCGGGCGCGGCGCGGGCCAAGGTCCTGCGCGCCGCCGGCGACGTGCTGGCCGAGCGGCGGGGGGCGCTCATCGGCCTGATGGCCCGCGACGGCGGCAAGGTGTTCGCCGAGGCCGACCCCGAGGTGTCCGAGGCGGTGGACTTCGCCCGCTACTACGCGGAGGGGGCGGCGGCCCTGGAGGGCGCCGGTGACCGGTTCCGCCCGCTCGGGACGGTGGCCGTGGTCCCACCCTGGAACTTCCCGCTCGCCATCCCCGCCGGCGGGGTCCTGGCGGCGCTCGCCGCCGGCAACACCGTGGTGTTCAAGCCGGCCCCGG
>DASSZM010000040.1:0-6419 GCA_035702855.1 Acidimicrobiales bacterium | reverse complement strand
GACTGTCGGCGGTGTCCCACGCCCTGGCAGCAGACGTCCTCGGGCGGGAGGCCACGGTGGCGGTGCCGGCCATGGTGCTGCTGGCGGGGACCCTGCCGCTGGCGCTGGCCGCCACCGTCGAGCTCGGGCACGCCATCGAGGCGGTGGTGGTCGACACCGCCCGGGGACGGCAGCGCTCGGAGCTCGTCGAATCGCAGCTCGAGGCGATGCGGCGGCTCGAGAAGGGCCGCAACCACGACCTCAACGCCACCCTGGGCGCCGTCAGCGCTGCCCTGCTGCTCCTGCAGGGGCCCCACGCCATCGACGACCCCGACGAGGCGCGCCGCGTCGCCGTGGCCGCCCAGGAGCAGATCCTCTGGCTGCAGTCGCAGCTGGTGGCCGAGGCCGGCCCGCCCCGATGGTTCCAGGCCGGCGACGTCATCGAGCGGACGGTCGCGATCCGCCGGGGCCAGGTCCAGCGGATCGTGACGAGCATCGAGCCGGGCCTGGTGGCATGGGGGCGCCCCGACCACTTCGCCCTGACCCTCAACAACCTGCTGGCCAACGCCGCCGCCTACGCCCCGGACTCCCCGGTGGCGGTGCAGGCCCACCGGGTGCTCGTCGGCGACAAGGCCGGCGTGCAGGTCCTCGTGACGGACCACGGGCCCGGGGTCCGGGACCCGGGCAAAGCGTTGACCCCCGGGTGGCGGGGGACGACCATCCGGCGGACGACCGGCAGCGGCCTCGGTCTGTCGCAGTGCAAGGCCATGGTCGAGGCCGACATGGGGCGCTTCGCCCTGCACCCCACGGACCCGGCCCTGCCCCTCGGCCAGCAGGGCCTGACCGTCGAGGTGGTCCTGCGTGGCCTCGACGATGCCGGCGACGTGGAGACCGCCCCGACGGGAGGCGGGAGTGGCGCCCCGACGAGTGGCCCGCACGACGCCCCGCCGCCGGGAGCGGGCGCCCGCCCGTCGTGGGGGGTGGACGCCGCCGGACCGACGGACCGGGCGGACGGGCCGGTTCAGCCCAGTCGCCGACGCTCGTTGTAGAGGGCCACCGCCGCCAGCTGGCTCGGCACGTCGAGCTTGGCGAGGATGCCGCGGATGTGGCTGCGCACCGTGGGGACCGAGATGTGCAGCTCGGCGCCGATGGCGGGGACCGAGTGGCCGAGGTCGAGCCGCTCGAGGACCTCCCACTCCCGGCTCGTCAGCCCGTCGAAGCGCCACCGCAGGTCCGCCCGCCGGGCGAGCTCCCGGCGGCCCCGCTCGACCAGATCGGCGTGGCGGGTGGCGTCCCAGAGGGGCCGGCCGGCCAGCACGGCGGTGGCCACCTCGACCAGCTCGGGGAGGGCGGACGACTTGTCCACCCAGCCGGACGCACCGAGGGCGGCCGCCACCGCCAGCCGGTCGTCGTCGCGGGTGCCGGTGACGATCACGACCTTGGCCCCGGCCCGGACCGCCGGGGGCACCAACTCCAGCCCGTCGACCCCGCCGAGGTTGACGTCGAGCAGCACCAGGTGGGGACGGAAGGCGTGGATCTCGCCTTCGACGTCGAGGAGTCCGGCCACCTGGCAGGCGAAGCCCTGGGTGGCGAGCACCCGGGCCAGGGCCTCGGCGAAGAGGGCGTGGTCGTCGACGACGAGGGCGCGGCGGTTGGCGCCGGTGGCGGCCGCCTCGGGGGCGGCGGTCTCGTCCATCCCCGGGGGACGGTAGCGCGCCCGCCGGTCGCCGCCTGGGCGGACGCCGCCGGCCCGCCCGCCGCCGCCCGCCCGCCTGCCGCCTGGGCGCCGCCTGGGCGCCGGTGCCGCTAGCGGTTGCGGCTGCGGGCGGTGACGGCCCAGCGGTCGACGACCTCGCCGCCGGAGGCGACGAGCAACTCGGTGGCGAGGTTGACCGCCGTGCAGACGTGGTTGGGCACCACCGCGGCCCGGTCCCCGAGCCGCAGGCGGTGCGGCCCGGGATCGACCACGGCGTGGTGCTCCCAGAGGCCGCTGACCACGGCTCCGGGATGCTCGGGCAGCAGGCCGTGACCCGGCACCCACGGGGGCCGTTCGGGCCCGAGGACCTTGGACCCGGCGTCGAGCACGACCCGGTCCGCGGCGGGGACGCTCACGACGGTGGCCGCCACGCACAACGCCACGTCGTCGAGGTCGGCGCTCCCGAGCGCCACCTGCTGGGCGTCGTTGAAGACGTAGACACCGGGGCGCAGCTCGTTGACCACCCCGCCGGGCGTGGACGCCGCCGTCGGGGTGCAGCCCCCGCTGCGCAGCTCGCAGTGGAGGCCGGCGGCGGTGAGCGACGCCGCTGCCTGCTCGAGCGCCCCACCCTCGTCGGCGAGGGCGCCGGCGGCGGCGCCCGGCGCGTAACTGTGGCCGGGGAAGGTGAACACCCCCGCCACCCGGCACCCGGCCGCCGCCGCAGCGGCGGCGAGCGGCCCGGCGTCGCGGGGGGCCACGCCGCTGCGCCGCAGCCCGCAGTCCACCTCGACCACCACCTCCGAGCCCGCCGGGAGCCGCTCGGCCCCGGCCGCCGAGTCGACGCCGACCAGGAGCCGCGCCCGCTCGGCCAGCGCCGCCAGCCGGGCGGCGAGGTCGCCGTCGGTCCACAGCGGGTAGGCGATGAACACGTCGGTGGCGCCGGCGTCGACGAACACCTCCGCCTCGCCGACGGTCGCCACCGTGAGCCCGGTCGCGCCGGCGGCCAGCTGGCGGCGGGCGAGCTCGGGGGCCTTGTGGGTCTTGGCGTGGGGTCGCAGCGCCATGCCCTGCCCGGCGGCGTGCGCCGCCATGCGGGCCAGGTTGCGCTCGCAACGATCGAGGTCGACGACCGCCGCGGGCGTGGCGACCCCCTCGGGGAGCCACCGCCGCCCGGGCGGCGCCGTCGGGGCGCTCAGTTCGCCAGGCCGGCGGTGATGGCGTCGATCCGCTCGAGCACGCCGGTGTCGAGGCGGTCGATCACCTCGAGCGCACCGAGGTTGTCGTGCACCTGGGAAACCCGGCTCGCCCCGGTGATGACCGTCGAGACGTGGGGGTTGCGGGCACACCAGGCGATGGCCAGCTGGGCAAGGGTGCAGTCGAGCGAGTCGGCGACCTTGTGCAGCTCGCGCACCGCGTCGTTGCGGTCCTTGTCGGTCACCGAGTCGCGCAGCCACTCGTAGCCGGGGAGCGACGCCCGGCTGCCCTCCGGGATGCCGTCCACGTACTTGCCGGTCAGCAGGCCGGAGTCGAGGGGGCTCCAAGTGGTGAGACCGGTGCCGATGTCGTCGTAGAGCCGGGCGTACTCCTGCTCGACCCGGCGGCGGCTGAAGATGTTGTACTCCGGCTGCTCCATCACCGGCTTGTGGAGGTGGTGGCGCTCGGCGATCTCCCAGGCGGCCCGGATCTCGTCGGCCTTCCACTCCGAGGTGCCCCAGTAGAGCGACTTGCCGGAGCTGACCATGTCAGACATGGCCCACACCGTCTCCTCCAGCGGGGTCTCCGGGTCGGCCCGGTGGCAGAACACCAGGTCCACGAAGTCCAGCCCGAACCGCTCCAGTGAGGCGTCGATGGCCTGCGTGAGGTACTTGCGGTTGAGGGTGTTCTTCATGTTGACGACGCCGTCGTGGATGCCCCAGAACAACTTGGTGGACACGACGTAGCTGTGGCGCGGCCAGCCGAGGTTGCGGATCGACTCGCCCATGATCCGCTCGGACTCGCCGCCGGCGTAGGCCTCGGCGTTGTCGAAGAAGTTGACGCCGGCCTCGTAGGCGGCGGCCAGGCACTCCTCGGCGCCCCCGCCCTTCAGTTGCGGGCCGAACGTGACCCAGCTCCCGAATGACAGGACGGACACCTTGAGCCCCGAGCGGCCGAGGCGACGGTACGGCATCTGCAAGGGAAAGACCTCCCGAAACGTGGCGGACAGGATCAAGCTACGTCAGCAGCGCGCGTTGCACCTTCCCGATCGCCGTCTTGGGGAGGGCGTCGACCACGACCAGCTCCCGGGGGGCGGCGAAGGCGGCCAGTTGCTCGCGCACGAGGCCGCGCAGGGCGTCGAGGGTCGGCGGCTCGCTGCCGGCGGCGGGCACGACGAAGGCGACGACCCGCTCGCCCCACTCGACGTCGGGGCGGCCGGCCACCGCCACCTCGCCCACCGCCGGGTGCGCAGCGAGGATGCGCTCGATCGGGGTGGGCCACACGTTTTCCCCGCCGGTGACGATCAGGTCCGACAGGCGCCCGTCGACGACCAGCCGGCCGTCCACCCACCGCCCGGCGTCGCCGGTGGCGAACCAGCGGCCGGCGTCGAGCGGGACCCGCCCGTCGCGGTAGGCGCGCAGCAGCATCGGTCCCCGGACCCGGATCTGGCCGTCGGCGCCGTCGAGTGCCACGTCCACCCCGTCGAGCGGCCGGCCGTCGTAGACGACGCCGCTGCCGGTCTCGGTCAGGCCGTAGGTCGTGTGGACGTTGGCGGCCAGCCCGGCGGGCGGGGCGGACCCCCCGAGCACCACCGTGTGGAACGCCGCCGCCCCCACCCGCCGCAGCGCCGTCGGCACGAGCGAGACGAGCACGTCGGGCCCGGAGGCGACGAGCACCGCCTCGGCGTCGAAGCCGGGCAGGACGGTCAACGCGCTGCCGGTGCACAGCGCCTTGGTGAGCACGCTCATCCCGCCGATGTGGTTGAGCGGGAGGCAGGCGAGCCAGCGGTGCACGGCCGGGTCGACACCCAAGCGGGCGGCGGTGGCCCGCGCCGACGCGACGACGGCGTCGTGGGTGAGCACCACGCCCTTGGGCTCGCCGGTGGTCCCGCTGGTGGCCATGACCAGGGCGTCGCCCGGCTCGACGGGCCGCCCGCCGGGAAGGGTGGTCCGGCCCCCGGCGTCGACGACCACCCCGGCCCCGAGGGCGGTGAGCACCCCCCGCTTGGCCGGCGGCGCCAGGCGCTGATCGACCGGGAGGACGGCGTCGCCGGCGTCCCAGGCGCGGCGGAGCAGGTCCACCCACGCCGGCCCGGCGGGCAGGTCGATTGCGATGAGATCGGGCACTCCCGGTAGTTTGGTCGGCCATCATGAGCAACCGGTGGGTGCTGGGCGCCCGGCTGCGGACCCTGCCCGCCTCGGTGGTGCCCGTCGCCGTCGGGACCGGCGTCGCCGCCGCCGGCGGTCACGTGGTCGGCTGGCGGGCCGGGCTGGCCGCCGTGGTGGCGCTGGCGTTGCAGGTCGGCACCAACTACGCCAACGACTACAGCGACGGCGTGCGCGGCACCGACGAGGTCCGCGTCGGCCCGACGCGGCTGGTCGCGTCGGGGCTGGCGTCGCCCGGCGCCGTCAAGCGCGCCGCCCTGCTCGCCTTCGCCGTGGCCGGGGTCGCCGGGCTGGTCCTCGCCGCCACGGTGTCGTGGTGGCTGCTGGCGGTCGGGGCGGCGTCGGTGGCGGCCGGGTGGCTCTACACGGGCGGCCCCCGCCCGTACGGGTACGACGGGTTGGGGGAGCTGTTCGTCTTCGTCTTCTTCGGCCTGGTCGCCACGGTCGGGACGGCCTATGTCCAGCTCGAGCGCATCACCGCCCTGGCGTGGGTGGCGGCCGTCGTGCCCGGGCTGCTGGCCGTGGCGCTGCTCGTGGTCAACAACCTCCGGGACATCCACGGTGACGCCGCCGCCGGCAAGCGCACCCTCGCCGTGCGGGTCGGCGCTCCCGCCACCCGGGTCGGCTACGCCCTCTGCCTCGGGTTGCCCTTCGTCACCGCCGTGGGCGTCGCCGCCGCCTTCCGGCCGTGGGCCCTGCTCGCCCTGCTGGCCCTGCCGCTGGCCGTCGGGCCGACGCGGGCCGTGCTCGCCGGCGCCGAGGGCGGGGACCTGATCGCCGTGCTCGGGGCCACCGGTCGGGTGCAGCTGGTGGTCGGGGCGCTGCTCACCATCGGCCTGGCTGTCTGATCCGCCGCCTGGGGGCCGGCGTCCCACGGCTGGCCGATCCGCCGGCGGCTGCGCCAGCCGCGGCTTTTGGGGTGCCAACCGGCGGTGTGGGGGCGTTCAGGGTGCGGCGGGCCCCCACTCGGGTCGGAGAGGGGGTGCAGGGCCGATAGGTGGGGGTGTGGGCCGCCCTGGGGGCCTGGGGGTGGGCTATACGGGTCTGTACGCCCCCAGGGCGGCGAGTGCCCCCATCTCCGGTGGTTTGGGGGTGTCTGCGGGCGGGCTGGGGGCGTTCGGCGCTCGGTGAGCCCCCACTTGCTGTAGGGAGGGCGTGCAGCCCGGGAGATGGGGGCTCTGGGCGGTCCTCGCCGGTGGCCGGGCCGGGGTAGGGGCCGCCCGCCGCCCGCCGTCGGTCCCCGCCGGCCTCCTGCGGTCAGGCGTCGCCCCCCTGTTCGATCAACCGGCGCACTTCCCGCTCGATCAGGTGCAGGCGCCCCTCGGCCAGCAGCGGCAGCGCCCGCCGGTGCCGTCGGGCAGCGGGCACGTCCACGTCGACGAGGG
>DASSZM010000024.1:0-10860 GCA_035702855.1 Acidimicrobiales bacterium | reverse complement strand
GGCGAAGTCGAGCACCAGGCACCCGGCGATGCGGGCCACGCCTTCACGCCGGCGCCCCGGCGTCGACACCGCGTCGAGCATGCCCCGGTGCACGGCGAGCCAGATCGCCGCCCCCTTGCGCGAGGCGGTGCCCGCCAGCTCAAGGTACCCCGGCAGATGGGGCGGCGGCCCGCCGGCCGGCGCCGCCCCAGCGGCCGCCACCGGCGTCGAGGCCTGACCGGGGGCGTTCGCGGCCCACCCCGGAGCCGGAGCCGGGGCCGGCGGACCGGGGGCGCCGCGGGTGGCGGCGCGCGCCGCCGCAGGGGAGACCCGCTCCCAGCGACGGGCGCCCGGCGCGGCCTGCACCGGCCGCACCGTCACGTCGGGGACGTCGGCGGGGGCGACCGCCGGGGTGGGGGCGGGTGCCCCGCCGCCCTGCGCCGCCCACACCGCCCGCACCTGACCCATCGCCCCCAGCTCGTCGAGCACCTCCTCGAGGGCGGCGACCCAGGCGGCGGCGCCCGGGCGGGCGTCGGGGACGTGGGTGCTCAGCGACTGGGCGCACAGCTCCCACACCGGCGCTCCCTCCCGCAGCGACCGGGCGCGCCGGGCGGCGGAGGGCAATCCGAAGTCGACGCCGAGGGACTCCCCGTCGCGCTGGCGCCGCTGGATCGGGAAGTGGGCGGCCCCCACGACCCGCAGGAAGATCAGCGCCAACGAGTACCGGTCGGAGGCGAGCGTCGGGTTGTCCCCGGCCGGGATGGCGGGGTCGTCCCAGTTGGGGGTCATGGCCCGTGAGCGGCCCGAGTCGTCGAGCACGGCACCGTCGGCCCCGTGGCGCTCGCAGCTGTCGCAGTCGAGCAGGAACACCTCCGGCCCCCGCTCGAGCGACCACAGGACGTTCTTGGTGGACAGGTCCCCGTGGCCGATCGACGGCGTCGCCGCCTGGAACGCCTCCAGCACCCGGGCGAGGGCGTAGACGATCCCGATCCGCTCGGCCGAGACCGGCGGTGGCAGCGCCAGGCCGTACGCCGCTGCCCGCTGACCGGGGTCGGCGGTCAGGTAGGACAGGGTGGCGAGGCGGTGGGCGCCGTCCCGGTGCCGCACGGCGAAGCGGCGGGGCGCCCGTGGCAGCAGGATCCCGGCGACGGTCCCGTCCGGGGCCCCCGGCTCGGCCACCACCGCCTCCGGCCACGCCGTCGCGGCGCGCACCCGCCGGGCGAGCTCCGGCCGCTCGCCCGCCAGGCTCTGCTCCCAACCGATGAGCCCGTCCAGCGGCCGGCGCGCCACCGGGCGGCGGTAGGCCTTGTAGAGGGTCCCGGGCCGGTCGACCAGCTCGTACACCCGACCCTCCCCACCCTCCGCGAGCAGCGGCCCGGCGCGCAGCTCGGGCCGCATCACGACCGGGGTGGTGTAGGCGAGCTCGGTCATCGCACCTCGCCCAACCTACCGGCGGCGACCCCCGCTGCCCAGGTCGCCCGTCCCGGGGACCGTTCCGCTCCTACGCCGCCCCGTGCGCGCCGAAGAGCGTGCCGACCGCGAAGGTGACCCCGGCGGCCACCACCGCCGCCGCCAGCTGGCGGCCGGCCGTCCGGGCGACGCCACGACCGGTGAAGGTCCCGATGACGGCCCCCAGGGCCAGCGCGGCCACGGCGCCGATCACGATCGACGCCACCACCGCCGCCGTGCCGGAGACGAAGAACCACGGCAGCAGCGGCAGCAGCGCCCCCAGGGCGAAGGAGAAGAACGACGACGCCCCGGCGGCGCCGGCCGACCCGACGGCGTCGGGGTCGATGCCGAGCTCCAGGCGGGTGTGGGTGTCGAGGGCGATGGCGTGGTCGGCGGAGAGGATCCGCGCCACGGTGGCGGCGTCATCCGAGGGGACGCCGCGAGCCTCGTACATCGCCGCCAGCTCCCGCTGCTCCTCCTCGGGCTCGCTGCGCAGCTCCTCGGCCTCGACGTCGATCTCGCGCCGCATCAGCTCGTCCTGGGCCCGCACCGACACCAGCTCGCCGGCGGCCATCGAGAACGCCCCGGCGAGCAGCCCGGCGACGCCGGCCAGCCGCACCGCCGGGCCGGCCGCCGACGCCCCGGCGACGCCGAGCACCAGCGAGACGTTGGTGATGAGCCCGTCGCCGGCGCCGAGGACGGCGGCGCGTGGCGCGCTGCCCTGCACGTCCCGGTGCCGGCTCGTGCGGGCGCGGCGGCGCAGCCCGAGGCGTTGGGCGAGGCCGGGACGGGGCGTGGCCTGGGAAGCGGGCATCGGTCACCTCGGGGGACGGGGGTCCCCTCCAGCGTGACCCAGTCCGGGTGCGAGCGGTACTCCGAACCGGCAACCCCGCGGCTGAGGCGCGCCTGACGGCGAGGGTTCGGTGCTCCGGGCCCGGGGGGTCGGGGCGACCGGGTCCGGGCGTGACCGGGGCGTACCCTGGCGGGTGTGGAGAGGGAGCACCGCCGGCGTCCGGGATGGCGACCCAGCCGCGCGCCGCTGGCGACCTCGCGGTGAGCGTCGGCGGCCGGACACCCGCGACGCGGGGCTGAGCGGCCGCCGTTCCTTTGGCCGCCCCGTCGATGCCCTCGGGCGTCGCCGCGTCGCGGCGGGTCGCATCCCCGCACCGACCGCGCCACGCGCGCCGCCGCTCCCGATGGTGGCGCCTGCTGCCGGCGTCGGGCGCCGTCGTCGCCGCCGCCGTGGCGGCGACCGCCACGTGGATGGTCACCCTGCCGTCGGTGGGCGACGCCGGCGCGCGGGTGGCGCGGCTGCTCGCCGAGCACGGTGGCCACCCGATCACGGCGCCGCCACCGCCGCGCCTGGCGGCCTCGCTCGTCGCCGCCGAGGACCAGTACTTCTACTCCGACATCCTGGTCAACGTGGCCGAGGGCGCCGGGCGGGCCGGGCTGGCCCTGCTCCGTCACCGCGGGGACCCGGGCGGCAGCACCATCCCGCAGCAGCTGGCGAAGCAGCTCTGGCCGCAGCACCCCGGGTTCGTGGGGGTGGCGGACGACGTCGGGATCGGGGTGAAGCTCGGCCTGCGGTACTCCAAGCCCACGATTCTCGCCATGTACCTCAACGCCGTGTACTTCGGCAACGGCTACTGGGGCGTGGACGCCGCCGCCGAGGGGTACTTCGGCCGCCCGCCCGCCCGCCTCGACTGGGCGCAGGCCTCCCTCCTGGCCGGTCTGCCGCAGGCTCCGTCGGCCTACGACCCGTTCCGCGACCTGCCGCTCGCCAAGCGCCGGCAGCGCTACGTGCTCGACCAGCTGGTGTCCACCGGGCGGCTGACGGCGGCGCAGGCCCGGCGGGCCTACGCCGCGCCCCTCGATCTCCGGGTGGCGGGCTGACCTGCGGGTTCGACCGTGGGCGTTGAGGGACTCGAACCCCCGACCACCGGCTTGTAAGGCCGGCGCTCTACCAGCTGAGCTAAACGCCCGGGTCGCCCATGGTAGGTGCCGTTCGGGGCGGCGGGCGGCCCCCGCGACCGGGACCACCCGCCGCCGGGTTCAGGCGGTGAGCTGGATGCCCTCCACGGGCCGGTTCTTGGGGGGTCTACCCCGCTTGCGCTTCTGGGTGAGGATGCGACCGTTGGCGAACAGCTCGCCGCCCCAGACGCCCGCGGGCTCCCGGCGCTCGATGGCGCCGGCCAGGCACGGGTCGACGAGCTGGCAGTCGAGGCAGATGGTCTTCGCCCGGCGGATGTCGGGGATCTCGTCGGAGAAGAACAGCAACGTCATGGTCCCCGACTCGTCGCGGCACAGCGCCTCGTCCCAGTCGACCTGCTGATCCTGGAGTCCCTCGAGAGCTTCGGAGGCGAACATGTCGCTCTCCCCTTCCTTGCGGTGTTCCTGCGAGAACGAGAAAGGCCGCCGGGTTGAACCCGGCGGCCTCGGAGCCCTACTCCCGAACGTGGGTGGGACCTATCCGGTCCACCAGTCCGGGGAGCTCGTCGGCCGCCCACCACCGATACGGGTGGGGTTGGTGCCGTACGTGCCGAGGCAGTCGCCGGCAGCGGAGCGCTGCCCCACCGTCCAGGACGTCCCGGCAGCCTGCACCTGCTTGGCGGCGCGCGGGCGGAAGGCGATGTCCGGCAGGGTGAGGTGTTCGCCGAAGATGTTCAGCACCGGATCAACTCCTCTCGCGTACAGGCCGACCGACCGAGGTCGAACGCAGCAACGTCCTCGAGATCCCAGCACGCCGACGCGGCCGGGTCAACTCTTTTTTTCGTCAGTCCTGGCCGAGCCAGACCGGCGCCTGCGAGAGCAGGTACTCGCTCACGGCCAGTGCCCGGTCGAAGGCGTCGCAGAGCAGCTCCTCACCGGCGAGGATGCGCGCCAGGGACACCTCGCGGCGGGCGACGACGGTCAGGCGTCGCTCGGCAGGGTCTGTGGCCGACGGGTAGCTGTCGATGGCCGACGACTCGAGTGGCAGGTCCACCCCGCCGATGCCGGCCAGGTCGAGGGCGAGGGGCAGGAGGTCGGGGCTGTGCGCCAGCGGCGGCAGCGCCCAGGTGAAGGTGAGGGGGAAGCTGTACTCGTCGGGCGGCTCGGCTTCCTCGGGCAGCTCCATCACCTTGTCCTCGAAGGCGAGCAGCACCCGCGGGTCCACCTCCAACGCCAGGTGGAGGTCGAGCGGGCCGTTGCAGCCCTCCTCCGGGTGGAGCTCCACTTCCCAGGACTGGCGCAAGGAGTAGGTCTCGACGAAGTGGCGCTCGTCGTGGACATGGAACCCGTGGTCGATGGCGTGATCCTTGAGCTCGGCCACGTACCCGGCGACATCGATGACGGCCATCGGGGCAACCCTACCGTCCGGGTAGCGTCAGCCGCCGTGGCCCCGACCCCTGCCGACGCCGTCCTCCCCGTCCTCCACGAGGTCGTCACCGCCATCAGGCAGGAGCTGGACGGTCTCGACGACTGGGGGCTGGTGGGCACCTCCGACGCCCAGTACCGCCACGACCTGGTCGCCGACCGGGTGGGGGTCGACCTGCTCGACGCCGCCGGCTTCGGGATCCTGTCGGAGGAGTCCGGCCTGCACCGGCCGGACCGCGAGGTGGTGGTCGTCATCGACCCCGTCGACGGCTCGACCAACGCCTCCCGTGGGCTCCCCTGGTACGCCACCAGCGTCTGCGCCCTCGACGCCGGCGGACCGCTGGCGGCGGTGGTCGCCAACCAGGCGATCGGCACGCGCTTCGAGGCGACCCGCGGCGGCGGCGCCTCCTGCGACGGCAGGCCCATCCGCCCAACGGCGGCCGCCGGCGTCGCCGATGCCATCGTTGCCACCTCCGGGTACCCGGCCCGCCACCTCGGCTGGTCGCAGCTGCGCTGCCTCGGCGCCGCCGCCCTCGACCTGTGCGCCGTCGCGTCCGGCGCCGTCGACGGCTTCGTGGACTTCGGCGGGCGGTCGTTGGCCCCGTGGGACTACCTCGGCGGTCTGTTGATCTGCCGGGAGGCGGGAGCGGCGGTGGCGGAGGCCTTCGGCCGGGACCCGGTGACGACCGAGCCGACGGCGCGCCGGACGATCGTGGCGGGGGCGACCGCCGGCCTCTGCGAGCAGCTCGTGGCCGCCCGCCGCCGGCACGGGCCGGGCCCGGGCGACTGAGTTTCAGGCCCCGACGGCGACCGCCAGGTCGTCGAGGCCGGCCTGGAGGTGGGGCAGCAGGCGCTGGAGGTGCGGCAGCGCCCGGCGGTCGCCGGTCAGCCCGAAGTCGAGGCTGCCGTCGTAGCTGGTGCAGGTGATGTTGAGCGCCTGCCCGTCCGTGGGCACCGACAGGGGGTAGACGCCGGTGAGGCGGGCGCCGTCGAGGTAGAGCGTCCGGCGGGGCCCGGGCACGTTGGAGATCACCAGGTTGAACGGCTGCGGCACGAGGCCGCCGAGCGTGCGCACGGCGCTCAGCGCCAGGGGGGCGACCTGCAGCGCGCTGTACGCCGCCGCCTGCAGCGGCGTGAGCCCCGACATGGCCTCCTTGCCCTCGCACATGGACTCCCGGATCCGCGCCAGGCGCTCGGCCGGGTCGGCGACGTCCGTCGCCAGGTCGCACAGGATGGCACCCACGGCGTTGCCGCCCTCCCCGCCGCCGTCGTGCCCTCTGAGCGCTACGGGGGTCATGGCGATCAGGGGGTCCTCCGGCAGGGCGTCACGTTCGAGGAGGTAGGCGCGCAGCGCGGCGGCGCACATCGCCAGCACCACGTCGTTGACCGTCCCGCCCGCCGCCTTGGCGACCTGGCGGATCTCCTCCAGCGGCCAGCCCTGGGCGGCGTAGCGCCGGGAGCCGGTGATCGGCACGTTGAGGATCGTCCGGGGCGGCACGAGCCCCCGCCGGTCGGGCTCGAGCGCGAAGCGCAGCGCCCGCCGCCCGACGGCGGGGCCGAGGGCGACGAGCTCGCCGGCGGCCCGGACGAGGGCGGCCGGCAGGTCGGCGAGGTCACCGGGCGCCGGGTCCCGGGTGGGACCCGGTCGGGGCGCCCACAGCGGCGGGACGGGGTCGGTCGGCTCGGTGGCCAGCACCTCCCCCAGCAGGCGCATCCCCGCCACCCCGTCCAGCAGGGCGTGGTGCAGCTTGCTGTAGAGGGCGAACCGGCCGCCATCGAGGCCCTCGACGAGGTGCAGCTCCCACAGCGGCCGCTGCCGGTCGATGGGCGTGCCGTGCAGGCGCGAGACGAGCGCCAGCAGCTCCCGGACCCGCCCGGGCCGGGGCAGCGCCGACAGGCGCACATGGTGCTCGAGGTCGACGTCGTCGTCCAGCGCCCAGTACCACGCGCCCAGCGTGCGCAGCGACCGCTCGGGCCGGCGGCGGAAGAGGGCCCGCACCTCGGTGGCCTCCAGCCAGCGGGCGTAGAGCGCCGCCACCCAGTCGGCGCCGGCCCCTTCCGGGAGCTCGAAGATCTGCAGCGCGCCGACGTGCATGGGCTGCTCCCGGCGTTCGGGCACGAGGAACATCGCATCGGACAGCGGCATCAGGGCCACCGGCACCACCTTCGCTCGCACCGCGCTGCGGCCGCTCTCTGCCCCGGAGGGCTCGACCGGGTACCCCCGGAGCCTAGGACGGCGGCCCCGGGCCCGCCGGTCCCCGGGGCCGGCCACCGGGGTCGGTACCCGCGGACACGGGGGGGCGCTCGTGGTCGGTCCGATCCCCCGGCGCCGCCGCCGGCGGCCCGGCGGCCGCGGCCCCGTCGCCGCGGGGTGCCGGGGCGAAGCGGACCTCCATCTCCTGGAACGGCTTGAACCGGTTGCCCTCGAGGTACAGCCGGTAGGCGCGCCGGTCCGCCTCGGTCGGCTCGAACTCGAGGGTCCACTGCGAGGCGAGCGCCCGGGGCCACAGGTGGCGGTGGAGGACGACGTTGACCTCGGCCGCCACCATGAGCACCAGCGCCTGCAGGTAGATCCAGAGCAGGGCCGCGACCACCACCCCGAAGGTGCCGTACAGCGCTGTGCTGCGGCTCAGCTCGTGGGCGATGTAGCGCGAGGCGAGCGCCTGGAGCAGCTCCCAGGCGGCGCCGGCGATCACCCCGCCGACGAGGACGTTGCGCACCTCGAGGTCGAGCGCGGTGAGGAGCTCGAACGCCAGGCTGAACAGGGCGGTGTTGAGCACGAAGGCCAGCACGTAGCCGCCGACCGCCGCCAGCGGGCCGAGCTGGGCGGAGATGCCGTTGGCCGTGGACACCACGGCCGCCACCCCCGTCGAGACCGCGACGAACAGGCCGAGCAGCACGAGCAGCCCGAGGGCGCGCACCCGGGAGCGGAACGGGTCGGGCTGGCGGAACCGGGGGATCCCGTAGATGGCGTTGAAGGCGCCCTGGGCGGCGGTCGTGGCCCCGAGGGCCCCGTAGAGGACCCCGACGATGCCGACGGCGAGGGCCACGCCGCTGCCGGTGAACCCGGTGATGCTCCTGGTCAGCTCGGGGCCGAGGCCGGGGAGGCTGTCGGCGACCGTGGTGGTCAGCTGGTGCCGCAGGTGCGGATCGCCGTCGAGGGCGAAGCCGACGATGCTGACGAACAGCAGGACGAGGGGGAACAGCGAGGCAAAGGCGTAGTAGGTGACCATGGCCGCCAGCCGCGGGGCGCGGTCGTCCAGGCTCTTGTAGAGGACCGCCAGGGGGAACCCGAGCCACGCGTGCTCCCGCTGGTAGCGGTCGGCCGGGGAGACCTGCGCCATCGCGCCTCATCTACCCCTCGGGGCATCAGCCCAGCCAGTGGCGGAAGAAGGCGACCGTCGCCGGCAGGGCGGTCGAGGCGTACGCCGACGCGTGGCGGTCGCCCGGCAGGAGCACGAGCTCGTGGGGGACGTGGTGGGCGGCGAAGGCGGCCGCCGCCGCCCGGGCCTGCCCGACCAGGATCAGCTCGTCACGGCTGTTGAAGAGCAGCGCCGGCGGGTCGTCGGCGCTGACGTGCGCCGGCACGGACGCATCCCGCCACCGCTGCGGGCAGGCGGCGATCGAGCACCCGATGTAGGTCCGGACGTCCTGCGGCAGCGGCGCGCAACCGGCCGCCGAGGCGCGGCACAGGTCCCGGGCCTCGTGACCCTGCTCGCTGAGCTCGACCGGGCCGGACCAGGCCACCACGGCGGCGACCCGGTCCCCGGTGAGGCAGCTACCCCGGGTGGCGGTGGCGAGGAGCAGGGCCAGGTTGGCGCCCGCCGACGAGCCCAGGGCGCCGATGGCGGCCGGGTCGATCCGCAGCGCGGCGGCGTGGCTGCGCAGGTAGCGCACGGCCTGCTCCACGTCCCCGAGCTCGCCCGGGAAGCCCGGGTGGCCCGGCGTGGCGAGCCGGTAGGCGATGTTGAGGGTCACGAAGCCGGCGGCGGCGAGGACCCGGGCCGACGGGGTCATCTCGACCGGCGAGCCGTGCATCCAGCTCCCCCCGTGGATGAGCACGATCGCCGGCCGGCTGGCGCCGGGGGACACGAAGTCGATCAGCTGGCCGAGCAGCGCCTCGCCGTGGTCGGTGCCGTAGGCGACGATCCGGGGCAGCGGCGCACCGGCGACCGGCGCGCCGTGGTCGCCCGAGGCGCGGGTCGTCGTGGAGGTGGTCCCCGCCCCGGCGGCGCCCGGGGCCGCCGGAGCGGTGGGCTTCGTCCCGCCGGCGAGGCGCGCCCGGACGGCGGGCGGCACCCGGCAGTTGGCCGGTGGCGTGCCGAGGTGCGCCGAGCGGACCAGCCGCTCGACGGCCGCCGCCCGGGCGCTGACCACGCGCCCCGGCGACGCGCCCGCGCCCGGCGAGCCCGCCGCCGGACCTCGCGCCGTGCCCGCACCGGCCGCCGTGGTGGACCCGCAGGCCGCGAGCAGCACGAGCGCG
Source organism: Acidimicrobiales bacterium (assembly GCA_035702855.1). GTDB lineage: Bacteria > Actinomycetota > Acidimicrobiia > Acidimicrobiales > Palsa-688 > JAKAQB01. Next base: position 1,595 of record DASSZM010000024.1, on the reverse strand, counting down.
CCGAGCAGAGCGGGAAGTAGCCACCATCGCCGCACCGCCGACACGGTAGAGGCCGTCGCCCCCGCCGTCATCTCACCACCCCCAGGGGGAAGGGTTTGCACCGTCGGGGGTGTCGGCGAGGAGGCCATGGGGAACCACGAAGGGGTGCCGACCACCCGCCGGTTGACGAACGAGCCCGGTCTCGACGGGATCCGGGGTCTCGCCATCGTCCTGGTGATGATGGTGCACATCGGGGTCCGCCAGGGCGGGTTCGTCGGGGTCGACCTCTTCTTCGTGCTTTCCGGGTTCCTCATCACCACCCTGCTCCTCCAGGAGCGGGAGCGCTCCGGGCGGGTCTCCTACCGGCGCTTCTACCTGCGCCGGGCCTTCCGGCTCCTGCCGGCGCTCGGCGTGGCGATCCTCCTCGGCTACGTCGCCCGGAGCGTGCTGCCGTTCCGGGTGGAGCAGGCGCCGTACTGGGCGGTGTCGCTCGCCGCCCTGCTCTACGTGACCAACTGGGTGCAGCTGGCCGACCGCCACGCCATCCGGCTGCTCGCCCACACGTGGTCGCTCGCCGTCGAGGAGCAGTTCTACCTCGTCTGGCCGGCGTCGCTGCTCTTCGCCCTCGGCCGGTGGCGCCGGGAGGTGCGCACCGTCCTCACCATCGTGGGCGCCGTCACCGCCGCCAGCCTGCTGTCGCTCGTCATCGGCTTCCGGGTCAGCCCCGACGCCAACCTCTACGTGGCGACCACCAGCCGCGCCGGCGAGCTGCTCCTCGGGGCGGCGCTGTCGGTGCTGTGGCGCCACCGGCGGATGCCCCGGGTCCTCTCCGCGCCGCTCACCGGCGTCGCCGCTCTCGCCGCCCTCGGGCTGGTGTTCGACACCGCCAGCGAGGGGACCACCTGGCTCTACCAGTGGGGCGGGCTGTACGTGGCCGCTGCCGTGGGCGTGGTGCTCGTCGCCACCGTGATCGAGCGCCCGCAGGCACCCCTCACCCGGCTCCTGCGGGCACGGCCGCTGCGCTACACGGGCCGCATCAGCTACAGCATGTACCTGTACAACTACCCGCTGACGTTCATCCTGTCCAAGCCGGTCATCGGGATCCCGACGGCGTACTGCCAGGTACTGATGCTGGCGGCCACGTGGCTGCTCGCGTCCGTCTCGTTCTTCGTCCTCGAGCGCCCGATCATCGCCTGGGGCCGCCGCCACGAGCCTCGGGTCCCCGAGCCCCGGGAGGCCGAGCGGCTCGCCGCCGTCACCGCCCCCGCCGGCGAGCCGGCCCACGCCCCGGAGCCGGTCCACGCCGGTGCGGTCGCCCACCCCGAGGGGACCGCCCACCCCGGAGAAGCCGCCCACCCCGGGGCCGACGCTGCCGGCGCCCCTCACCCGGCGCCGGGCCGGGCCGGGCCGGTGCCCGAGCAGCGCCACCCGGTACCGCTGCGACCCGTGGCCCTGCCGGCAGCGGGGCGGAGCCGTCCGTCCCGCGCACCGGGCCCCCGCCGCCCCGCCGCCCCGGTCCGCCGCCCCGTCGAGCGGCACTGAGTCCGCCCGGCGAGCCACGCTGCGATTCGGTCGTGGGCCCGGTGGGGATCGAACCCACGACCGAGGGATTATGA
>DASSZM010000144.1:0-14400 GCA_035702855.1 Acidimicrobiales bacterium | reverse complement strand
CGGCGTCGAGTGCAGGAACACGGCCGCCCGGCCGAGGACGGCGGCCCGCTCCAGGCAGGCCGACAGCAGCGCCCGGCCCACGCCCCGGTCCTGGGCGGCCGGGTCCACGGCGAGCATCCGGATGGACGCCTCGCCCGGTTCGAGGTCTTCCGCCCACGGCGACGAGGCGTCGGCCACGAAGGTCACGCACCCCGCCAGGCGGCCGCCGTCGACGGCGACGAGGACCTCGGTCTCGGGCGCCCGGCGCCCGACGTCGGCCAGCGCGGCGGCGTAGCCGTCGTCGAGCGGCAGGCCGTCCAGCGCCCGGTAGGCGGCGACGACCAGCGCGCCGACGGCGCCGTGCTCGACCGGGCGGACCGGGCGAATCTCGAGGGCCACGGGCGGCATCGCCGGCACCGTACCGGACGGGGTGGGACCGGACGGGGTGGGAGCGGGCGGGGTAGGACCCGACCGTGCCCGACGCCGCCGCACCGGAGACCGCCGCCGTCCGCTACGAGGGGGCCGCCGGGGTCGCCACGCTGACGATGGCCCAGGTCGCCACCCGCAACGCCCTGACCGCCGAGCTGATGACCGGGCTGGTCGAGGGGCTCGAGCGGGCGGCCGCCGACCCGGCTGTGCGGGCGGTGGTCCTGACCCACGACGGGCCGGTGTTCTGCGCCGGCGCCGACCTGCGCCAGGCCCGGGCGCCCTCTGGCGGGGGCGGGGTCGACCTGCCGGCGGTGCTCGCCGCCCTCCAGGACTGCCCCCGCCCGGTCGTCGCCCGCATCGCCGGGCCCTGCCTCGGCGGGGGCCTCGGGCTGGCGGCGGCCTGCGACCTGTCGATCGCCGCCGACGACGTCCGGCTCGGCTTCACCGAGGTGCGCCTCGGGGTGGCGCCGGCCATCATCTCGGTCGTCTGCCTGCCCAGGCTGCGCCGGGGCGACGCCCTCGAGCTCATGCTGACCGGCGAGCGGGTTCCCGCCGCCCGGGCCGCCGCTGCCGGGCTGATCACCCGGGCCGTGCCCGCCGCCGACCTCGACGCCGCCGTGACCGAGGTGGTCGCCGCCCTGCGGGCCGGCGGCCCGGAGGCACTGGCGGTGACCAAGCGTCTCGTGTACGGCGCCGGCGACCGGGCGGACGCCTTCGCCGCCATGGCCCGCCTCTCCGAGCGGCTGTTCGCCGGCGCCGAGGCGGCCGAAGGGCGGACGGCGTTCCGGGAGAAGCGGCCACCGGCCTGGTCGGCCGGCGAGGGCGGCGCCTGACCCCGGGGGCCGAGAGCCGGCGCCGGCCGGGTCGCCGGCCATGCCGCGCCGCTCGCCACCCGCCGCCGCTCCCCACCCGGCGCCGCTCGCCCCCCGGCCCCGAGGGGTGCGGGCGGCACCCGCCCGGCCCCTGTGCCTGCGGGGCCGGTGTGCCCCCTGGGATCGGTGTGGTCCTTGTGGCTGGTGTGCCGCCTGGGGCCCGGCGCCGACCCGCCGTCTGGGGGTTCTCGCTCGATTTGGGGGTCGGAACCCGGGTTGGGGGTCGGGGCCCTGCAGCGGAGGGTGCTCCCCGCTCCCCAGACCGGGATCCGACCCCCAATTCCCCCGTTTACCCCCAGACGCCCCTGCTCGCCGTGCCGGGTCGGTCACGGGTGGTGCCCGTCGGCGGGGCGAGGTGCCCGGCGAGGCGGGCCGCCACTCAGCCGGCGGCCCGCCCGGCGGCGGCCCGGCCCTCGCCCCCAGGGCTCAGGGCCCAGGGCCCAGGGCCTCAATGCTCGAACTGCGCCTCCTCGGTCGACCCGGCCAGCGCCAGCGTCGAGCTGCCGGCGGCCAGCGTGGTGACGACCTGGTCGAAGTAACCGGCGCCGACCTCGCGCTGGTGGCGGGTGGCGGTGTAGCCCTCGCTCTCCAGGGCGAACTCCTTCTCCTGGAGCTCGACGTAGGCGCTCATGCCGCTGCGGGCGTAGCCGCGGGCCAGCTCGAAGATGGACTCGTTGAGGGCGTGCCAGCCGGCGAGGGTGACGAACTGGAAGGCGTACCCCATCGCCCCGAGCTCCTTCTGGAAGCGGGCGATCGTCTCGTCGTCGAGGTGCTTCTTCCAGTTGAACGACGGCGAGCAGTTGTAGGCCAGCATCCGGTCGGGGTACTCGGCCTTCACCCGCTCGGCGAAGAGGCGGGCCTCGTCGAGGTCGGGCGTCGAGGTCTCGCACCAGATCAGGTCGGCGTAGGGGGCATAGGCGAGGGCGCGGGCGACGGCGATGTCCATGCCGTTGCGGAGCCGGTAGAAGCCCTCGGGGGTACGCTCGCCGGTGACGAAGGGCTGGTCGCGCTCGTCGACGTCGCTGGTGAGCAGCGTCGCCCCCAGGGCGTCGGTGCGGGCGATGACGAGGGTCGGCACGTCCAGCACGTCGGCGGCGAGGCGGGCGGCCTGCAGCGTGCGGACGTGCTGCTGGGTGGGGATGAGCACCTTGCCGCCCATGTGGCCGCACTTCTTCTCCGAGCTGAGCTGGTCCTCCCAGTGCACGCCGGCCGCCCCCGCCTCGATCATCTGCTTCATGAGCTCGAAGACGTTGAGCGGGCCGCCGAAGCCGGCCTCGGCGTCGGCGACGATCGGCACGAGCCAGCGCCGCTGGCCCCCCGCGTAGCCCCCCTCCGACCACTCGATCTGGTCGGCGCGGCGCAGGGCGTTGTTGATGCGGCGCACGACGGCGGGGACGCTGTTGGCGGCGTACAGGCTCTGGTCGGGGTACACCTGCTCGGACAGGTTGGCGTCGGCGGCGACCTGCCAGCCCGAGAGGTAGATGGCCTGGAGGCCGGCCTTGACCATCTCGACGGCCTGGCCGCCGGTCATGGCGCCCAGGGCGTTGACGTAGTCCTCGCTGTGCAACAGCTCCCAGAGGCGCTCGGCGCCGAGGCGGGCGAGGGTGTGCTCGACGCCGACCGAGCCGCGCAGGCGCAGGACGTCGGCGCCGGAGTACGGGCGCTCCACGCCCGACCAGCGGGGGTCGGACGCCCAGCGGGCCTCGAGCTCGGCGGCGGCGGCGGTGAAGGGGGACGTCACGACGGGTGGATCCTTTCGGGGGTTGAGGTCAGCAGGTCGTAGGCGGGCAGGGTCAGGAACGGGACGAACCGATCGGCCAGGGCGACCTGCTCGAAGACCCCGCGAGCGGCGTCGACCGCCGCCCGGTCGGCGCCGGCGGCGACGACCTCCTCGACGGCGCCGTCGAGCAGCGAGCGCACCAGCTCGGCGGTCACGGGGGTGCCGTCGGCGAGGGACACCTCGTGGTGCACCCACTGCCAGACCTGCGCCCGGCTGATCTCGGCGGTGGCGGCGTCCTCCATGAGGTCGTCGATGGCGGCCGCCCCGGCGCCGCCGAGCCAGGACACCAGGTAGCGCAGCCCGACGGAGATGTTGGTGTCGAGCCCGGCACGGGTGACGGCGCCGGGCGGGCAGGACACCCCGAGCAGCCGGGCGGGGCCGACGTGGACGTCGTCGCGCTCGCGCCCGAGCTGGTTGGGGTGCTCGCCGAGCACGGCGTCGAACTCGGCCCTGGCGGTGGGGACCAGGTCCGGGTGGGCGACCCAGGTGCCGTCGAAGCCGTCCGCCGCCTCCCGGCGTTTGTCCTCGGCGACCTTGGCCAGCGCCGCCTCGGTGACCTCGGGCTTGCGGCGGTTGGGGATGAATGCCGCCATGCCGCCGATGGCGTGGGCACCGCGACGGTGGCAGGTGCGCACCAGCAGCTCGGTGTAGGCCCGCATGAACGGGACCGTCATCGTCACCGCCGAGCGGTCCGGCAGCACGAAGGCCGGGTCGGCGTGGAACTTCTTGGCGATGCTGAAGATGTAGTCCCAGCGCCCGGCGTTGAGCCCGCAGATGTGGTCCCGCAGCTCGTAGAGGATCTCGTCCATCTCGAAGGCGGCGGTGATCGTCTCGATCAGCACCGTCACCCGCGCCGACCCGTGGTCCAGCCCGCACAGCCCCTCGGCTGCCGAGATCACCTCCTCCCACAGCCGGGCCTCCTCGTGGCTCTCCAGCTTGGGCAGGTAGAAGTAGGGGCCGAAGCCGCGCGACAGCGCCTCCCGGCCGTTGTGGAACAGGTACAGGCCGAAGTCGAACAGGGAGGCCGAGATCGGCTCGCCGCCGACGGTGAAGTGCCGCTCGGTCAGGTGCCAGCCGCGGGGTCGCACCACGAGGGTGGCGGGCTCGTCGACCAGCCGGTAGGTCCGCTCGGGGGTGGCGAGCTCGATGGTGCGCCGCACGGCGTCCTGGAGGTTGGCCTGCCCGGTCAGCATGTTCGCCCAGGTGGGGGCGTTGGCGTCCTCGAGGTCGGCCATGAAGACCCGGGCGCCCGAGTTGAGGGCGTTGATCATCATCTTGCGGTCGGTGGGGCCGGTGATCTCGACCCGGCGGTCGGCCAGCGGCTTGGGGGCCTCGGGGACGTGCCACCGCTCCCGCCGGATTGCGGCGGTGGCGGGGAGGAAGCGCGGGCGTTCGCCACCGTCGAAGCGCTCCTGGCGTTCGTCGCGGGCGGCGAGCAGCGCCTGGCGCCGGCCCTCGAAGCGGCGGTGCAGCTCACCCAGGAGCCGGCTCGCCTCCGGGGTGAGGATCCGCTCCTGGAGCCCGTGCGGGATGGTCTCGGCCATGCACCAGTATGGAGAAAGATTCGCCGAGCTGTCGATCGGAAGATCGCGGCCACTTGCCCGAGACGGCAAGAAGTGAGAAACTTTCGAAGTGGAACCCGCTGCCACTCTGGATCTCCGGGTGTTCGGCCAGCGTCTCCGGCACCTGCGGAAGGCCGCCGGTCTGACCCTGGACGAGCTCGGGACCCGCGTCGACCGGCCCGCCTCCTACCTCTCCCAGCTGGAGAACGGCCACCGCGAGCCGCGCCTCACCACCGTCGGCCAGCTGGCCGCCGCTCTCGGTTGCGCCCCCTCGGACCTGCTCGACCCCCGGCCGCCCAACCGCCGGGCCGAGCTCGAGGTCGCCCTGGCCCGGATCCAGGACGACCCGCGCTACGGCGACCTCCGCCTCCCGCACCTGAAGCCGTCGGCGCGTCTCGACGACGTGGCCCTCGAGCACATCGTGGCCCTGTTCGACCGGGTGCAGGAGCTGTCCGTCGCGCCGGTCCGCCCGGTTCCGACACCGACCGGTGGGGCGCGGGCCGCCAACGCCGCCATGCGCGACGAGATGCGCAAGCGGGACAACTACTTCGAGGAGATCGAGCGGTCCGCCGGCGAGGCCCTCGCCGCCGTCGGCTACCGCGGGCCCGGCGCCATCTCCGAGCGCAACCTGACCGACCTCGCCGCGTGGTTCGGCTTCCGCATCGCCCGGGTCCAGGACCTGCCCCCCTCGACCCGGTCCATCACCGACCAGCGGGAGCGGGTCATCTACGTCCCGCAGCGCAACAACGCCACGGTGCGGGCGACGCGCTCGGTGATCGGCCAGACCCTCGGGCACTTCGCCCTCGGCCACTCCGATCCGGTGGACTTCGACGCCTACGTGCGCCAGCGGGTCGAGGCCAACTACTTCGCCGCCGCCCTCCTGGCCCCCGAGCAGGCGGCGGTCGCCATGCTGCGGGCGGCCAAGGCGCGCCAGGACCTGTCGGTCGAGGACCTCAACGAGGTCTTCTACATCTCCTACGAGATGGCGGCCCACCGGCTGACCAACCTCATCACCCGGCACCTCGACATCCCGGTGCACTTCCAGCGCTGCGACCCCGACGGCCTGCTGTGGAAGGCCTACGAAAACGATGGGGTCCTGCTCCCCGCCGACGCCGACGGGACGATCGAGGGCCAGCGGGTCTGCCGGTGGTGGAGCACCCGGCAAGCCTTCGAGTCCGAGGACTCGTTCGCCATGTACTACCAGTACACCGACACGGTGACCGGCACCTACTGGTGCGCCACCCACATCGAGGCGGAGCCGGGGCGGGGCGACGCCATCACGGTGGGCACCACCGAGGCCTACGCCCGGTGGTTCCGGGGGAGCGAGACCGCGCACCGGTCGGTGTCGCGCTGCCCGGACCCGTCGTGCTGCAGCGAGCCGCCGGCGGACCAGCGCAGCCGCTGGGCGGGGGCCTTCTGGCCCTCCGCCCGCGACCACAGCCACTTCGTGTCGGGGCTACCGACCGACACCGTGGTCTTCGACCCCTACCCCGGGGTGGACCTGGTGGACGTCTACGGCTTCCTCGACCGCCACCGGCCCTAGCGCCGGGGCAACGCGCCGGCGTTCTCGACGGCGAGCTCCACCGCCCCGTCGGGGGTGAAGCCGAGGACCAGCCCGTAGAAGCTGAGCTCGGCGCGGGTCGCGGCGACGATGGTGTCCGCTCGCCGGAACCCGTGCTGCTCGCCCGGGAACGGCAGGTACGCGACGGGGACGCCTTTGCCCCGCACCGCCTCGAAGATCGCCTCCGACTGGGCCGGCGGGACGACGCGGTCCTCCAGCCCCTGCAGCAGGATCAGCGGGCGGTCGAAGCCCTCGAGGTTGAACAGCGCCGAGCGGGCCCGGTAGGTGGCCTCCGCCTCCGGCCACGGGCCGACCAGCCGGTCGGTGTAGTGCGACTCGAACTTGTGGGTGTCCCGGGCGAGGGCGCCGAGGTCGGCGACGCCGTAGTAGCTGGCGCCGGCGGCGAAGGCGTCGGTGAACGCCAGGGCGGCAAGGGTGGTGTACCCCCCGGCACTCCCGCCCCGGATGACGCAGCGATCGGCGTCGACCTCGCCGCGCTCGGCCAGCCAGCGGGTGACGGCGACCACGTCCTCCACGTCGCAGACGCCCCAGTTGTCCCGCAGGCGGTTGCGGTACGCCCGGCCGTACCCGGTGCTGCCCCGGTAGTCGACGTCGGCGACGGCGAACCCCCGGCTGGTCCAGTACTGGACGCCGAGGTCGAACGACGGGTCGGCGGCGGAGGTGGGACCGCCGTGGGTCTTCACCACCAGCGGGGGTCGCTCGCTGGCGGGTCCCTCGAAGTCGGCGTTCGCCGGGCGGTAGAACCAGGCCCAGGCCTCCTCCCCGCCGGCGGTGGGGAACCGGATGTGCTCGGCCACCGACACCGACCCGGGCGCGACGCCCGCGTCCCGGGTGCGGCGCACCACGCGGGTCGTGCCGTCGGGGGTGATGCGGACGACCGCCGGCGGATCGGTGGGGGAGGAGGCGACCGCCGCCACGGCCTCGCCGTCACCGGCGAGGTACTCGAAGCCGCGATAGGGGGTGGCGAAGGGCAGCACGCCGCCTCCGGCGACGACGCCGATCCCGCCGCCGTCGGGTCCGTGCCAGGTGGCGACGACCGTCCCGTCGGCGAGGAAGTCATAGGTGTGCAGGCCGAAGACCCACGACGGGACGCCGAACTCGGCCTCCATCGGGCAGAGCGGCATGCCCGCCGCCGGGGTCCCGGAGCCCTCGGCCTGGCGGTACAGGTTCCACCAGCCGGTCCGGTCCGAGACCCAGTGCAGCACCCCGTCGGGTGACCAGCGGGGCTGCTGGACCGACTCCCCCTCGCGCCCGGCGACCAGCTGCGCGTCGGCGGTGGACCCGTCCGGGCGCAGCGCCGCCACCCAGCACTCGGTGGCGTCCCACGGCATCTCCGGGTGGTCCCACGACAGCCACGCCAGCCGGGAGCCGTCGGGGGACACCGCCGGCGCGGCGTAGAAGTCGTGGCCGGAGGCCAGCACGACGGGCTCGCCGGGGGCCCGCAGGGGCACGGCGACCAGGTCGTTGTCGACCCGGTCGCCCAGGTGGCGCTCGCGGACGCAGATCACCCAGCGCCGGTCGGGGGTCACGACGGGGTCGGCGAAGCGCACCGAACGGGGCTCGGCGGGCTCGGCCGTGAGCGGCTCGGGCTCGGCCCCGGCCGCGAACCGCCACAGCCGCTGGTCCTCCCAGTTGGAGGCGATGAGGTCGGCGCCGTCGAAGGTCCAGCACCGGCCCCCGTACTCGTGGACCTGGGTGCGGGTGGAGAACCCGGGCGGGGTGAGCTCGACCGGGTCGCCGTCGGGGCCGGCAGCCACGACCACGTAGCGTCCCTCCTCGTTGGGCCGGGACTCGCACCAGGCGATCCGGCCGCCGTGGGTGGTGACGTCCTGGACGCCGATGGCGCGCTCGACGAGCCGCTCGGCGGTGATCGGGGACGTCCAGGAGCCGTGGGGGGCGACGGTTCGGGGCATCATCGGATGCTACGGGCGGCCGTTGCCCCGACGCAGACCGGTGCGCGCCGACGCCGACGCCGGCGCCGGGGCGCTTGGCGGTAGGCGCCGGGTGGTGCCAGGGTGGCTCGCGTGGCGTCGACCCCCTCCGCCGGTCCCGCGCCCCTGCCGCCCGGGATCGAGCCGGCCCCGGTGTGGGTGCCGCCCGCCCCGTCGCTGGCCGAGGTCCTCGCCGGGTCGGCGGCCGGCACCGGGGTGGCGCTGGCCCGCCCGCTGCTGCGCACCGGGCTGCCGGCGGTGCTCGGCCGGCCGGGCGGACCCCCGCCGCCGTCGCCGGCGATCCGCCAGGCGGTCGCCGCCGACGCCGCCACCGCCGACCCGGGCTGGTTCGGCCCGGGGAGCACGGCGTGGAAGGTGCAGGCCGACGCCAGCATGTACGTGGCGGGGATCGCCGCCTTCGCGCTGCAGTTGCTCCACCCCCTCGCCCTCGCCGGCGTCGCCGACCACGGCAGCTTCGCCGAGGATTTCTTCGGCCGGATCGTGCGGACCGGGCTGTTCCTCCAGGGCGTCACCTTCGGCGGCCGGGCCGAGGCGGCAGCGCGCGTCGCCCAGGTCCAGCGGGTGCACACCAGCGTCGTCGGCACGGCGCCCGACGGCCGGCCCTACGCCGCCGGGGACCCCGAGCTCCTGCGGTGGGTGCACCTCGGCGAGTACCTCGCGATCGCGGCGGCCTACCGCCGCTTCGGTGCCTACCCGCTCGGCCCCGCCGAGCTCGACCGCTACGTCGACGAGGTGGCCGTGGTCGGCGAGGCGATGGGCGTCCCCGACCCGCCGCGCTCCTGGGCCGCCCTCGACGCCGCCGTGCAGGCCTACCGACCGTCGCTGGCGGTGGGCGAGCAGACCCGGGCGGCCCTGCGGTTCCTCGCCTGGCCGCCGGGGCTGCCCGCCGCCGCCCGGCCGGCGTGGCGGTTGCTGTGGGCGGGGGGTGTCGCCTGCGTGCCGCCGTGGGCCCGCCGGCTGCTCGGCGTCCGCCCGCGGAGTGCGCCCGAGCTGGTCGCCTGCCGGGCGCTGGTCCAGGGCCTCGACACCCTCCTCGGCGAGCCGCCCACCCTCGTGGCCGCCCGGCGGCGCCTCGAGCGCCCCTGAGCCTCGAGCGACCCTGATGGCTCAGGTGCCCCTGAGCTGCTCCTCGATCCGCTCGACCTTGGAGCGCATGGCGCCGCTGACCCCGGGGCGCACGTCGAGCTTCACCACCACGCTCACCCGCGGCGCCACCTCGGCGACGCGGTCGACGCACGCCTTGATCAGCGCCATCACCTCGTCCCACTCGCCCTCCACGTTGGTGAACATGGCGTTGGTCTCGTTGGGCAGCCCGGACGCCCGGACGATGCGCACCGCCTCGGCGACCGCCGGGCCGACCGAGCCGTCCGGGGCGTCCCCCAGCGGCGAGATGGAGAAGGCGGCCAGCACGCTCACGAGCGCTCCTCGCGGTACTCGGGCCCGGCGGGGCTCTCGCCGGCGGTCGGGGTCACCGTCGTCCCGACGGTCAGGGCGTCGAGGAGGTGCAGGGCCAGGTCGCCCACCCGGACGTCCTCGCGCTGGTGGGCCTTGGTGCCGTCGTCCAGCATGATGTAGCAGAAGGGGCAGGCCGTCGCGATCCGGGAGGCCCCGGTCGCCAGCAGCTCGGCGCTGCGGTCCAGGTTGATCTTGACGCCCTGCTCCTCCATCCACATGCGGGCACCGCCGGCGCCGCAGCAGCGGGACTGGGGCCCGGAGCGGGGCGCCTCGACGATGTCGATCCCACCGAGGGAACCGAGGACCTTGCGCGGGGCGGCGTAGACGTCGTTGTGCCGCCCCAGGTAGCAGCTGTCGTGGTAGACGAGCCGCTCGGGCAGCGAGGCCCCCCCGAGGTCGAGGCGACCGTCGGCGATGAGCTGCTCGAGCAGCTGGCTGTGGTGCACCACCTCGTAGCGGCCACCGAGCTGCGGGTACTCGTTGGCGAACACGTTGAAGCAGTGGGGGCACTGCACGACGATCTTCTGCACGCCCATCCCGTCGAACATCTCGACGTTCTGCATGGCGAGCATCTGGAAGAGGTACTCGTTGCCGCTCCGGCGGGCGGGGTCGCCGGTGCAGCGCTCGGCGGGCCCGAGGACGGCGAAGTCGAGCCCGGCCCGGGTGAACAGGGTGGCGATGGCGGAGGTGACCTTCTTGTTCTTGTCGTCGAAGCTGCCGGCGCAGCCCACCCAGTAGAGGTACTCGTGGCCGAGGGGGGAGCCGGGCTCGGCGACGGGGACCTCCATCCCCTCCGCCCACGCCAGGCGCTCGGCGTTGGACAGACCCCAGGGGTTCTCCTGGTTCTCCAGGGAGCGGTACATCGAGCCGAGCGACGCCGGGAAGTCGGATTCCATGAGCGACAGGTAGCGCCGCATGTCGAGGATCTTGTCCAGGATCTCGATGTTGACCGGGCAGATCTCGTCGCACGCCCGGCAGGTGGTGCACTGCCAGATCTCCTCGGCGGTGACCAGCTCGAACACGGACCCGGCCGACACGGCGATCGGGTCGCCGCCGATGACCGGCGTCACCGGCCCGCCGGGATGGGAGGCGGCCATGACGTTGCCGACCTTGTTGACGATCTCCCGGGGATCGAGCCGCTTGCCGGTGTTCTTCGCCGGGCAGACGCTGGTGCAGCGCCCGCAGATGGTGCAGGCGTCGGTGTCGAGCAGCTGCTTCCAGGTGAAGTCCGACACCAGGTTGGCGCCGAAGGTCTCGAGCTCGGTCTGGGTGAGGTCGGGGAGCGGCTTCATGGCGCCCTTCGGCCGCTCCCGGTCCCGGAGGTACATGTTGGCCGGCGAGGTGAGGACGTGGCGCAGCTTGGTGGTGGGCAGGGCGAGCAGGAAGGTGAAGAACAGCCCGACGTGGAGGACCCACATCCCCTGGTACACCGACCGCAACGTGGGCTTGGCGATCCCCGACCAGATGTAGGAGAGGCCCCACCCGATGTAGGTCCAGTGCTCGAAGGCGGGCCGGCCCTCGGCGGCGATCCGCACCGACTGGGTGAGCAGGCCGGTCAGCCCGATCAGGAGCAGGGTGGCGAGGATGAAGGCGTCCTCGGGGCGGGTCTTGATGCGGATCCGGTAGGGCCGCTGGACGTAGCGCCGGACGATCGCCCAGCCGACCCCGATGACGAACAGGGCGCCGGCGGTGTCGCCGACGAACTTGTAGCCCTGGTAGGTCCGCCCCTGGAGGAACTGCAGGGGCGTCGGCAGCAGGTGGTTGACCTCGAGGACCGTGGTCACCGCGAACAGCACGAGGAAGGGGAAGTAGATGAGCGAATGCATCATCCCCGCTGCCGGGTCCTGCCACAGCGTCTGCATGGTGAGCCCCCGCCGCAGGGCGTCGATGCGTCGCTTGCGGTTGGCGGCGGTCGTGACCCGCCGGTCGGGCTGGCCCCGCTCCCAGTTCTGCACCCGCAGGGACAGCAGCCACCCGGCGGCGAGGATCGCGGCGCAGACCCCGACGTAGAAGGCGGCGCGCATCGGCACGGGGATGTCCCAGAACACCACGCGGCTCACGCGGGGCTCGTGGGCGTGGGTCTCGACGCCGCCGGCGATCCCGGACGCCGCCGCCCCGAGGGCGAACAGCACCGTGAGGGCGAGGACGAGCTGGGACGGTCGCAGCGGCGGGCGGGTGCGGGCGGTCGTGGCCATCTGGAGGGGAACGGTACCGACCGGGCGGCCGCAGCCCCAACTTCGTGCCTCAGAACACCCGGGACCCGAGGCGTCGCGGCAGCCGGTCGGTGACCCAGCTCGTGAGCACGTGCAGGTCCCGGGCGTCGACCAGGACGATCGCGAACCGCCCGGCGGTCCCCGGGTCACGGGCCCGGCGGACCTGGCCGGCCGGGAACGGGCCCTCCACCGCCACCGCGCACACTCGCTCGTCGCCGACCGGGAGGGCGTCGACGAGGCCCGGCAGCTGGTGGCGCACCTGCCGCAGGCCGAGGGCGTGCACGCCGACCATCCGGGCGTGGGGGTCGCCGGTCGCGGCCAGCGCCGTGGGGATGGCCCGGTAGCAGCTGGAGACGGCCCGCCGCCCGAGCGTCAGCCCCGTGCCCCCGCACCCTGAGAGGGCGAGGGCGCAGGCGAGGACGGCGCCCCCCGCCGCCGACCGCCACCGGGAGCCGGTCACAGCGCCTCGCCGACCTCGAGGGCGGGCTGCGGGGCGGGCGCCCGCCGGTGACCGAGCCGGCCCGCCACCGCCGAGGCCCCCCAACCCACCGGGATCTCGGCCCAGTAGCTGACGACCCGGTACACCAGCACGGCCGCCACGGTGTCGACCTCCGCCCCCCCGAAGGCCACGAGCGCCACCGTCAGGCTGCCCTCGACGACGCCGAGGCCGCCGGGGGTGATCGGGAGGGTGGCCGCCAGCTGGGCGGCGGCGTAGGCGAGCAGCAGGCCGCGCCAGGGGAGGTCGGCGCCGACGGCGGCGAAGCCGGCGGCCAGGCAGAGCAGGTCGAACACCCAGGTGGCGGTGGCGGCAGCCAGCGCCGCCGCCCACCGCCGTCGGGAGGGGGTCACCGCCAGGAGGCGGGAGGCGACCCGCTGGGCGTGGGCGGCGACGTCCGCGCGGGGCCGCCCGGTGAGCCGCTGCCCGAGGCGGATGCCGCCGACGACCCGGGCGAGGACCCAGCGGCGCCGGGACCACAGCAGCACCAGGGCCGCCGCCGCCGCCCCCAGGCCGCCGAGGACCTGGACGAGCCCGAGGGCGCTGCCGGTGCCGAACGCCAGGAGCAGCCCGACGACCGCCAGGCCGGCGAGGGCCACGAAGAGGCATCCGGTGACGGCGACGACCGACCACGCGGCCAGCACCTCGTCGGCCCCCATCCTGCGGTACTGGCGGTAGGCGAAGACGCCGGCGAAGGCGGCGCCGGCGGGGAGGCTGTTCTGCATGGCGCTGGTGGCCAGCCCGATCAGCGTGGTGCGCCCCACCCCGGCGGGGATGCCGCCGCTCCACAGCAGGACCCGCTGCAGCTGGGCGGAGGCCAGGTAGCTCAGCGCCTCGACGGCGACGGCGACCACCGCCCAGCTCCAGCGGAGGTGGGCGAGGAGGCGGCCCGCCCCGGTGAGCTCGCCGAGCTGGCCGGACACCACCCACGCCGCCAGCCCGACGGCGGTGGCGGCGAGGACCCAGCGCAGCACGGGCCAAGCCCGGGCCCAGCGCCGGGAGCGGGGAGGCGGGGCGGCGACCTGGATGGGTGGATTGTCGCGCCCCGTCCGGCTGTTCACGCAGCGGCAACATTGCTTGCTTTACGGTTGCTCGATGGACGTCGCTTCCCTCCGTGGTGCAGCGGTGGCCGCCGACCCGCTGCGGGTCCGACGGACGCTGGTCGTCCTCGCCGGAGTGACGTTGGCCGCGTCGGCGGCCGGGCTGACGGTGGCGGGCGCCCGGGCCGAGCTGCGTCAGCACGCCCTGCAGACGCGCGGCGTGGCGGTCACCGTGCGCGTCAGCGGCTGCAGCGGCCAGCCGGGTGGGAGCGGCAGCAACGTGGCCACCTACGCATGCACCGGCACGTTCCGCCTGGACGGCCGGAGCCACCGGGCGACGGTGCCCGGCGGCTCCTTCCTGGCCGTGGGCTCGGCGTGGAGGGGCGTGACCCTCCCCGACGACCCCGCGGTCCTCGCAGCTCCGGCGGCGGTGAGCCAGGCGCCGCTGCCGGCGGTGCTCCTCGCCGGGCCGGCATTGCTCGGTGCCGCCGCTGCGGGCGCCGCCATGGGGTGGCGACGGGTCAGCTCCGGCGGGAGCTGAGGCGGCGTTCGGCGGCCGGTCGGCGAGCCGCGTCGCCGGGACCCGCCTCGGCCGCCCGGCTCCGGTAGGCCCGCACCAGCAGCCACGCCCCGGCCACCACGAACGGGATGGCGAAGCCCCAGAACCGCAGGTCGAACAGGGCCAGTCCCTGCAGGCCGAGTGAGGCGCCGAGCACGGTCCGGCGGCGGAGCAGGGCGGCGGCGAGCGCGGCGACCGCCAGGCCGAGCAGGACGATCTCCAGACCCTCGTAGCGGGTGGCGCCGCCCGGGAGGTGCCCGTACCGGGCCCGGGCGGCGAGCACGCCGACAACGATGAAGTCGATCAGGGCTCCCATTGGGGCGGCCACCACCCCGACGAGGCGCTCCCGGTCGTCGGCCTGGCCCCGGTTCACAACGCCTCCCGGTCCCGCTCGCCCGTGCGGACCCGCACGACGGAGTCGACCGGCGTGATCCACACCTTGCCGTCGCCGATCTTTCCCGTGGCTGCTGCGGCGACGACG
>DASSZM010000141.1:0-18331 GCA_035702855.1 Acidimicrobiales bacterium | reverse complement strand
GACGGCCGCCCGGACAACCGCAACCTGTTCGGCGAGGAGGAGTTCGCCGCCATGCGGCCGGGCTCGCTCTTCCTCAACCTCAGCCGGGGCTTCGTGGTCGACCACGCCTCCCTGCGGCGCCACATCGTGTCGGGGCACCTGGCCGGTGCCGCCGTGGACGTGTTCCCGAGCGAGCCGTCGGGGAAGGGCGAGCCGTTCGTCTCCGAGCTGCGGGGCCTGCCCAACGTCATCCTCACGCCCCACATCGGCGGGAGCACCGAGGAGGCGCAGGTCGACATCGGGCACTTCGTCGCCCACAAGCTGATCGACTACGCCAAGCGGGGCACCACCGCCCTGTCGGTCAACCTCCCCAACGTCGAGCTGCCCGAGCGGTCGGGTGCCCACACCTTCGTGCACATCCACCGCAACACCCCGGGCGTGCTGGCGACCATCAACGCCGTGTTCGCCGAGGAGGGCGTCAACATCGAGGGGCAGGCGCTCGGCACCCGCGGCGACATCGGCTACGTGGTCAGCGACGTCGCCAGCGACTTCACCCCCGACACCCGCCACCGCCTCGCCGCCCTCGAGGAGACGATCCGCCTGCGGATCCTCTGAGCCGAGCCGCCCGGCCGCCCGGGTGCCCCGGCCGGCGGGTTCCGGCTGCCCGGCAGGCGGCCGGGGGCCGTTCTGGGGGCTGACCGGCGAACTGTGAGGAGTCGTGTACCGAAATTCGGTACGCACGTCCTCACAGAACGCGTGCGGCTGCCCCGGGCGCCACGGAAGGAGCGAAGGCTCGGCCGGCGCCCCGGCCCGGTTACGCCCCCGCCCGCTCGAGGGCGCCGAGCAGGTCGTCGACGAGGTCGTCGGGCGTCTCCAACCCGACCGACAGCCGGATCAGGCCGGCGGGTACCTCCAGGGCGGACCCGGCGACCGAGGCGTGGGTCATGCGGTGGGGGTGCTCGATGAGCGACTCGACGGCCCCGAGCGACTCGGCGAGGGTCCACAGCGTGGTGCCGGCGG
Organism: Acidimicrobiales bacterium; assembly: GCA_035702855.1. GTDB lineage: Bacteria > Actinomycetota > Acidimicrobiia > Acidimicrobiales > Palsa-688 > JAKAQB01. The sequence goes on along the minus strand of DASSZM010000141.1, from coordinate 17,332 downwards.
CGACGGCCAGGGCGGTCTGCTCCCCGCCGCGCACGACGAACGACACCATCCCGCCGAAGCCCCGCATCTGCCGGGCGGCGAGCTCGTGGCCGGGGTGGTCGGGCAGGCCGGGCCACAGCACCTGCGACACGCCGGGGTGCTCCGCGAGGGCGGCGGCGACGGTGGCGGCGGTGGCGCAGTGCCGGTCCATCCGTACCGCCAGGGTCTTGATCCCCCGCAGGGTGAGGAAGCAGTCCCAGGGGCTCGGCACCGCCCCGACGGAGTTCTGGACGAACCACAGGTGCTCGAGGACCTCGGGGTCGTTCGCGGCGACCAGGCCCCCGACGACGTCGCTGTGGCCGCCGAGGTACTTGGTGCTCGAGTGCACGACGATGTCGGCGCCGAGGGTCAGCGGCCGCTGCAGCCAGGGGGTGGCGAAGGTGTTGTCGACGACCAGCCGGCCGCCCCGCTCGTGGACGACGGTCGCCAGGCCGGCGATGTCGACGATGCCGAGGCGCGGGTTGGTCGGGGTCTCCGCCCAGACCATCCGGGTCTCGGGGCGCCAGGCGGCGGCGACGGCGTCGAGGTCGCCGAGTGCCACGGGGGTGTGGGTGATCCCCAGCCGGCCCCAGACCTGGTCGACGAGGCGGTAGGTGCCGCCGTAGGCGTCGTCGGGGACGATCAGGTGGTCGCCGGGGGCGAGCAGGTGGAGCACGGCGTCCTCGGCGGCGAGCCCGCTGGCGAACGCCCGGCCGCCGGCGCCGCCCTCCAGCGAGGCGATGCACGCCTCCAGTGCCTGCCGGGTGGGGTTGCCGGTCCGGCTGTACTCGAAGCCGGCGTGCTCGCCGACCGCCGACTGGGCGAAGGTCGTCGCCACCGACACCGGCGGCACCACCGCCCCGGTGATCGGGTCGGGGTCCTGCCCGGCGTGGATGGCCCGGGTCTCGAAGCCCGGTCCCGCCGCGCCCCCGCCCCCGGGGCTGCCCGCCCCGGCGCCACGGCCGGGAGCCCCGGCGCCACGGCCGGCGGCGCCGCCGACCCCCTCGTCGGCGGCGCTCATCGGGCCGCCGGCGGGCCGGCGAGGTACTCGAGCAGGTCCGAGCGGGTCACGATGCCGACGGGGCGGCCCTCGTCCATCACCAGCACCGCCGAGGCGCCGCCGGCGAGGCGGGCGGCGGCCAGGTCGATGGGTTCGCCCGTGCCCACCGTCGGCAGGGGGGACTCCATGACGGCGCTCACCGGGCCGTCGATCGTCTCGGGCTTCTCCAGCGCCGCCTGGAGCAGCAGGCGGTCGCTGACGGTGCCGACGACCTCGGCGAGCGCCACCGGCGGCTCGGCCTGGACGACGGGCATCTGGGACACACCGAACTCCTTCAGGATGGCGATCGCCGAGCGCACGGTCTCGTCGGGGTGGACGTGCACGAGCGGGGGCAGGTCGACGGCCTTGCGCCCGAGCACGGCGGCGAGGTCGTCGCCGCCGGCCCGCAGGAACCCGTGGTCCGCCATCCAGCCGTCGTCGTACACCTTGGACAGGTAGCCACGCCCGGAATCGGGGAGCAGGACGACCACCACGTCGTCGGGTCCGAGGTCGCGCCCGACCTCCAGGGCGGCGGCGACCGCCGTCCCGCACGAGCCGCCGACGAGGATCCCCTCCTCCCGGGTCACGCGCCGGGCGGTGAGGAAGCTGTCGCGGTCGGAGACCATGATCACCCGGTCGGCCACCTCCCGGTCGTAGGTGGCGGGCCAGAAGTCCTCGCCGATGCCCTCCACCAGGTAGGGGCGGCCGGTGCCGCCGGAGTACACGGAGCCCTCCGGGTCGGCGCCGATCACCTGGATCGCCGGGTTCTTGGACTTGAGGTAGCGGCCGATGCCGGAGATCGTCCCGCCGGTGCCGATGGCGCAGACGAAGTGGGTGATCCGCCCGCCGGTCTGCTCCCAGATCTCCGGGCCGGTCGTGCGGACGTGGGCCTCGGGGTTGTGGGGGTTGGCGTACTGGTTGGGGCGGAAGGCGCCCGGCGTCGTCTCGGCGAGCCGCTCGGCCACCGAGTAGTAGCTGTCGGGGTGCTCGGGCGGGACCGACGTGGGGCAGACGACGACCTCGGCGCCGTAGGCGCGCAGGAGCGCCCGCTTCTCCTCGGCGATCTTGTCGGGCATCGTGAAGATGCAGCGGTAGCCGCGGCGGGCGGCGACGATGGCCAGGCCGACGCCGGTGTTGCCCGAGGTCGGCTCGACGATGGTGCCGCCGGGGCCGAGCAGGCCTTCCCGCTCCGCCGCTTCGATCATGCGCAGCGCCGGGCGGTCCTTGACGCTGCCGCCGGGGTTGAGGTACTCGAGCTTGGCCAGCAGCGTGCACGACAGGTCCCGGGCGGTGCGGTCGAGGCGCACGAGCGGGGTGTTGCCGATCAGGTCGAGCAGGGAGTCGGCGGCCTGGATGGCGGCGCCGGCGCCGCTCAACGGCTCGGTGGCGACACCCTCGTCGAGGGGCAACGGCTCGTCGGTGTAGACGACGACCGGGAAGCTCGCCCGGTGCAGCTGGTTGGCGACCTCGACCACGTCGTCGGGCTCGCCGATGACGCCCAGGGATCGGGGGAAATGCGCCCGCAGGTCGGCGACGTCCGCGCTGCTGAGCGGTCCTGCCGGGACGGTGATCAGGCGACGGGCCCTGGCGGCCAGACGGGGCGGCACCGGGACGTCGCCCACGGCGACGAGGACATCCATGCCCCGGACCGTACCCTCACTCGGGGGTGGCGAGGAGGGCCGCGCCGACGATGCCCGCCCGGTTCTCGAGCGTCGCGGCCACGATCGGGGTGCGCAGCTGCAGCAACGGCAGGAACTTCTCCGCCCTGCGGCTGACCCCGCCCCCGACCACGATCAGGTCCGGCCAGAGGTAGTCCTCGAGGGCACGGAAGTAGCGCTGGAGGCGCTTCGACCACTTCGGCCAGTCGAGCCGCTCCCGCTCCCGGGCGGCGGCGCTGGCGCGGGTCTCGGCGTCGACGCCCCCGAGCTCGATGTGGCCCAGCTCCAGGTTGGGCACCAGCCGACCCTGGTGCACGAGCGCCGTGCCGATCCCGGTCCCGAGGGTGACGACCAGGACCAGGCCGTCGTGGTCGCGGGCGGCGCCCCACACCACCTCGGCCAGCCCGGCGGCGTCGGCGTCGTTGACCGGGACGACCGGGCCGGCGGCGGCGTCGGCCAGGACCTCGGCGACGTCGGCGCCGATCCACGACGGGTCCACGTTGGCGGCGGTGCGCGCCACCCCGCCGGTGATCACCCCCGGGAACGTCGCCCCCACCGGTCCCTCCCAGCCGAAGTGGGAGACGACCTTGGCGACCACGCCCGCCACCGCCTCGGGCGTCGCCGGCTGGGGGGTCGCCAGCTTGAACCGCTCGCCGGCCAGCTCACCGGTGACGAGATCCACCGGCGCCCCCTTGATCCCCGACCCCCCGAAATCGACGCCGAAGCCGATCCTCGCCTCCATGGCCCCCCATCATGCCGCCGGTAGCGTACGAGGCGTGGATCCGAGCTATCCGCCTGCCGCCGAGCGCTACCGGGAGGAGATCCGGGCGTTCCTCCGCTCCCACCTCCCGGCCGGCTGGTCGGGCATCGGGGCGCTGCCGCCGGAGGAGGCCCGCCGCTGGGCGGGGGAGTGGCGGCAGGTGCTCGCCGCCAACGGGCTGCTGGCGGCCGCCTGGCCGGCCGAGTACGGCGGCGCCGGCCTGACCGCGGTCGAGCAGGTGGTGCTCGCCGAGGAGCTGGCCCGGGCGGGCGTCCCGGCGGGGGCGCCCAACGACGCCTTCGGCATCCAGATGGTCGGCAACACCCTGCTGCGCTGGGGGACCGAGGACCAGAAGCGGTACTTCCTGCCGCGCATCCTCTCCGGCGAGCACCGCTGGTGCCAGGGCTACTCGGAGCCAGGTGCCGGCTCCGACCTCGCCAACCTGTCCACCCGGGCGGTGCTCGACGGCGACGAGTGGGTGCTCAACGGCCAGAAGGTCTGGACCTCGGCGGCCCAGTCGGCCAACTGGATCTTCGTGCTGGCCCGCACCGACCCCGACGTCCCCAAGCACCAGGGGATCACCTTCCTGCTGGTGCCGATGGAGCAGCCCGGTGTGGAGGTCCGCCCGATCCGGATGCTGACCGGCGCGTCGGAGTTCAACGAGACGTTCTTCACCGACGCCCGCACCGACGCCGCCAACGTCGTCGGCGGTGTCGACCGGGGCTGGGCGGTGGCGATGACCCTCCTCGGCTTCGAGCGGGGGGAGGCGGCGGCCACCAACCCGATCCTGTTCCGCGCCGAGCTGGACCGCCTCGTCGGCCTCGCCCGCCGGCGGGGCCGCACCGCCGACCCCCTCGTCCGCCAACGGCTGGCCGACGCCCACGCCCGGGTCGAGATCATGCGCTACCTGGGGCTGCGGTCGCTCACCCGCTTCGTCGCCGGCGAGGCGCCCGGCCCGGAGGGCTCGGTGTTCAAGGTGTACTGGAGCGAGTACCACCAGCTCGTCACCGAGCTGGCCGTCGACCTCCTCGGCGCCGACGCCACCGAGCCGGCGGGCCGCTGGCCGACCACCGCCTTCGGGACCGACGACGTCGGCGCCCCCGACGACCCGGCGTCGTGGGTCGGCACCTTCCTCAACGCCCGGGCGGGCACCATCTACGCCGGCACGTCCCAGATCCAGCGCAACATCCTCGGCGAGCTCGTGCTCGGCCTGCCCAAGGAGCCCGCCGGCAGGCGGGGGACCTGGCGGGAGCTCCAGCAGGCACCCTGACGGCGGGGGGCTCAGACCCGCAGCCGGTCCTGGAGGCGACGGGCGGCCCGCACCGGGCCGGCGCGGTCGTCGTCACCGGGGGCACCGTCGCCCCACCGACCACCCGCAGGCCCCCGGGGGGGATCGGCGGCCAGCGCCGCCGACGCGGCGTTGAGCCCGGCGGCGCTCCCCGGCCGGTGGACGTGGCTGTCGATCACCGGCCCATCGTGCTCGCCGCCCACCGGGGTCCGGTGCGACAATGGGCCGCCGTGATCGTCCCCCCGCCCCCTCCGCCGCCCGACGACGCGGCGAACCGGACGCGTGCCGGGGTCGACGGGTGGGCCCTGGTCTCGGCGGTGCCGCTCGGTCTCGCCGCCGTCCTGCACGTCGTCTGCCTGTTCTTCCCGCAGGGGAGCGGCTACTCCTCGATGGCCGGCTCGACCCAGCTGGTCGTGGCCCAGGCGATCCTCGCCGGCGGGTGGCTGGTGGCCACCGGCCTGGTCGTGCCCCTGCCGACCCGCCCGGCGGGCGGGGCGCTGGCTGCCGGCCTGGCGCTGGCCGAGCTCGGGCTGGTGGTCTCGACCGTCGGCGGCGTGCTCGAGGTGCCCGGGCCGGGCCTGCTGCTGCTGGCCGCCGGGTGGGTGGTGGGCGCCGCCGGCGCCGTCGTCGCCCTGCTCGCCCCGCCGTGGGCCCCCGGTGGGCTCCGGCGGGGGTCGGGTCCTGCGCCCCTGATCCTGTGCATGGCGGCCGCCGGCATCCTCCTCGGCGTCGCCCTGCTGCCGGCGTGGGACCACTACCAGCTGGCGTTCCGGGCCTTCAGCCAGCTGCTGTCGGTCAACCAGGGCAACGCCTTCGACCAGCCTGCGGTCGTGCTCGCCGGGACGCTGGTGGCCGCCGTCGCCTGGGCCCTCGTGCCGATCGCGGCCGCCTTCTGGCGCCCGGCCCGCCTCGGGGTGGTGGCGGCCGGCGGCGTGCTGGTGGCGGTCGCCAGCCAGGCGGCCTCGGCGGTGGTGGGCCTCGACCCGCCCGGCGTCGTGTACTCGATCTACCCCCCGGCGTCGGTGCACCGCCTCGGCATCTCGGTGGTCGGCGCCTCCCTGCGGCCCTGGTACGACGTGGAGGTGATCGCCGGGGTGGCCCTCGCGTTGGTGCTCGTGGCCCGCTGGTGGATCCCCGAGCCGCCCCACGTCCTCCTCCCACCCTGGCCGTCGTTCGCCAGCGGACCCGATGCTCCGCCCGCCCCCGGGCCCGGGCCGGGGGAGCCGCTCGACGATCACCGCTGGTCCCGCCCCCCGGCGGACGTCGCCGCCCCCCACCCCGAGGACCCGGCGTCGCGTGAGCCCGCCCGGCTCTCGGCCCCCACCTCGACCGACGGCGGCGACTCGCCGTGGGCCCCGCCGAAGGAGCAGGCATGAGCAAGGTCCGTTTCGCGCTTCTCGGCACCGGCCACTGGGCGGCGACGGTGCACGGTCCCGGCCTGGTCGCCCACCCCGACGTCGACCTGGTCGCCGTGTGGGGCCGCGACGCCGGGCGGGCCGCCGCCCTGGCGGGTGAGCTCGGGTGCCGGGGGACGTCCGATCCCGTCGCCATCCTGGGCGACGTCGACGCGGTCGCCGTCGCCCTGCCGCCCGACGTCCAGGCCCGCATGGCGGAGCAGGCCGCCGCCGCCGGCCGGCACCTGCTGCTGGACAAGCCGCTGGCCTTCGACGTGCCGGCGGCGGCGGCGGTCGCCTCGGCGGCGGCGACGACCGGGGTGGCGTCGGTGGTGTTCTTCACCGCCCGCTTCAGCCCCGGGCTCGGCCCCTGGTGGGACCAGCTGGCGCGGGGCGGTTGGAGCATCGCCAACTACGTGGAGCTGGGCTCGATCTTCGTCGCCGGCAGCCCTTACGCCACCTCGGCCTGGCGGCGGGAGCGGGGGGCGCTGTGGGACATCGGCCCCCACGCCCTGGCGACGGTCACCGCCGGGCTGGGCCCGGTGGACAACGTCGCCGCCGTCCGCGGCCCGGGCGACACGGTCGTGCTCACCACCGCGCACCGCAACGGCGGCACCGGCTCGATGATCCTCGCCCTCGACGCCCCGCCGGCGGCCCGGGAGCGGCGGGCCACCTTCTACGGCGAGCGGGGCGTGCTGCACCGCCCCGAGGACCCCACGACGGTCGCCGACGCCTACCGGCGGGCGGTGGATGACCTGCTCCTCGCCATCCGCTCGGGCGACACCGGGCACCCCTGCGACGTCCGCTTCGGCCTGGACGTGGTGCGGGTGCTCGCCGCCGCCGAGCAGGCCGCCGCCGGCATCGACGGCCGGTAGCGCCAGGCGGCGCCCGCCCGGGGGTGGGGGCGTCTTTCCCCGGCTGGGTAGGCTCGCCCGGATGGAGATCCTGGTGCTCGGTGGGACCGTCTTCGTCGGGCGGGCGATCGTCGACGTGGCGTTGGAGCGGGGTCACGCCGTGACCCTCTTCGGCCGCGGCCGGACCGGCCGGGAGCTGTTCCCCGGCGTGCCCCGGCTGGTGGGGGACCGGGAGGTCGGCGACTACGGCGCCCTGACCGGCCGCCGCTGGGACGCCGTGGTCGACGTCAGCGCCTACGTCCCCCGCCACGTCCGCCAGGTCGCCGACACCCTCGCTGCCGGTGGCGGAGACGGCGGCGCGGGCCGCTACCTGCTCATCTCCACCGGCTCGGTGTACGACTTCGCCGTCGCCGACGGTCCGCTCGCCGAGTCGGCTCCCCGCCTGCCTGCCGAGCGCAGCACCGAGGAGATCACCGACGAGACGTACGGTCCGCTGAAGGTGGCCTGCGAGGACGACGCCCTGGCCGCCTTCGGCGACCGGGCGACGATCGTCCGTCCCGGCATCGTCGCCGGTCCCCACGACCCGACCGACCGCTTCACCTGGTGGGTCCGCGCCGCCGCCGACGGGCGGGCGCCCGTCCCCGAGCGGCTCGACCAGCCGGTGCAGGTCGTCGACTCGGGCGACCTCGCCTGCCTGGTGGTGTCCCTCCTCGAGGCGGACCGCCCCGGCACCTACAACGCCGTCGGGCCGGCGGAGCCGACCACCCTCGCCGGCCTCATCGACGCCTGCGTGTCGGCGGCCGGCCGAGGCGCGCCGCAGCGGGTGCCGGCGGCCGGGCTCGGCGACGGGCTGCCGCTGGTCCTCGGCCGCGACGACCCCTGGGTGGTGTTCCAGCGGGATGCGTCGGCGGCCCGCGCCGTCGGGCTGACCGCCACCCCGCTCGAGCGGACGGCGGCCGACGTGCTCGCCTGGGACGAGCAGCGGGGACGGCCGCCGCTGGGCGCCGGGCCCAGCCCCGAACAGGTGGCGGCCCTCCCGGCGACTGGCGGCGAGGGCTGAGGCGGCTGGTGCCACCGTCGGCGCGACTGCAGGCCGGGGCGAGCGCGCTCCGTGGTGCTGGTGCGGCCGGCGGCGTGTCGCCGGGACGCACCCGCGGCGTTTGGAGCAACTCCTAGGGCGCTTTCAGCGAAGGCTCAGGCAGATGGGGATAACTGGTGACGAGAAGCCCGGTGGCAGGAGATCCCACCCGGTGCCCTGAGGAGTGGTGAGATGCCCGACGAAGACGACACCCGGAACGACTGGACTCGATCCCTTCCCGCAAGTGGCGGCGGGGCGGGCAGCGGCGAGGAGGCGTCCCCGGCCCCCGGCTGGCACGTGCATTCGCCCGCCGGCGCCGACCCCGGCCCCTCGGGTGAGGCCGCCGGTGAGCAGCCGGCCCCCGGGGCTGAGCAGCCGGCCCCCGGGGGCGGGGGGCAGCCGTACGGCGGCTGGGGCCCGCACCCCGGTGCCTGGCCGCCGCCCCCCGGCTGGCACCCGGGTGGCGACGGTCCGTCCCCGGCCGGCGGGCAGGGCCACGACGGGCAGCCGGGCGTCCAGGGCTGGGGGCCCGCCGGGCCCTCGGCCAACCCGTGGGCCGGCGGGCAGTGGGGCCCCGGCCCCTACCCCGGCTACGGCCAGGGCGGTCACGGCGCATGGGGCGGCCAGCCCTACGGCTACGGCTACGGCTACAACCCCGATCCCCGTACCCGCCGCCGGCGGCGCCGGGGGGCGGTGGCGGCCCTGCTCGCCGCCGGTGCCCTGATCGTCGGCGGTGCCGGCGTCGGGATCGGCGCCGGCCTCGACAGCACGTCGCAGCCCTCGGCCACGGCTCCGTCCGGCTCGAGCGGCACCGGGTCGAGTGGGGGGAGCTTCGGTTCCGGGTCGAGCGGGGGGAGCTTCGGCTCCGGATCGAGCGGCTCGAGCGGGTTGGGGGTCCCCGGCGCGTCCGGCAGCAGCGGCCGGTCGGTGTCCACCTCGGCGGGGAGCCCGTCCGACGTCACCGCCATCGCCAACAAGGTCGATCCCGGCCTGGTGGACATCAACACCCAGCTTGCCTATCAGAGCGAGCAGGCGGCCGGCACCGGGATGGTGCTGACCTCCAGCGGGGAGGTGCTCACCAACAACCACGTGATCGAGGGCGAGACCGCGCTCTCGGTGACCGACCTCGGCAACGGCCGGACCTACCGGGCGAAGGTCGTCGGCTACGACCGCACCGACGACATCGCCGTCCTGCAGCTCCAGCACGCCTCCGGGTTGTCCACGGTGAAGCTCGGCAACTCGTCCCCGCTGCGCACCGGTGAGCCGGTGGTCGGTATCGGCAACGCCGGCGGGGCGGGTGGGACGCCGAGCGTGGCCGGCGGGTCCATCACCGCCCTCAACCAGTCGATCACGGCCAGCGACCAGGGCAGCGGCACCACCGAGACCCTGCACGGCCTGATCCAGAGCAACGCCGACATCCGCCCCGGCGACTCCGGCGGCCCGCTGGTCACCGCCAACGGCAGGGTGGTCGGCATCGACACCGCTGCTTCCAGCAACGGCTCGTTCACCTTCCAGACGCCGTCCAATGCCGGCACGGAGGGTTTCTCCATCCCGATCAACGAGGCGATGCGGATCGCCCGACAGATCGAGGCGGGGCGCTCCTCGAGCCAGGTCCACATCGGGGCCACCCCGTTCCTCGGGGTCGAGGTCACCACTCCGACCCAGCTCTACAACGCCGGCGCCAGCAGCGGCCTCGGGGGGTTCGGGGGGTTCGGGCTCGGCGCCTCCGGGACCTCGGGGACGCCGACCACGCCGCCGACCACCTCGGGCGCAGCGATCGCCAACGTCCTGCCCGGCACCTCGGCGGCCACCGCCGGCCTCAGCTCCGGCGACATCATCACGAGCATCAACGGGCAGCCGGTCACCTCGCCCGCCGGCCTCACCAAGCAGATCCTGCAGCTGCACACCGGCCAGAGCGTCTCGCTCGGCTACGTGACCTCGTCGGGCGCGCAGCACTCGACGACCATCGCCCTCAAGGCAGGCCCGCCGCAGTAGACCCGCAGGTCCCCGCCCGACGACCGAGGGGCCGGCCAACGCCGGCCCCTCGACGCGCGCCGGGCGCCGCTGCGCCAGACTCGGAGCCGTGGCGCGCAACGTCCTCGGAGGCGACCTCGAGCCCTGCGGCACCGAGCCGATGACCGGCTTCTACCGCGACGGCTGCTGCACGACCGGCCCGGAGGACGTGGGCCTGCACACCATCTGTGCGGTGGTCACCGCCGAGTTCCTCGACCACCAGCGGCGGATCGGTAACGACCTGTCCACCCCGGTGCCTCTGTGGGGGTTCCCGGGGCTGGTACCCGGCGACCGCTGGTGCGTGACCGCCGCCAACTGGCTGCGCGCCTACCGGGACGACTGTGCGTGCTTCGTGGTGCTGGCCTCCACCCACGAGAGCACCCTCGACGTCGTCCCGCTCGAGGTGCTGCGCGAGCTGGCCGTCGACGTGCCCCCCGGACCGGACGGGCTGTGACCCCCGGGTTCGCGCCGTCCCCCGATGCGCCACACTGAGACGATGGCCGACGCCGGCGACCCCCGCCCCCCGACCGCCGAGCGCGCCGGCCGGGTGCGCTGGCTGCTCCTGGTGTACCGCATCCCGAGCGAGCCGTCGCGCCTGCGGGCCGGCGTGTGGCGGCGGCTGAAGGGGCTCGGGGCGATCTACGTCCAGAGCTCGGCCGCCGCCCTGCCGTCGTCCCCGACGGCCGAGCGGGCGCTGCGGACGCTGCGCAACGAGATCGTCGAGATGGGCGGGACCGCCTTCCTGCTGGCCAGCGACGTCTTGGCCGGCGAGCCCGACCTGGTGGCGCTGTTCAACACCGCCCGCAACGACGAGTACGAGGAGATCGTCGACCGCTGCGAGGACTTCCTGCGCCAGGTCGGCAAGGAGTACGACGCCGACCACTTCACCTACGCCGAGCTGGAGGAGAACGACGTCGACCTGGCGAAGCTCAAGGGCTGGTTCGCGAAGGTGCAGGCCCGGGACGTCCTCGGCGCCGAGGGCGTCGGGCGGGCCGAGGAGGCGCTGGAGCGTTGCGAGCAGGCGCTGGAGGCCTACGCCGTCCACGTCTACGACCGTGAGGTCGGGTCGTAGGCCGGCGGCGATTGTTCACCGAGCGTTCCCCCGCCCGACACCCCTGGATGGCCCGGCGATAACCGAGGCCCGCAAGGATCCGTGACCACGGTTCGGGTCGTCGCCGGACGGCCCTGTCACGGAGGTCGCTGTGCTCCCTCGCTCTTCCCGCCAACCCCGTGTGCGTGCGCGCCGGCGTCACGCGCTGCCCGCCGCCCTGGCGGTCGTCGCCGCCTCCGGGCTCCTGGCCGCCTGCGGTTCGGGCACCTCGTCGTCCGGTTCGAGCGGCGGGGGGTCCGGCTCGGGGACCAGCGCGGCGGCGAGCGGGTCCGGCTCGGCCGGCAGCGCCAGCACCGCCGGCGCCAAGAAGGTGCCCCTCGTCATCTACGCCGCCGAGGGTTACGACGCCGCCGAGGGCAAGGCGTTCCAGAAGGCGACGGGTATCCCCACGACAGTGGACGACAACAGCACCGGCCCGCTGACGGTGAAGATCGAGGCCGAGGGCAAGAACCCGCACTGGGACCTGTTCTGGGTCGACGGTGCCACCGTCTTCGCCGGCCTCGACCAGCAGCACCTGCTGCTGAAGGGTTGGGAGCCGTCGGCGATCTCCAACTACAACGCCGTCGGCAAGTCGCTGATCCCGGCCGACAAGAGCTACATCCCGACAGGCGTCACCATGGCGGCCGCCCTCGTCTACAACACCAAGCTGGTGAAGCACCCGCCGACGGCGTGGTCGCAGCTGACCGAGCCGCAGTGGAAGGGGGCGGTCGGGATGAACGACCCGGCCGTGTCCGGGCCGACCTATCCCTACGTGGCGGGGATCATGCAGCAACTCGGCGGCGTGTCCCAGGGCGAGGCCTTCTTCAAGAAGCTCAAGGCCAACGGCCTGCACGTGTACCAGACCAACACCAACACACTGCAGGCCCTGGAGACGGGCACCATCAAGGTGGCCACCGTCCAGAGCTCGGCCGGCATCGGCGCCGCCCTGTCCAACAAGGAGCTCAAGGTCGAGTACCTGAAGAAGGAGACGACGCTCCCCTCGGTGCTCGGCATCTCCGCCTACGTCTCCAAGCAGGCCCAGGCCGAGGCCAAGCAGTTCGTCCAGTTCGTCCTGTCGCCAGCAGGCCAGAAGGTCATGCAGTCCGGCGACCCGACCGGCGACTCGCTGTTCTTCCCGCTCGTCAACGGGGAGAAGCCCCTGCCGGCGGTGGGGACCCCGTTGGCGCAGATCCCGACCCAGACGCTCAACCCGTACGTGTGGGGCGGCCGGGAGAACCAGCTCAACACCTGGTTCACGGACAACATCGTCCAGTGACGGTGGTCGATCGATGAGCGGGGCCGGCGCGGAGCGGCAGGACGGCGCGGTCCTGCTGCTCCCCGACCCAGCAACTGCTGCCTCGGAGGTCGGAGCCGGGGGGCCCACCCCCGGCTCCTCGGGCTTCCGGTGGTCCCGGCGCGTCGCCCTGCGCGCCCCGCGGGTCACCGCCGGGCTCGTCGTGTGGGTCGCGCTCGCCCTGCTCCTCATCGTCCCGATCGCCATCTTCCTTCTGATGGCCGTCTCGCCCCGGCTGTTCGGCCAGGGCAGGCAGTGGTTCACCCTCGCCAACTTCGGCCAGGTCTTCGGCGGGTTCTTCGCCCACTCCCTGCTGAACTCGCTCTGGCTCAGCGTGGTCTGCGCGCTGCTGGCCACCGGGCTGGCGCTGGCGCTCGCCTGGGGGGTGCAACGGACCGACATGCCGGGTCGGCGGGTGTGGCCGCTGGCAGTGTGGAGCCTGCTGCTCATGCCCTCGTTCCTCGTGGCCGAGGGCTGGCAGTACGTGCTCATGCCCCACGGGGTGCTCGACCAGTTCGGCATCCCCAGCGCCTGGATGTACGGCATCTTCTTCGGGCCGGCCGGGGTCGTCTTCGTCGACACCATGACGATCGTCCCGTTCTCCTACATGGCCGTCTCGGTGGCGCTCGGCAACCTCGGCTCGGAGTTCGAGGACGCCGCCCGGGTGCACGGCGGGGGCCGGTGGCGCACGGCGCGGGTGGTCGTGCCGATCCTCGCCCCCGCGCTCATGTCGGCCCTCGCCATCGGCTTCGCCGAGACGATCTCCGACTTCGGGGTGGCGTCGACGCTCGCCGCCAACGCCAACTTCCACGTCGCCACCTACGAGCTGTTCACCGCCGTCAACTCCCTGCCCACCGACTTCGGTGCCGGGGCGGCCATCAGCTGGGTGCTGGTGGCCACGGCGGCGATCCCCATCGCCCTCCAGGCCAGGGCCCTGCGGGGCCGGTCGTACGCGGTCCTCTCCGGGCGCACCCGCCAACCCGCCCGTCGGCGGCTCAGCACCCGGGGGAAGGCACTGGCCACCGCCGGGGCCTCGGTGCTGTTCCTTCTCGCCCTGGGGGCGCCGGTGCTCGGCGCCGTCTTCGCCTCGTTCCTCAAGAACTTCGGCACGTCGTTGTCGGCCAGCTCCTTCACGCTGGTCAACTACCGGCAGGTGTTCGACGGCGCCGCCGGGCTGGCCGGACCGCTCGGGTACTCCACCCTCCTGGCGGCGGTCACGGCCACGGTCGTGGCGGCGCTGGGGCTCGTCGTGGCTCGGATGATGACGGCCCGCGGCGCCGGCGCCATCGGCCGGCTCATCGACCTGGTGCTGATCGGCTCGGTCGCCCTTCCGGGCATCGTCCTCGGTGCCGGCTACATCTTCACCTACAACCTGCCGATCGCCAATCAGCTCGGCGTGGCCCTCTACGGCACCACGGCCCTCCTGGCGATGGCCTACGTGGCGACCAGCCTCCCCTCCCAGGCCCGCCTCATGGTCGGCCCGACGGCGCAGCTCCAGGAGTCGCTGCTGCACGCCGCACGGGTCCACGGGGCCCACGGGATCGGGGCCTGGCGGCGCGCCGCCCTGCCGGTGCTGTCGCGGCTGCTGCTGTGGGCGTGGCTGCTCACGTTCGCCAAGACGCTCCTCGAGCTGCCCGTGTCCAGCCTGCTGTACCCGCCCGGCAACACGCCGGTGGCGGTGGCGATCAACAACTTCGTGGGGACGTCGGCCCACTACGGCGAGGCGACGGCCATGTCCGTGCTCGCCATGCTCGAGATGTTCGGGGTCATCTTCGTCGGCCTCGGCCTGTTCCGCCTGCTGGCGCCCCGGGGCTGGCAGCGCATCGGAGGTTTCATCGATGTCTGACGCAGGTATCGCCGTCGAGCTGCGGGGGGCCCGCAAGCGCTACGGCTCCAAGACGGCGCTCGACGGGGTCGACCTCGCCGTCGAGCCGGGGACCTTCTGCGTGCTGCTCGGCCCCTCCGGGTCCGGCAAGACGACCCTCCTGCGCTGCCTGGCCGGCATCGAGCGGCTGACCGAGGGCCGCCTCGTGCTCGGGGACCGGCTCGTCGCCGACGGCCCCTCCCACGAGCCGCCGGAGCGCCGCAACCTCGCCATGGTCTTCCAGGACTACGCGCTGTGGCCGCACCTGACGGCGGCCCGCAACGTCGAGTTCGCCCTCGGCCGCCTCCGCCTGGGCCGGGGCGAGGCGGCGGCGCGGGTCCAGCGCGTCCTTGACCGCGTCGGGCTGGGGCATCTCGCCCACCGCTACCCCAACGAGCTGTCGGGCGGCGAGCAGCAGCGGGTGGCCCTGGCCCGCGCCCTGGTGGGCGGCACCGGCCTGCTGCTGTTCGACGAGCCGCTGTCCAACCTGGACGCCGACCTGCGGGAGCGGATGCGCATCGAGATCGGGACGCTCACCCGCGACGCCGGGACCACGGCGGTGTACATCACCCACGACCAGGCGGAGGCGTTCGCCCTCGCCGACGTCATCGGCGTGCTCCGGGACGGTCGCCTCGTCCAGTTCGGGCCGCCGGAGGAGGTCTACGCCCGACCGGCGACGCCGTTTGTCGCCCGCTTCACCGGGCTCGCCGGCGAGCTGCCCGTGGAGGTGCTCGGGGGAGCGACGGGGCACGGCCCGTCGGGCCAGCCGCTCCTGCCCGTCCGGCCGGCGGCCGGCTGCGGCGACGGCCCGGAGCGGGCCAGGCTGCTGGCGACCGCCATGGGTGCGGTCCCGGGCGTGAGGGGCGGGGCGACCGTGCTCGTCCGGCCCGCCGGGGTCCAGCTGCTGCCCGCCGGGCACCCCGACGGGCACGTCGACGCCGTGGTGCTCGACACCGCCTACCGGGGCAGGGGCTACGACCACGCCCTCGGGCTCGGCCCGGGCCTGCAGCTGGTCGGGATCCACGACGAGCGGCGCTGGGCCCGGGGCGACCGGGTCCGGGTCCGCCTGGCGCCGGCGGCGTGCCTGCTGTTCGCGGGCGCCGGGGGGGTCGAGCCGGCCGTCGCACCGGCCGTGTCGGTCGCCGCCGGCTGATCCGGCCGGTCGGCCCGGTCCGGGGGCGGCCCGCCCCCGGGCCGCCAACCCGCCGGTGCGGGCGGCGCCTCGCTACGCTGCTCAGCGGGAGCTCGTGTTCCGAGGTGGTCCTGGCGATGGCATTCGTAGGTGATCAGTTGATCGGGCAGGTCGGTCACGTCACGATGCGCATCGCCGGTACCGGCCGGCCGGGCGAGGTGCAACTCCCGGTCCGTGGCGGCTCGGAGTCCTTCATCGCCTACGGCGACGAGCCCATCGAAGCCGGCGCGGCCGTGTTGGTGGTGGGGGCGCGGCCTGGTCGCGTCGTCGAGGTGGCCCGCCTGTCCGGCTAGCTGCCCTGAGCGGGCGCCGGGCAGGGTCCCGGGCCCGGTGAGGAGGTCCACGATGCTCGGCTGGCACGTACCCCGTCCCGACGAAGCGATGCTGATCAGCGGCGGCAAGCGCACGGGCACGCCGTTCAAGATCATCATCGGGCACGGCTCGTTCGTCCTGCCGCTGCGGTCCCGGGTGAGCTACCTCACCCTGTCGATGCAGGAGGCGGAGGTCGCCGAGGAGTGCGTCACCAAGCAGGGCATCGCCGTCAACGTCAAGGCGGTCATCGCCTTCAAGGTCGGCGCCGACCCGGAGGGCATCGCCAACGCCGCCCAGCGCTTCCTCGGTAGCGAGGACAAGATGAGTGTCCTGACCGGCCGCATCTTCGCCGGCCACCTCCGCTCGATCATCGGCTCGATGACGGTGGAGGAGATCATCCGGGAGCGCCAGCGCCTCGCCGAGGAGGCCCTGGAGGCCTCGAAGCTGGAGATGTCCAAGATCGGGCTGGTCGTCGACGCCCTCCAGATCGAGAGCATCGACGACATGGGCTCCGGCTACATCAAGGCCCTCGCCGCCCCGCACGTGGCCGAGGTGCAGCGCGCCGCCCGCGTCGCCCAGGCCCAGGCCGACCAGGCCTCCGCCGAGGCCGAGCAGCTCTCCCAGCGCAAGCAGGCCGAGTACGAGCGCCAGACGGCGATCGCCCGCGCCGGCTTCAAGGCCGAGACCGACAAGGCGCAGGCCACCGCCGCCCAGGCCGGACCCCTCGCCGAAGCCCAGGCCACCCAGGACGTGCTCGACGCCCAGACCGAGCTGGCGCAGCGCAACGCCGGTCTCCGCCAGGAGCAGCTGGTGGCCGAGGTCCTCCGGCCGGCCCAGGCGGAGGCCCAGAAGATCAAGATCCTGGCCGACGCCGAGGCCGACCGGCTCCGCCGCCTGTCCGAGGCGGGGGCGGCCAACGATCGCGTCGCCCTCGACCAGCAGCTCATCGCCCAGCTGCCCGAGATGCTGCGGGCCGCGGCCGACAGCCTCCAGAACGCCAACCTGACGGTCCTCGGGGGCAGCGACGGGCTCGGCGACCTCGTGTCCGGGCTCGCCGCCCAGGGCCTCAACCTCTTCGAGGCGCTCCGGGGCTCGGTGGGCCAGCCCGACGCACGGCGCGGCGACGGCAACGCTGCGTCGCCCCGGGGGTCCAACGGTGCCGACCTCGCCGCCCTCACCGGGGGCAACGGCGGGTCGGTGGCGGGCCCGCCCCAGCCCCGGCCGATCGAGGAGGGTCGCAAGGCCTAGGCGGCATCGGGAGCACGGAGGGGCTGGCGTCGACTAGAGTTCACGGAGCCCTTGCGGCAAGCGCAAGGACCTGTGGTGCAGTTTGGAGTGCACGCCGGCCTGTCAAGCCGGAGGTCGCGGGTTCAAATCCCGTCAGGTCCGCGGTCGGATAGCTCAGCTGGTAGAGCGCGCGCCTGAAAAGCGCGAGGTCACCGGATCGACGCCGGTTCCGACCACGGAGAAAGGCCCTG
>DASSZM010000066.1:0-13804 GCA_035702855.1 Acidimicrobiales bacterium | reverse complement strand
ACGGCGGTCCCCATGGCGTAGAGGTTGTTCTCGCAGCAGAACAGCACCGGGAGGTGCCACACCGTCGCCAGGTTCACCGCCCGCCTCGGCCACGGCGGGTGCTCGAGCAGTGTCGACTCCACATCGAAGGGGCCGGTCAGGTGCCCGGCCGACTTGATCACATCGTCGGCCCGCCCCACGAACCAGAAGTAGCCGTCCTCGTCCATCCGGGCCAGGTCGCCGGTCAGGTACCAACCCCCGGCGAAGCACGCCTGGCAGCGGGCGTCGTCACCTAGGTAGCCGCGGAACATCGACGGCCATCCCGGGGCGCCGCTTCCACCGCCCGGCCGTCGGTGCCGACGACCACCTCGCCCCGGCCTTCGCTGGCGATGACGGTGGCGTCGATGCCGGGCAGGGGCCGGCCCATCGAGCCCGGCCGGATGTCCATGCACCGGTAGTTGGCGATGGCGATCCCGCCGGTCTCGGTCTGCCACCAGTTGTCGTGGATCGGCAACCCCAGCGCCTCGCTGCCCCAGGCGATCACCTCGGGGTTGAGCGGCTCGCCGACGCTGGCGACGAAGCGCAGCGCGCTCAGGTCGTGCGCCCGTGCCGCCGCCTCGCCGCCGCGCGTGAGCATCCGCAGCGCCGTCGGGGCCGTGTACCAGACCGTGACCCGTCCCCCCTCGAGCAGCTCGTACCACCACTCGGCGTCGAAGTCGGCCTCGTCGACGACGCTGGTCACGCCGCGCACGAGCGGGGCGACGATGCCGTACGAGGTGCCGGTCACCCAGCCGGGGTCGGCGGTGCACCAGAAGACGTCGTCGGGTTGCAGGTCCAGCGCCAGCCGCCCGGTGGCTTCGTGGGAGACGACGGCGTCGTGGACGTGCACGGCGCCTTTGGGCGTGCCGGTCGTCCCACTGGTGAAGTGGAGGAGGGCCATGTCCTCCGGGTCGGTGTCGTCGATGCGGTAGTCCTCGGTCCCCGGGCCGTCGAAGACCGGGCCCCACGTGAGGGTTCCGGCGAGCGGCGGGTCGGGGCCGTCGACGAGGAGCACGTGGCGGAGGTCGGGCAGCCGGTCGCGCACGGGCAGGACCCGGCGGCGGTACAGGTCGCTGGTGGTCACGAGCACCCGCCCGGTCCCGAGCGCCAGCCGCTCGCGGATCGGCTCCGGGCCGAAGGCGGCGAAGAGGGGGCAGACCACCGCCCGCCGCTTGAGGGTGCCGAAGGCGGCGACGTACAGCTCGGGGCGGCGGGGCAGCAGGAGGAAGACGCGCTCGCCCGCCCGCAGCCCGAGCGTCTCGAGGGTCCGTGCGAACTGGCTCGACGCCCGGCCCAGTTGCCCGTAGGTCAGGTCAGCCCGCTCACCCCGGCGGCCCCGCCAGCGCAGGGCGACGTGGTCCGCCGCCGCCCCCGAGGCGTGCCGGTCGACCGCCTCGTGGGCCATGTTGAGGCCGCGCCCGCCCGGGAGCCCGTCGGGGCGCTCCCGCTCCCGCTCCCAGCTGAACTGCGCCCGCTCGCTCTCGTAGTCCGCCATGTTGGTCGGGCTGCCGCCCGGGGGCGGCTTGTGGATCGTCTCCCATCGCACCGCAGTGCCCCTTCCTGGTGGATGCACAGCGGACGGTAGGCCGCTCCTCCCGGGCGCTGCAGGGCCAGACGTCACTTCCCGAGCGGGCTCGTCGGGCCGGCCCCCGCCGGCCGGGTGGGAACGGGGGCCGGGTGACGGGGGCGGCGGGCCCAACGCCCCCACCGGGGTGGTGGCGGGGGGATGGGACCCTGCAACGGTTCATGAGCGCCGATGCCCGCTACCTGCGGATACTGGACGCCGCCCTCCGCCGAGGCGGTGTCGTGGTCGCCGTGCGCGTGACCGGCGACGACGCCGGCGCCGTCGCCGCGCGTTGGAGGCGCAGGGGGCGCACTCGATCGCCCGGGTCGCCCACTGGGACTACGTGCCGGTCGCTGCCTGACCGGGTGCTCAGACGAAAGGGCCGATGGGCCCTAGCCGGTGCCGCCGGTCGCCAGGAAACCTCCGGCGTAGGAGCGGGGAGGAGGGCAGCGATGGCCCCGTGGTGGAGGAAGGGTCGCGCCGAGCGGCGCCCCTGCGAGCGTTGCGGCCGGGAGGACGTCCTCCACGAAGGCCTCTGCCGGCGCTGCCGGCGGGCCAGCCACGCACACGCCCCGCATGGCGAGGGGCCCCCGTCGGACGTCCCCGTGCCACGGTCGGCGCAGACCGTGCCCAGCCACGACCGGTCGTGGCGGCACCAGAGTGACTGACGGCGCCCCGGTGGCTTCCGGCAGCCCGGGCGCCCCAGGCAGCCCGGGCGCCGCCCCGGGTGTCCGCATCACGGCCGGCACGCAGCAGGGGGGCAGCGTGCCGGGATGGCTCGACCCCGAGCGGTTGCTCACGACCGTGGGCCACGCCGTCGTCGTGACCGACCTCGCCGGTGCCGTCCACCACTGGAATCCCGCCGCCGAGCGGCTCTACGGTTGGGCCGCCGCCGACGCGCTGGGTCGCAGGGCGCGGGACCTCCTGGCGCCCCGCCTGAGCCGGGGGACGGCGGAGGGCATCCTGGCCACGCTCGCCGATGGCCTGGCCTGGACGGGGACCGTCCGGGTGCAGCACCGCGACGGGACCATCTTCCCGGCGCTGGTGACGAGCAACGGGGTGTTCGACGGCGGCCGGCTGGTCGGCATCGTCGGCGCCGCCATCGGCCTCCACCAGGCGCTGCGCCC
The DNA here is from genome assembly GCA_035702855.1 of Acidimicrobiales bacterium. Classification (GTDB taxonomy): domain Bacteria; phylum Actinomycetota; class Acidimicrobiia; order Acidimicrobiales; family Palsa-688; genus JAKAQB01. The sequence continues at coordinate 11,095 of DASSZM010000066.1, read as the reverse complement.
GCTGCTCGAGGGTTCCGCCGACGCCGCCCTCGTGGTCACCCCCGACGGCCGGGTCGGCTTCGTGAGCCCGGCCGCGACCCGGCTGTTCGGGTGGACCGGTCCCGAGCTGGTCGGGTCGGACGTCCTGCACCTGGTCCACCCCGCGGACCGATCCGAGGTGAGCGGTCGCCTGGTGGCCGCCGACCGTGGGCAGCAGGCGCAGTGCCCGGCGGAGTGGCGGGTGCGGGGACGCCGCGGCTGGCGCTGGGTGGAGGCGGTGGCGAGCAGTCTCGACGACCCCTCGACCCACGGCGTCGTCCTCTCGCTGCGGGACGTGACCGACCGGCGGGAGGACCGCGAGCGCCTCACCCGCCTGAGCGAGCAGCTGCAGGTCGCGCTGTCGTCCCGGGTCGTGATCGAGCAGGCCAAGGGCTTCCTCGCCGCCAGCCGGGCGGTGGACCTCGACGAGGCGTTCGCGGTGCTGCGCCGGTATGCCCGCAGCCACAACCAGACCCTCCACGAGGTCGCCGCCGCCGTCGTCACCCTCCGGCTGCGGCCCTGAGACCCGGGCCCCCTTGTCGTCGGCGGGGGACCTGTCTAGCCTGGGTCGCGGGTGCTCCACCCGCCGCAGCCGGACCGCTCCGGGCCCCTGGCCTGGCCTCCCCGGACCCCGGTGGCCCGTCGATGATCCGCGAGGGCTGGAGGCGTGCCATGGAAGCCGGTCGCGAGGCGTCACTGCGGGATGACCGCAGGACCGACGGCGCCGATCCGATGCACCCGCCGCCGGGCTGGACGGCGCCCTTCGAGCGGGTGTTGCACGCCGTTGCCATCGTCGATCGGGTGGCGGAGGACCCGGGGGACGACGCCGCGAGCTCGCCGGCGGTCGATGGGGCCCGCCAGGCCCTCCACGGAGCCCTCGTCACCCTGACCCCCCCGCCGGCCACCCGGGCTGCCGGTGCCCGGGTCGGCGGTCCGGGCGACCGCACCGGCGAGGACGCCCTGGGGGTGGTCGACGACGTCGTGTGCCGGCTGCTGGTGGCGGCGCTGGCCGCCCACGACGCCGCCGGCACCGCCGGGGACGGTGTCGACGAGGTCATCGCCCAGATCGACGGCGCCATCCGGGCCCTTCGCGTGGGTGCCCTCACCGGCGCCTTCCCCGCCACCGGCTGAGACCCGGCGGGCCGGTCGCGCCCGGCGCGCGCATCGTCGGCGGTGTCCCTGGGTACACGCGCGCCGTACCTCGTGAGCTTGGGGAGCTCTCCACCATGAAGCCGACCAGCAGTCCAACGACCCGCTCGTCCTGCGAGGAGCCCGACGAACCGTCCCGCTACGAGCTCGCCTGGCAACTCGCCCACAGCGGGCTCGAGCCCGACGATGCCATCGACGCGGTGGCCTACGCCCTGGGCGTACCGCACGGGGTGGCGAGCGGCCTGGTGTGGGCCGAGATGGCCCGCCCCGTCGCCTGCCGGCCGCGCCTGCACTGGGAGGCCGGCCGCCCGCCGGCGAGCGAAGGGCTGTGGGGCCCCCTCGACGGCCGGGCCGGCGGCGACGCCGCACCCGACGAGGCCGCACCGGGCGACGCCGAGGACTGATCGCCCCCCCGGCAACCCCGTCGGGCGGTCGGGCCGCGCCCCCGGATCCGCGCCGGAAAACCACCCGGCGCGCGCCTTCGTCCCCTTGCTGCTGTGCTAGCCAGAAGGTCCGTGGCCGAGACCAAACGGACCCCCCCTTCGCCGCCGTCGTCCCGCTTCCGGCTAACCGTGCTGATGGTCATGGCCACCTGCATGTTCGCGGCGTTGCTGGCCCGGGTCGTGTTCCTCGACACCATGGACGCGGCGGCCGCCGGCCGGAGCGTCTCCTCCGCCGGGCTGGTGACCATCTACACCCCGGCCCCCCGGGGGGAGATCCTCGACCGCAACGGCGTCCCGCTGGTGGCCAACCGCCAGGTCCCGGTCATCGAGGCCGAGCGCGACGTCGTGACGCCGGCGACCGAGGCGCGCCTGGCGGCGCTGTTCGGGATGACCACCAAGGCGGTCCGCCTGGCCGTCGACAACCTGCAGTACAGCTCCCTGCAGCCCGTGCCCATCATGACCAACCCGACCCCGAGCGAGATGCTCTACATCGGGGAGCACCAGCAGCAGTTCCCGGGCGTGCGTGCCACGACGGTGAGCGAGCCGTACGTGACCCCTCTCGGCCAGTACGCCGGTGACGTGATCGGCTACGTCGGCCAGGTCGACTCGACCGAGCTGGCGTCGCTGCAGAAGGCCTACCCCTCCAAGCACTACCAGGCGGGCGACGTCGTCGGCCAGAGCGGCATCGAGGCGGAGATGGAGTCCTACCTGGCCGGCCGGCCGGGGGTCACGACCTACCAGGTCAACCCGCAGGGCCAGGCCCTGCGGGTGGTGCACCAGACCCCCCCGGTCCCCGGTGACAACGTCGTGCTGACCCTCAACGCCAAGATCCAGCAGGTCGCCGACACCTCGATCCTGCAGGGCCAGGCCGTCGCCCGCAGCCAGCCGGCGGGCAACGGGGTCGGGCACTACCAGTCGCCCGGAGGGTCGGCGGTGGTGGAGGACCCCCACAACGGGCAGGTCCTCGCGCTGGCGACCGAGCCGACCTTCAACCCGGAGTGGTTCGACCGGGGCATCACCACCGCCGAGTACAAGTCGCTGCTCGACAACCCCAACGATCCGTTCGAGAACCGGGCGATCCAGGGGCAGTACGCCCCCGGCTCGACGTTCAAGCTGATCTCGTCGACCGCCGGCCTGCACTACGGCGTGATCACGCCGAGCTACATCTTCAATGACACCAAGGGCTACATCGTCGTGGGCGGCCACGTCTTCCACGATGCCGGTGGTCTCGGTGCCGGCTACATCGACCTCGCCCAGGCGCTCACCGTCTCGAGCGACAACTACTTCAACGTCGTCGGCCTGAAGCTCTGGGACGGGCGTGGGCAGTGGGGGCCCGACGCCATGCAGAAGGTGGCGGCCAGCTACGGGCTCGGCAAGCCGACCGGGATCGCGCTACCCGGGGAGGCCTCCGGCCTCGTCCCGTCGCCGGCGCAGCAGGCGGCGCTGAAGAAGGCCCAGCCCAACAACCCCAACGCTCTCGGGTACTGGGTCCCCGGCGACAGCATGGAGATGGCCATCGGGCAGTTCCAGGACGAGGTGACCCCCATCCAGCTGGCCAACGCCTATGCGACGTTCACCAACGGCGGTACCCGGTACCTGCCGCAGCTCATCCTCCGGGTCCAGACACGGTCGGGCAGGGTCGTGCGGGGGTTCCACCCGGTCGTGAAGGGCCACAGCACCCCCCTCACCGCCGCCGACCGCACAGCCATGATCCAGGGCTACAACGGCGTCACCCACAACCCGACGGGGACCGGCTACCCGGTCTTCCACGGCACGCCCGTCAGCCGCTTCGACATCGCCGGCAAGACCGGTACGGCCCAGGTCGCCGCCTCCCCCGGCCAGGACACGTCGGTGTTCATGGGCTTCGCCCCGGCGCCGTCGGCCAACTACATCGTCGATGCGTTCATGGAGAAGTCGGGGTACGGCGAGTCGGTCGCCGCCCCCGTCGTCCGGCGGATCTTCGACGAGATCTACCACGTGCACCTGCAGCCGGTCGGCTTCCAGACCGCGACCCCCTGAGCCGTCTCAGGGGGCAGCCGGCGGCTGGGAGGCGCTCGGCACGGCCGCGCCGACCTCCTCGGCCGGCTCCGGCTCCGGCTCCGCTCCGGCACCGGCGGCGCCGGCAGCCTCGGACGCACGGGCCGCCTGGGAGGCGCGGGCCGCCGCCGCGGCCGAGCCCCGCATCCAGGAGGCGGCGGCGGCGACCAGGCACATCACCAGGGCGAAGGTGAACACGATGGTGAGGCCGTCGTGGAACGGCCCGGCGATCAGGTGCGAGAAGAACCCGTGCCCGGTCAGGACCGCCTGGTGGGCAGGCGAGAGCTTCGCCAGCGTCGGGCCGAGCAGCGACTTCATCGGGTTGTAGCCGAGGAAGGCGGCGAAGAGGATCGACACGGGCGGGAGGTGGGCGATCCGGCCCGCCGCCGCCGCCGGCACGCCCTGGGCGGTGAGCCCGTGGGTGAGGGCCGAGGGGAGGCTTGCGGCGAGACCGACGACCATGATCGTGAAGAACAGCCCGATCGAGAGGGTCATCCCGGCGTTCTGGAAGGTGGAGCGCATGCCGGAGGCGACGCCCCGCCGGTTGGGAGGAACGGCGTTCATGACGCCGGCGGTGTTGGGGGCGGCGAAGAGGCCCATGGCCAGCCCGTTGCAGAGCAGCAGCAGGGCGAACCACACGTAGCCGAAGTCGACCGGCAGGGCCAGCAGCAGGCCGAAGGTGGCGGCGGCGGCGATCATCCCGCCGGTGGCGAACGGCCGGGCGCCGAAGTGGTCCGACAGCCAGCCCGAGGCCGGACCGGCGATCAGGAACCCGGCGGTGAGCGGCAGCATGTAGATGCCGGCCCACAGCGGCGTGTCCACGAAGTTGTAGCCGTGCAGGGGCAGCCAGATGCCCTGCAACCAGATGATGAGCATGAACATGAGGCCACCGCGCCCCACCGACGACAGCAGCGAGGCGATGTTGCCGGCGGCGAAGGCCCGGATGCGGAACAGCGACACGTCGAACATCGGCTGGGCCACGCGGCCCTCCACGACGACGAAGGCCGCGAGGAGCACGAACCCGCCGATCAGCAGGGCCAGTACGAAGGGGTTGGTCCAGCCCATGCTGGAGCCGCCGTAGGGCTGGAGGGCGTAGGTGATGCCGACCAGGACGGCGACGAGCCCCACGCCGAACAGGACGTTGCCCGCCAGGTCGATCCGGCCGCCCTCCTTCTTGCTGACCTCCTCGAGCTTGAGGTACGCCCACACGGTGCCGAGCACGCCGATCGGCACCGAGACGTAGAAGATCAGGTGCCAGTCGACGACCGACAGGAGCCCGCCGGCGACCAGCCCGATGAACGACCCGGCGATCCCCGCCACCGAGTTGATCCCGAGGGCCATGCCCCGCTCGTTCTCGGGGAAGGCGTCGGTCAGGATGGCGGCGGAGTTGGCCATGATCATCGCCCCGCCCACGCCCTGCACGATGCGCATGACGATCAGGTAGATCGCCGCCGGCGGCCCGCTGAAATAGGTGAGGGAGGCGGCCAGCGACCCGACGGTGAAGACGAGGAACCCGAGGTTGTACATCTTCACCCGGCCCCACATGTCGCCGACGCGGCCGAAGGTCACGACCAGCACGGCGGTGACGACCATGTAGCCCATCAGCATCCACAGCAGGTAGCTGGTGTTGCCGGTGGTCAGCGGGTTGATGCCGATCCCCCGGAAGATGGCGGGCAGCGAGATCAGCACGATCGACGAGTCGATCGTCGCCATCAGGATGCCGATCGTCGTGTTGATCAGGGCGACCCACTTGTAGTTGCCGGAGCGGGCGGCGGTCATCGGGCTCCTTCCAGGACGTCGGCGGCGGCGAGGGTCTCGAGGACGTCGAGCCAGGCCGCCACCTGCGCGTCGGACAGGCGGTCGAAGAGCAGCCGGGCGGTCTCCTGCTCGGCGGCGGCGACGCGCCCGGCGAGCGACCACCCCCGGTCGGTCGGCACCAGGCGCACCACCCGCCGGTCCTCGCCGTCGTGCTCGCGCCGGGCCAGGTCCTGGCCCTCCAGTCGGTCCGCCAGGACACTCGCCGTCGCCCCCGTCACGCCGAGCGCCGCCGCGACCTGCCGCATCGACAGGCCCCCTCTCGGCAGGGCGAGCAGCGCCCGCACCTGGTGCGGGGTCACGGTGGCGAACTCCTCCCGCAGGTCGGCGGGCATCGCCTCGGCCAGGCGGGCCTTGATCAGCGGGCGCAACTGGAGGTAACGGGTGACCGCGGCGTCGCGGTCGGTGGGGGGCACAGGTGCAGGCATCGGTCCTCGCATCGGTACTTCGTCTAGCTCATCAAACCATTCGACGGGCGCGGTTTGTTCCCGGCGGTCGGGGACGGGTAGTGCTCGACCCGGGACCCGGTCGAGTCCCCCGAGGCCTTCCGGCGGCACCACCGGAGGCCTTTTCCCCTCCAAGTGCCGGTCCGGCGCGTGCCAGCGTCGCACCGACCCCCGCAGGAAGGAGCCCGCCGTGGCCGTAGGAACCGCTGGACCGATGGGCGGCGACACCGCCGCCGACGCCACCGGCGCCGGGCCCGGGACCAGCGAGGCCCCCCGGGGCTACGTGCTGGCCGACGCCCCCGGGCCGCTCGACGCCGACCACCTCCGCCGCCTCGACGCCTGGTGGCGGGCCGCCAACTACCTGTCGGTCGGCCAGATCTACCTGATGGACAACCCCCTCCTGCGGCGGCCGCTCGAGCCCGCCGACGTCAAGCCCCGCCTCCTCGGGCACTGGGGCACCACGCCCGGGCTCAACCTCGTCTACGCCCACGCCAACCGGGTGATCCGGGAGCGGGACCTCGACGCCGTCTACATCATGGGGCCCGGCCACGGCGGCCCCGGACCCAACGCCTGCGCCTGGCTCGAGGGCACCTACAGCCGGCGGTACCCGGCGATCCGCCGGGACGAGGAAGGGATGCGGCGGCTGTTCCGGCAGTTCTCCTTCCCCGGCGGCGTGCCCTCCCACGTGGCGCCCGAGACGCCCGGCTCGATCCACGAGGGCGGCGAGCTCGGCTACTCCCTGCTGCACGCCTACGGCGCCGCCCTCGACCACCCGGGGCTGACGGTGTTCTGCGTGGTCGGCGACGGCGAGGCCGAGACCGGACCGCTCGCCGCCAGCTGGCACGTCAACAAGTTCGTGAACCCGGCCCGTGACGGGGCCGTGCTGCCGATCCTGCACCTGAACGGCTACAAGATCGCCAACCCGACGGTCCTCGCCCGCATCCCCGACGACGACCTGCAGTCGTTGCTGCGGGGCTACGGCTACGACCCGGTGCCCGTCGTGATCGGCCTCGACACCAACCCGGCGGAGGCCCACCAGGCGCTGGCCGCCGCCTTCGACCGCTGCCTGGACCGCATCGCCGGGATCCAGGCGGACGCACGGGAGAGGGGAAAGGGGGGCCTTCCCCGCTGGCCGATGGTCGTGCTGCGCTCGCCGAAGGGGTGGACCGGTCCCCGCCGGGTCGACGGCCGGCAGGTCGAGGGGACCTTCCGCGCCCACCAGGTGCCGATCGCCGAGGCCCGCGACGACACCCGCCACCGGGAGGTGCTCGAGGCCTGGATGCGCGCCTACCGGCCCGAGGAGCTCTTCGACGACGCCGGCCGCCCCGTCGGCGAGCTGCTCGGGCTGGCGCCGGCAGGGGATCGCCGCATGAGCGCCAACCCCGTCGCCAACGGCGGGGAGCTCCTGCGCGATCTCGAGCTGCCCGACTTCCGCGACTACGGCGTCGAGGTCGCCGTCCCCGGCCAGCAGTGCCACGAGGCCACCCGGGTGCTCGGCACGTGGCTGCGCGACGTGGTGGCCGCCAACGCCGACCAGTTCCTGCTGTTCGGGCCCGACGAGGTGGCGTCCAACCGCCTCTCGGACGTGTTCGCCGTCACCGGCCGCGAGTGGATGGCCGCGACCGTGGACGGCGACGACCACCTGAGCCGGGAGGGCCGGGTCGTGGAGGTGCTCTCCGAGCACCTGTGCCAGGGGCTGCTCGAGGGCTACCTGCTGTCGGGGCGCCACGGGCTGTTCACCTGCTACGAGGCGTTCATCCACATCGTCGACGCCATGTTCAACCAGCACGCCAAGTGGCTGGAGGCGGCGTCGGCGATCCCGTGGCGGCGGAACATCGCGTCGCTCAACTACCTGCTCACCTCCCACGTCTGGCGCCAGGACCACAACGGCGCCACCCACCAGGACCCCGGCTTCCTCGACGTGGTGCTCAACAAGAAACCCGGCGTCGTCCGGGTGTACCTGCCGCCCGACGCCAACTGCCTCCTCTCGGTCGCCGACCACTGCCTGCGCAGCCGCCAGTACGTCAACGTCATCGTCGCCGGCAAGCAACCCGAGCTGGACTACCTCGGCGTGGACGACGCCGTCGCCCACTGCACCCGCGGCATCGGGATCTGGGAGTGGGCCGGCACCGAGCGGCGGGGGGAGCTGCCCGACCTGGTGCTCGCCTCCGCCGGCGACGTGCCGACCCTCGAGGCGCTCGCCGCCGCCGCCCTCATCCGTGAGCACCTGCCGGAGATGAGCGTGCGCTTCGTCAACGTCGTCGATCTCATGCGGCTGCTGCCCGCCGAGGAGCACCCGCACGGGCTGCGCGACGTCGAGTTCGACGCGCTGTTCACGACCGACCGGCCGGTGGTGTTCGCCTTCCACGGCTACCCGTGGCTCGTGCACCGCCTCACCTACCGGCGCCACAACCACCACAACATCCACGTGCGCGGCTACAAGGAGAACGGCACGACGACGACGCCGTTCGACATGGTCATGCTCAACGACCTCGACCGCTACCACCTGGTGGCCGACGCCATCGACCGCGTGCCCGGGCTCGGCCCCCGCGCCGCCGGGGTGCGCCAGGCCATGGTCGACGCCCGCACCAGCGCCCGGGCCTGGACCCGCCAGCACGGTGACGACATCCCGGCCGTCGCCGACTGGAGGTGGCCGGGCTAGGGCCGGTGGGCCGCCGGCGTTGCTGGGCCGCCGGGCCGCCGGGGTGCCCGGCATCTGCCCGGGTGGTCACCGGCGGGGCCGGCCGGGGGCCTGCGGGACCCCCGACGCCCCCACCCCCGGGCTGCAGGCCCCGGTACCGGCCCGAGCTGGGGGCACCCGCCGCCCTGGGGGTGCTCAGGCCCGCATAGCCCGGCCCCAGGCCCCCAGGGCGGCCAACGCCCCCACCTCGAGCGGTCGCCACGCCCTCCGCCCTGCGAGTGGGGGCCCACGGCACCCCCAACACCCCCAGGCCGCCCCTGCCCCGCGACGGAACCGAGTGGGGGCACCCGCCGGCCGGGCGAGGACCCCGAGAATCATGCTTGCATCCGCTGCAAGTTGCCTACACTGCAACTCGTGGCGGCCGTGATCGAACCCCAGGAGTCGGACTCGGTCCGCGACCGCAAGAAGCGGGCGACCCGCAACGCGCTGCGGCGCGCCGCCCGGGACCTCGTGGGGGAGCGGGGCTTGCACGCCGTGACCGCCGAGGAGATCGCCGCCGTCGCCGGGGTCTCGCCCCGGACGTTCTTCAACTACTTCCCGACCAAGGAGGACGCCGTCATCGGGTACGACCCGGCAAAGACGGCGGAGATGGCGGACCGGCTCCGGTCCCGGCCCGCCGGGGAGTCGGCGTTCGAGGCCCTGCGGGCCACCGTGCTCGAAATGCTGCCGCCGAGCGACGTCGACCCGGCCGAGTTCCTCGTGCGCCTGCAGGTCGTCGGCGCCGACCCGCACCTCGTCGCCCACCAGGTCGCCCGCTTCGGCGACCTCGAGCGGGCCCTCACCGATGCCCTCGCCGAGCGGCGGGGGACCGAGGCCGAGCTCGACACCGACGCCGCGCTCGTCGTCGCGTGCGTCCTGGCCGCCGGCCGGGCCGCGTTGATGGCGTGGTGCCACACCGGAGGGCGGGACCCGCTGCCGCGGGTGCTCGCCGATCACCTCGACATCGTGGGCGCCGGCCTGGCCGCGCCCGAAAGGAGCGTCCCGTGACCGAGGCCCTCGAGGCCCCTGCCCCCGACGCCGGAGGCCCCATCCTGCACCTCGACCGCAGGCGGGTGCTCGTCATCATCGGCGCCCTCATGCTGGGCATGCTGCTCGCCGCCCTCGACCAGACGGTGGTGTCGACGGCGCTGCCCACCATCGTCGGCGACCTCGGTGGCGCCTCCCACATCGCCTGGATCGTCACCGCCTACCTGCTGACCTCGACGGTGTCCACGCCGCTGTGGGGCAAGCTCGGCGACCTCTACGGGCGCAAGCAGTTCTTCCAGGCGTCGATCGTCATCTTCCTGATCGGCTCGGCCCTGTCCGGGGTCAGCCAGACGCTCGGCATGCTGATCGCCTTCCGCGCCCTGCAGGGCCTCGGCGCCGGTGGGCTCATGGTCGGCGCCCAGGCGATCATCGGCGACGTGGTCGAGCCCCGGGAGCGGGGCAAGTACCAGGGCCTGTTCGGGGCGGTCTTCGCCGTCACGACCGTCGTCGGCCCGCTGCTCGGCGGCTTCCTCACCCAGCACGCCAGCTGGCGGTGGGTCTTCTACCTCAACGTGCCGATCGGTGCCCTGGCGCTGGTGGTGACCGCCGCCGTCCTGCCCGGCAACCTGAGCCGGGTGCAGCGGGTCATCGACTACTGGGGAACCATCCTGCTGTCGCTGTCGGTCACCGCCTTCGTGCTGCTCGTCAGCCTCGGCGGCACCACCTACGCCTGGGGGTCGGCCCCGATCTACATCCTGGGCGCCGCCGGCGTGGTGCTGCTCGCCGCCTGGGCCTTCGTGGAGCGCTCCGCCGCCGAGCCGATCCTGCCGCTGAAGCTGTTCGCCAACCGGACCTTCGCCGCCGCCAGCGCCATCGGATTCGTGGTCGGCTTCGCCCTGTTCGGGGCCGTCACCTTCCTGCCCGTCTTCCTCCAGGTCGCCAAGGGGGTGGACCCGACGACCTCGGGCCTGCAGCTCCTTCCCCTGATGGGCGGACTGCTCTTCACCTCGATCCTGTCGGGCATCCTGATCAGCCGGTGGGGCCGTTACAAGGTGTTCCCGGTGGTCGGCACCGCCGTCATGACCCTCGGGCTGTACCTGCTGTCGACGGTGGGCGCCGCCACGTCGGACGCCCTGATGGCGGTGTACATGGTCATCATGGGCCTCGGTCTCGGCGGGGTGATGCAGGTGCTCGTGATCGCGGTGCAAAACGCCGTGGCGCACCGTGACCTGGGTGTCGCCACTGCCGGCGCGACGTTCTTCCGGTCGATCGGCGGGTCGTTCGGCGCCGCCATCTTCGGGGCCATCTTCGCCAACGTCCTCGGCTCCCGGCTGGCCGCCAACCTGCGCGGTTTGCCGATCCCCAAGGGCCTGAGCGCCTCGGTCAGCCCGGCCGAGCTGGCCAAGCTGCCGCCCGCGGTGATCCACGGGATCAAGGCCGCCTACGCGTCGAGCATCGACACCGTGTTCGTGGTGGCGGTGCCGATCGGTGCCGTGGCGTTCCTCCTCACGTTCCTCCTG
>DASSZM010000253.1:0-16858 GCA_035702855.1 Acidimicrobiales bacterium | reverse complement strand
TGATCGCGACGCTCCGCAGGGTGCCGTCGCACCCCCAGGTCGGGATCGGACCCCCAAGTCGCCCCCCTGGACGGGCAACCGCCGAGCTGCTGGTCGTGTGCACGGCTCTGGTATCTCATAGAGTTACATGACATGCATCCTTCGACGCAGCGGGAGGTCAACGCGCTGTTCCGGGCGCAAGAGGGCGTCGTGTCCCGTCGCCAGCTGCGGGCGCTCGGCGTGAACCCGTCCGAGGTCGGGCATCGGGTGTCGACGGGGGTCTGGGAGCCGGCCGGTGGTCGCGTGCTCCGGGTGCTCAGCTCCCGGCCCGGGCCGGCGCAGGATCTGTGGGTCGCGGTCCTGTCGGCCGGCCCGGGCGGCATCGTCTCGCACCGGTCCGCCGCCTGGCTCTGGGACCTCGGTCCTGCGCCGGCCCGGCCGAGCATGACCGTCGCCCGAGCCGGTGCCCACGACGGGGCCCAGGCGGAGTGGCACCGCCCCCGACAGCTCCCCTCCCGGGTGGTGGTGCGGCGCGGGTTCCCCTGCACCGACGTGGCCCGCATGCTCGTCGACCTGGCCACGGAGTTGGCTCCTGACGAGCTGGATGACCTCGTGGACCGCTCGCTCGCCCTCCGGCTCGTGACGCTCGGCCAGATCGCGGCGGAGATCACCGGTCTCCAGGCCTGCGGGCGCCGGGGGCCGGCGGTGCTCCGGGCCGCACTGCAGCGCCGGGGCTTCGCCGGGTCCGTCCCACCGAGCGTGCTCGAGAGCAGGTTCCTCCGGCTGCTCGCCTCCGCCGGGATCAACCCACTCGCGACCGAGGTGCGTGTCGGGCCCCATGGCCGCTACCGCCTGGACACCCAGCTCGCCCCACGCGTCTTCGCCGAGGTCGACGGCTTCGCCTACCACGCCTCGCCCGAGGCGAAGGCGGACGACGAGCGGAGGCGCAACCGGCTGCGCCTGGAGGGGCGGACCCTGCTGGTCTACACCTGGAGGGACGTCGTCGACGACGGGGTCCGGGTCGTGACCGAGATCCGCCGGGCGCTGGCCGGGACGGCTCGCGGGGACCGCCCCGCCGCCGGTGAGGCCCGGTGAGCCCCGGTGAGCCCCGGTGAGCCCCGCCGCCGGTGAGCCCCGGTGAGCCCGCCTACCGCTGGGCGGCGCTCCGGCGGGCGATCTCCCCGGCGGCCCGCTCGAGCGGGACCTCGCCGCGCTCGTCGGTCCAGCGGTCCCGCACCTCGACGACGCCTCGGGCCAGCCCCCGCCCGATGGTGACGATGAGCGGGACGCCGAGCAGCTCGGCGTCACCGAACTTCACCCCCGGCGACGTCCCGGGCCGGTCGTCGTAGAGGACCCGCAGGCCGAGGGCGCCGAGCTCGCCGGCGAGGCGCTCGCCGGCGGCGAAGGGCTCCTCGCCCTTGCCGGTGGCCACGAGGTGGACGTCGGCGGGCGCCACCTCCCGTGGCCAGCGCAAGCCGAGCTCGTCGTGGTTCTGCTCGGCGAGGGCGGCGACCGCCCGGCTGATGCCGACCCCGTAGGAGCCCATCGTCACCGTCACGGGCCGGCCGTCGGGGCCGGTGACCTCGAGGCCGAACACCTTGGCGTACTTGCGGCCGAGCTGGAACACGTGGCCGAGCTCGATGCCGCGGGCGATGCGCAGGGCGCCGCCGCAGCGGGCGCAGCGGTCCCCGTCGCGGACCTCGACGGCGCCGAGCTCCCCGGCGGGCACGAAGTCCCGGCCGCGCACGACGTCGACGGCGTGGCGGTCCGGCTCGTTGGCGCCGGTCACCCAGGCGGAGCCCTCGGTGACGAGCGGGTCGACCACGAAGCGGATGCCGAGGTCGGCGAGCTGCTGCGGGCCGATGTAGCCCTTCACCAGGCCGGGCTGGCTGGCGATGTCCTCCGGGCCGGCGGGGGCGACCTCGGTGGGTTCGAGCTGGCCGGCGACCCGCTTCATGTCGACCTCGCGGTCGCCGGGCACGCCGATGACGAGCAGCTCCCACTTCTCGGCGCCCGGCGCCCGGGTCTTCACCACCAGGTTCTTCAGGGTGTCGGCGGCGGTGAACGACCGGCCGAGCTCCATGCGGTTGAGCCGGTCGACCAGCGCGGCGATGGTGGGCGTGTCGGGGGTGTCGAGCACCCGCGAGGCGGGATGCGAGGCGGCATGCGACGAGGGAGCCCCGGCCGCGGCACTGCCGCCACCGCCGCCACCGCCGGCGATCTCGACGGCCTCGGCGTTGGCGGCGTAGTCGCAGCCCTCGCACTGCACGAAGGTGTCCTCCCCGGCGGCGGCCGGGGCGATGAACTCCTCCGACGCCGAGCCCCCCATCGCCCCCGACACGGCGAAGACGATGCGGTAGTCGAAGCCGAGGCGGCGGAAGATGGCCTCGTAGGCGTCGCGGTGGGCCCGGTAGGAGCGCTCGAGGCCGGCGTCGTCGACGTCGAAGGAGTAGGAGTCCTTCATCACGAACTCCCGCCCCCGCAACACCCCCGCCCGCGGCCGGGACTCGTCCCGGTACTTGGTCTGGATCTGGAACAGCGACACCGGCAGGTCCTTGTACGAGGAGTACTCGCCCTTGACCAGCAGGGTGAACAGCTCCTCGTGGGTCGGCCCCAGGAGGTAGTCGGCGTCGCGGCGGTCGCGGAGGCGGAACAGGGCGTCGCCGTAGTCCTGCCAGCGCCCGCTGCGCTCGAAGATCTCCCGGGGGATGAGCGCCGGGAACTGGACCTCCTGGGCGCCGATCGCCAGCATCTCCTCGCGCACGACCCGCTCGACGTTGCGGAGCACGAGCATGCCGAGCGGCAGCCACGAGTAGATGCCGGGCCCGACGCGGCGGACGTAGCCGCCGCGCACGAGCAGCTTGTGGCTCGGCAGCTCGGCGTCGACGGGATCTTCGCGGAGAGTTCGGAGGAAGAGCGAGGACATGCGCAGCAGCACGGCAGCGCACGCTAGTGGCCGGGTCGAGCCGGCCCGGCCGGCCCCGCGGCCCGGGGAGCAGCGCTCAGGCCGCCGGCGTTCGCTACGGGGCCGCCGGGGCTGCCTGCGGGGCCGCCGGCACCAGGCGGTCGCCGGAGGCGACCACCCCGGCGGCGAGGGCGACGGCCAGGGCGGCACCGAGGGTGGCCAGCGGGACGGACCAGCCACCGGTCAGCTGGTGCAACGCCCCGACGGCGAACGGCCCGGCCGCCGCCACCAGGTACCCGATGCCCTGGGCCATCGTCGAGAGGTTGGCGGCCTGCGTGGGGTCGGGGGCGCGCAGGACGATGAAGCCGAGGGCCAGGCTGAGCATGGCCCCCTGGCCGGCGCCGAGCACGATCATCCACACCGTCACCGGGCCGAGGCCGTGGGGGTCGAGAGCCAGACCGGCGAGGGCGGCGGCGTTGAGGCCGACGGCGACCGCCACCGGGGGCCAGGCGCGGCCGAGGCGGCCGGCGACGGTCGGGGTGGCGAAGGCGGCGAGGAGGCTGGCGACGGCGGAGACCGACAGCTCGACGCCGGCGAGGGTGGCGCTGCTGCCGGCCCCCTCGAGGAGGGTGGGGATGAAGGCGAACAGGGCGTAGAACCCGAGCGACTGCAGGCCCATGAAGGCGGTCACCGCCCAGGCGACGGGGCTGCGCCGCAGGAGCACCCAGGCGCCACGGGGGCGGGCGCCAGCCTCCCGGTGGACCCGCCCCGGCGGCCACAGCACCAGGGCGGCGACGGCGGGGACGGCCCAGATGGCGAGGCCGCCCCGCCACGAGAGCCCGCCGGCGTGCTCGAGGGGGACGGTGAGCCCGGCGGCGAGGCCGGCCCCGCCGGACAGCGCCATGGCGTACAGGCCGGTGAGCAGGGCCACGCGCTCGGGGAAGTCCCGCTTGACGAGGCCGGGAAGCACGACGTTGCCGACCCCGATGGCGGCGCCGACGACGAGGGTGCCGAGGAAGAGGGGAAAGACGCCGGCCACCGAGCGCACAGCGGTGCCGGCGGCGACGCCGGCGACGACGAGCCACAGCAGCCGGTCGGCGCCGAAGCGCCGCAGCAACGTCGGGGTGGCCAGGGCGAACAGCCCGAAGCAGGCGACCGGTGCGGCGTTGAGCAGGCCGCCCCCGGTCGACGACAGGTGGTCGGCCCGTTGGACCTCGGGCAGGACCGGGGCGACGGCCGCGACCGACGCCCGCAGGTTGAACGCCGCGAACACCAGGCCGGCGGCGACGAGCGCCGGCCGTCTCATCGCAGGGCGAGCTCGAAGCCGGTGTGGCTGGCGACGAAGCCGAGCCGGCGGTACAGGCGGTGGGCGTCGGCGCGGACCTGGCTGCTGGTGAGCTGCAGGCGGTAGCAGTCGGCGTCGCGGGCCCGGCGGGCGGCCTCGTCGACGAGGGCGGTGCCGATCCCCTGGTTGCGCCGGGCGGCGTCGACGTGGAGCGACTCGAGCTCGGCGCAGCGGCCGCGGTGCTGCAGGTGCCGGAAGGTGACCAGCTGGCAGACGCCGACGACCTCCCCGTCGGCCTCGGCGACGAGCACGCACGCCCCGGGGGTGGCGTCGATCTCGGCGAGGGCCTCGAGGTAGGGGGCCGGGTCGGTGGGGTCCTCCCGGCCGGCCTGGAGGCTGCCGGCGTCGAGCAGCGCCACGATCCGGGCGGCGTCGCGGACGGTGAGGTTCACGGCAGCGCCGCACGGATCGCCGCGGCGGTGGCGGCGGCCTCGGCGTCGTCGGCGTAGCGGCTGCGGGGCCAGAAGAAGCCGCGTAGCCCGTCCTTGGGGCGCCGGGGCACGACGTGGACGTGGACGTGGGGGACGCTCTGGCTGACGACGTCGTTGAGCGCCAGCCAGGTGCCGGCGTTGCCGAGAGCGGCCCGCTGGGCGGCGGCGACGCGCCGGGCGGCGGCCAGCAGCGGCCCGAGGAGCGTCTCGGGGAGCTCGGCCAGGGTGGGGACGTGCGCCCTCGGGACCACCAGGGCGTGGCCGGGGAACACGGGCCGGTGGTCGAGGAACGCCACGATGTCCGGCTCGTCGAGCACCACGTGGGCGGGCACGTCGCCGGCGACGATGCGGTCGAACAGGCAGGCGGCGGCCATGGCGCTCAGGCGCGGCCGGCGTTGCGCAGGGCCTCGTCGAAGAGCCGCTGCAGCTCGGTGTGCAGCTGCTCGGACAGCTCGGCCACCGCCCGGCGCGGCACCCGCCCCGACACGGACCGCTCGGGCGGGGCGATGGGCGCGCCGACCACGGCGGCGATCCGCACCGGCCGGATGCCGCGCGCCCCCTTGGGCATGGCCCACTCGCTGCCGCCGATGCCGACCGGGACGATCGGGACGCCGGCGCGGGCGGCGACGAACACCGCCCCCTCGAACAGCGGGTGCACCACCGGCCCGGACTGGCGGGTGCCCTCCGGGTACAGCACCACCGGCTCGCCCGCCCGCAGGGCGTCCTCGCTGATGCGCAGCGCCTCCCGATCGGGGGTGCCGCGCCGCACCGGGTAGCCGCCGAGGGAGCTGAAGAAGCTCCCGGACCACTTCGAGCGCCACAGCTCCTCCTTGCCCATGAAGCGGATGCGCCGGCGGAGCAGGCAGCCGCAGATGAGCGTGTCGATGTAGGAGCGGTGGACCGGGGCGAGCACGAACGGGCCGCTGGCGGGGATGTGCTCCCGTCCCTCGATCCGCACCCGCCACACGACCCGGCAGAACGCCTCGACGACCCCGCGAGCGAAGGCGTACCAGGCGAGCTCGACGCGACCGGGCGGCGTCATCCGCGGCGCTCGGCGGCGAGGCGCAGGACCTCCTCGACGACCTGCTCCACGGGGCGGGAGGTGGTGTCGAGCCGGACGGCGTCGTCGGCGACCCCGAGCGGGGAGGCCTGGCGGGTCGAGTCGGCGTGGTCCCGGCGGGCGATGTCGGCGGCGACCTGGTCGTACTGGAGGTTGAGCATCTCCTTGCTGCGCCGCATCGCCCGCTCGCCGTCGTCGGCGGTCAGGTACACCTTGAGGGTGGCGTCGGGGAACACGACGCTGCCGATGTCCCGGCCCTCGATGACCCCGCCGCCGTGGGCGGTGGCCCATTCGCGCTGGCGCTGGACGAGCTCGTGGCGCACCGCCGGGTTGGCCGCCACCGTCGACACCGCCCGCGTCACCTCCGGGCTGCGGATCTCGATGGTCGCGTCCACGCCGTCGACGGTGACGGTGTCGGCCACCTCCAGCGACAGCGCCCGGGCCAGCTCGGCCACGAGGTCGGTGTCCTCCGGGTCGATCCCCCGGCGCATGGCGGCGAAGGTCACCGCCCGGTACATGGCGCCGGTGTCCAGGTAGTCCAGGGCCAGGGCGGCGGCGACCGCCCGGGCGACGGTGGACTTCCCCGATCCGGCGGGTCCGTCGATGGCGATCACGCGCACCGGTTGAGCTCCTCCTCGAAGCCGGGATAGCTGGTGGCGACGGCTTCCCAGCCGTCGATGGTGACTCCCTGCGGGGACGCCAGCCCGGCGACCGCGAACGCCATGGCGATGCGGTGGTCACCGGCGGCGTCGACCGTCCCGCCGCGCGGCCGGCCGCCCTCGACCACCAGGCCGTCGGGGCAGCCGTCGGCGACCACCCCCACCGCCCGGAGGGCGGCGACGGTGGTCTCCACGCGGTCGGACTCCTTGACCCGCAGCTCGGCGGCGTCCCGGAACGTCGTCGTGCCGCTGGCGAAGGCGGCGGCGACGGCCAGGACGGGGATCTCGTCGATCAGGCCCGGCACCTCGTCGCCGGCGACGGTCGTGGCGGTGAGCCCGGCCGAGCGGACCCGCAGGTCGGCGGTGTGGTCGGCGGGGTCCTGCCCCTCGACGCGGATGTCGGCGCCCATGCGCCGGAGGACGTCGAGGAACGCCGCCCGGCCCGGCCCGACGTACACCCGCGGCAGGCGCAGGTCGCTGCCGGGCACGACGCTGGCGGCCACCACCCAGAACGCCGCCTGCGACGGATCGGCGGGCACGGCGAGCTCCACCGGCGCCAGCCGGGAGCGGCGCACGGCGGCCCACCCGGCGTCGTGGCGCACCTCGGCGCCGAAGCGCTCCAGGAGCTCCTCGGTGTGGCGGCGCGTGGGCAGGGGCTCGCGCACCACGGTCTCGCCGTCCGCCCCCAGCCCGGCGAGGAGCACGGCGCCTTTCACCTGGGCGCTGGCGACCTCGGGGCGGTGCTCGATGCCGGTCAGCCGCCCTCCCCGCACCACCAGCGGCGGGAGGGTGCCGCCCGCCCGCCCGTCGACGCTCGCACCCATCCGCCGCAGGGGATCGGCCACCCGCCCCATGGGGCGGCGGGCGATGGAGGCGTCGCCCTGCAGCACCGTCAGCCACGGGCGGGCGGCGGCCCAGCCGGCCAGGAGGCGGATGCCGGTGCCGGAGTTGCCGACGTCGACGACGGCGGCGGGCTCGTGGAGGCGCTCGGCCCCGCCGCCGACGGTGACGGTGACGGTGTCGACGCGCTCGACCTCGGCCCCGCAGGCCGCCACCGCCGCCGCGGTGTGGGCCACGTCGTCGCCGGTCGACAGGCCGGTCAGGCGGGAGGTGCCCTCGGCCAGCGCACCGAGCAGCAGCGCCCGGTGCGAGATCGACTTGTCACCCGGGGCCCGCAGCTCGCCCTGCAGGCCGCGGGCGGCCGGGGCCACGCTGAGCGCGCTCATCCCTCCATCCTCTTCACCGACAGCCGGTAGCCCCGGCCGGTGAGGACCTCCCGGGCGACGGGGACGGCGGCGGCGGACACGACCATCACCAGCACGCCGCGCTCGCCTTCCGCCGAGTGGGCGATCTCGATGTCGTAGATGTTGACGCCGACCTCGGCCAGGAGGGTCGTGACCTCGGCCAGCACCGCCGGCCGGTCGGGCACCGGCACCCGGACCTCGACGCTCTCGCGCGGCGCCGGCGCCCCGACCGGCAGGTTGCGGCGGGCCTCGCTGGCCCGTTCGAGGTGCTTGAGCAGTCCCTCGCGGTCGGCGCCGTCGACGGCCTCACGGACCTCGCGCAGGGCGTCGATGAGCCCGTCGAGGGCGGCCACGATCGCCGTCTTGTTGTCGCCGCAGACGTCGGGCCAGATGCCCGGGTCGCCGGCGGCGATGCGGGTCATGTCGCGGAACCCGCCGGCCGCCAGGCGCAGCAGCGTGCCGTGCTCGAGCGCCGAGTCGGCCGCCAGGTTCATGAGGGTGGCGGCCGTCAGGTGCGGGACGTGGGAGATGAGCGCGACGAGCTGGTCGTGGCGGTCGGGCGGCACGGCGACCACGAGGGCGCCGAGGGCGGAGGCGACGGACTGCACGGTGGCGTAGGCGTCGGCGTCGGTGGTGGCCGTCGGGGTGAGCACCCAGGTGGCGCCCTCGAACAGGTCCGGGTCGGCGCCGTCGAGCCCCTGCTGCTCGGAGCCGGCCATGGGATGGCCGCCGACGAAGCTCGGCTCGGGCAGGGCGGCGGCGATCGGGCCCTTGATGCCGGCGACGTCGGTCACCACGCCGCCGCGCCGCAGGGCCCGCCGGGCGGCGTCGACCACCGCCCCGGCGGGGGTGGCGATGAAGGTCACCGCCGCCCGGTCGTCCTCGCCGACCTCGTCCACGATGCCGTCCGCCCGGGCGCGCGCC
Organism: Acidimicrobiales bacterium; assembly: GCA_035702855.1. Lineage (GTDB taxonomy): Bacteria > Actinomycetota > Acidimicrobiia > Acidimicrobiales > Palsa-688 > JAKAQB01. The sequence continues at coordinate 8,311 of DASSZM010000253.1, read as the reverse complement.
GCCCGGGCCGGGTCGAGGTCGGAGCCGGTGACGTGCCAGCCGCGCGCCCGGAGGGCGGCGGCGACGGACCCGCCGATCAGCCCGGTGCCGACCACCTGCGCGCGGCGCACGGCCGGGGTGGTCACCGGCGGCGACGGTCGACGGGCACGATTGCCCAGCCTAGTGGAGCGGTCCGACGGCTCCTTCGGCCGCGGCTCCCACCGCGGCCGCCTCCAGGGCCTGGAGCTCCTCGCGCCGCAGCGGCCGCCACTGCCCCGGCGGCAGGTCCGGGTCCCGCAGCGGGCCGATGCGCACCCGCACGAGGCGCAGGACCGGGTGGCCGACGGCCGAGCACATCCGCCGGACCTGGCGGTTGCGGCCTTCGTGGATGGTGATGCGCAGCAGGCCCGGCGACGGCTGCGACACCCGCGCCGGCGCCGTCACCCCGTCGTCGAGGGCGACGCCCTCCCGCAGCTGGCGCAGCTGGTTGGGGCGCAGGGCGCCGCCGTCGACGTGGGCCAGGTACTCCTTCTCCACGCCGTAGCGGGGATGGGTCAGGCGGTGGGTGAGGTCGCCGTCGTTGGTCAGCAGCAGCAGGCCCTCGGTGTCGGCGTCGAGGCGCCCGACCGGGTGCACCCGCGGCTCGGCGGGGACGAGCCCGACGACGGTCGGGCGGCCCTCGGGGTCCGAGGCGGTGGAGACGACGCCGGCTGGCTTGTTGAGCAGGTAGTGGACCAGGCCGGGGCGCACCGACACCGGCACGCCGTCGACGGTGATCCGGTCGACCTCCGGGTCCACCCGGCGGCCGAGGTCGGCCACCTCGTCGTTGACGGTGACCCGGCCGTCGGCGATCAGCTCGTCGCAGACCCGGCGGCTGCCGATCCCGACCTGGGCGAGCAGCTTCTGGAGCCGGATGCCGTCCCCGGCGGGGATCATCGCAGGGGTGGCCCGGCGTCGTCCGCCACGTCGGCGACCCCGCCCGTCCCCGCCCGGTCCGCGGGGTCGGCGTCCTCGGCCGGCGCCGGCCGCACCGGGCCATCCTCCTCCTCGCCGGCGTCGCCCTCCGCGGCGGGCGGGGCGTTGCGGGCGGCGGCGGCGTCGGCGCGCAGCCCCTGCTCGAGGGCGTCCATCACCTCGGGGCCGGGGACGAACTCCTCCAGCGGTGGGAGGTCGGCGAGGGAGTCGAGGCCGAGGCGCTCCAGCAGCGACGGGGTCGTGCCGTAGAGGACGGCCTGGCCCGGGCCGGGGTCGCGTCCCACCTCGCCCACGTAGCCGCGCTGCTCGAGGGTGCGCAGGACCCCGTCGGCGCTCACGCCGCGGATGGCGGCGATCTGCGCCCGGGAGATCGGCTGCTTGTAGGCGACGATGGCCAGCGTCTCGAGCGCCGCCGCCGACAGGCGGGCGTGCTGGCCCTCCAGCACGAAGCGCTCGACGTAGGCGGCCAGGTCGGGGTGCGACTGGAAGCGGTACCCGCCGGCGACCCGGACGAGGCAGAAGCCGCGGTCCTCCGCCGAGTAGGAGGCCTGCAGCTCGCGGCACAGCTCGTCGACCCGGGCCGGCGAGACCTCGAGCACCTGGGCGAGCAGGCCCGGCTCGATCGGGCGGTCGGCGACCATCAGGATCGCCTCGATGGCCCGGTGGCTCTCGCTGGCCATCAGCCGGCGTACTCCTCGATCTCCTCCAGGCGGACGCCGTCGGTCCGGTCGCGCTCGTCGTCGTCGAGCCACCGCACGTGGAGCTCCTCGAAGCTGCCCGCCTGGTCCAGCTCGACCTGGCCCTGCTTGCACAGCTCGAGCACGGCGAGGAAGCGCACGATGACCTCGATGCGCTCGACCAGGCCGGCGGTGAGCCGGCGGAAGCTGATCCGGCCGACCCGCGGGAGCTCGTCGACCAGCTCGGCGACGGCGTCGGCGACGGTCACCCGGATCACGCCGACGTGGTCGAGGGTCACCCGGGGCACCGGCTTGGGCGCCAGTGCTGCCCGCAGGGCGTTGCGCAGCCGCTCGGCGGTGACACCCTCGAGGGGGTCGGGGGCCAGCCCCACGAATCGGTCCTCCAGGCCGGCGGTGCGTGGCCAGGAGCGGGCGGCGCCGTCCATCATCCGGGTGAGGGCCCCGGCGGCGTCCTTGAACGTCTTGCACTCGAGCAGGCGGGCGAGCAGCAGGTCCCGCTCCTCCCACAACGCCAGCTCCTCGTCGAGGTCGGCGTCGTCCTCGCCGGGGAGGAGCCGGCGCGCCTTGAGCTCGAGGAGCACGGCGGCGATCAGCAGGAACTCGGTGGCCGTCTCGAGGTCCAGGTCGGCCCGCATCGCCTCGAGGGCGGCCACGTACTCGTCGACGATGGCCGAGAGCGACACCTCCCACAGGTCCACCTGCTCGCGGGTGATCAGGTGCAACAACAGGTCGAAGGGGCCCTCGAAGACGGGGGTGCTCACCGTGTAGGGCACCCGGCCAGCGTAGGCGTCCCCGGGGAGCTGCTCGGGGACCCGGGCCGGCCGCCTCCTACCATGGCGGGATGACCAGGATCCTCTCGGGCATCCAGCCCACCGGTGGCGTCCACCTCGGCAACTACCTCGGGGCGGTCCGCTACTGGGTCGAGGACCAGCGCATCGGCGAGAGCTTCTACTGCGTGGTCGACCTGCACGCCCTCACCATCCCGCGCGACCCCGCCGAGCTGCGCCAGGAGACCCGGGCGATGGCGACGCTGCTGCTCGCCGCCGGCCTCGACCCCGAGGCGTGCACCCTCTTCGTGCAGAGCCACGTGCCACAGCACACCCAACTGTCGTGGCTGCTCGAGTGCACGGCGAGCATGGGCGAGCTGCGGCGGATGACGCAGTTCAAGGACAAGGCGGCCAAGGGGGGCGAGGAGGCCGCCCGGGTCGGGCTGTTCACCTACCCGACGCTGATGGCGGCCGACATCCTGCTGTACCGGGCGACGCACGTCCCGGTGGGCGAGGACCAGCGCCAGCACCTCGAGCTGACCCGGGACCTGGCCGAGCGCTTCAACACCCGCTACGGGCCGGTGTTCACCGTGCCCGAGGCCACCATCCCCCCGCCGGGGCGGGGGGCGAGGATCATGGACCTGCAGGAGCCGACCCGCAAGATGTCGAAGTCGGCGGAGTCCGACCAGGGCATGATCGGGCTGTTCGACGAGCCCGAGGTCGTGGAGCGCAAGATCAAGCGGGCGGTCACCGACACCGACGACGGCCCCGACGCCGTCCGCTTCGACCCCGACACCAAGCCGGGCGTCGCCAACCTGCTGCAGATCCTCGCGGCGGCGACCGGCGGCGACCCGGCGGAGGTCGCCGCCGGCTACCGGCGCTACGGCGAGCTGAAGGCGGCCACCGCCGAGGCGGTCATCGAGCTGCTCCGCCCCGTCCAGGCCCGCTACCGGGAGCTGGAGGCCGACCCGGCCACGGTCGACAAGGTCCTGCGGGCGGGTGCCGAGCGGGCCGAGCCGGTCGCCGCCGCCACCCTCGCCCGGGCGATGGACGCCATCGGATTGCTGCCGGCGCGCTGAGCCGCCCGGCCGCCGCCGGGTCAGCCGGCGAGGACGTGCGCCCAGGCGTTCTCCGCCGGCCGGAAGACGTGGCCCAGGACACCGGGGACGAGCAGCACGATCGCCAGGAGGACCAGCATCGAGTAGCGCCGGATGCGCCACCACGTCTGCAGGGCGGACGCCGGCAGGAGCCGCTCGAGGAGGACCGACCCGTCGAGGGGTGGGATGGGCAGCACGTTGAACACCGCCAGGACCACGTTGAGCAGGCCGAGCAGGTAGAGCAGCTCGGTCGGGACGCCGAGGGCGCCCGGGTCGTAGGCGAGCAGCTGGGGCAGCTGGTGGAGCTGGGCGGTGGGGGTGATGGCCCGCAGGGCGACGATCGACAGCCCGGCGAGGGCGAGGTTGGTGGCCGGGCCCGCCAGGCTGACGAGGATGGCGTCGTTGCGCGGGTGGCGCATCCGGCGGGGGTCGATCGGCACCGGCTTGGCGTAGCCGAAGGCGCCCAGGCCGCTCAGCGCCAGCACCGCGGGCAGGATGAGGGTGCCGACCGGGTCGATGTGGCGGAGCGGGTTGAGGGTGAGGCGGTGGGCCCGCTTGGCGGTGTCGTCGCCGCAGGCGAGGGCCACCACGCCGTGGGACACCTCGTGGAGGATGATCGACGGGACGATGACGATCAGCACCAGCACGAAGCTGAGCCCGACCGAGTGGCGCAGGCCGTAGGCGGCCAGCAGCACCAGACCGACCACGACGAGGATCTGGCCGTCGATGCGGAAGCGCCGGGCCGGGCGCGGCGCCTGCGGTGGGGTCACGAGAACGCCACGGTACGGCCCCGGGTCGTGCAGGGGCGGTCGGGTCCCGGGTCGGGCCCCGCCGGCGGAGTCGTCAGGCGCCGGTCCGCCGGGCGGCGAGGGTGAGCCCGACGATGGTCTTGGCGTCGGCCACCTCGCCGGAGGCGACCAGCCGGTCGAGGTCCCCGAGCGCCAACTCGTGGACGGTCATGGCGTGCTCCTCGACGCCCTGGCGGTCGTGGGGGACCACGGTGAGGTCGGTGGCCAGGTACAGCCAGGTGTGCTCGTCGCAGAAGCCCGGCGAGTTGTAGAACTCGGCCAGCAGCTCGAGCTTCCCCGCCCGGCGCCCGACCTCCTCGATGAGCTCGCGCTCGGCGGTGCGCTCGGGCGGCTCGCCGTCGACGTCGCGCTTGCCGGCCGGTAGCTCCAGCAGCTCGGTGCCGATGGCGGCCCGGTACTGGCGGACCAGCAGCGCCGTCCCCGGACCGGCGAGGGGGACGACGACGACGGCGCCGGGGTGGTGGACGATGTCGCGTTCGAAGCGGGAGCCGTCGGGGGCGCGGAAGCTGCCCCGGGCCACCCGGATGAGCGACCCCCGGTACAGCTCCTGCTCGCCGAGCGCCTCGAAGCGGTCGCCGCTCACGCCACCGGCCGCGAGCGCTCGAGCTCGTCGAGGGTGAGGAGCCGGGGCGCCCGACCCTCCGCCCGGGCGAGGGCGGCGCCGACCAGCTCGCGGAACAGCGGGTGGGCCCGGTCCGGGCGGCTCTTGAACTCGGGGTGGGCCTGGGTGCCGACCCAGAAGGGGTGGCCGGGCAGCTCGATGAACTCCACCAGCCGGTCGTCGGGCGACACCCCCGAGCAGCGCAGGCCGGCCTGCTCCAGGCGGACCCGGTAGCGGCTGTTGACCTCGAAGCGGTGGCGGTGCCGCTCCGAGACGACCTCGGTGCCGTAGGCGGCGGCCACCTGCGAACCGGGGGCCAGCCGGGCCAGGTAGGCGCCGAGGCGCATGGTGCCGCCCTTGTCGACCACGTCGCGCTGCTCGTCCATGAGGTCGATCACCGGGTGGGGCGTGGAGGCGTCGAACTCGCGGGAGTTGGCGCCCTCGAGGCCGAGCACGTTGCGGGCGTAGTCGATGACCATCACCTGCAGGCCGAGGCACAGCCCGAGGCAGGGGATGCCGTGCTCGCGGGCGTAGCCGGCGGCGGCGATCTTGCCCTCGACCCCGCGCTCCCCGAACCCGCCGGGCAGCACGATCCCGTCGAGGTCCCGGAGCCGGCCGTCGGCGAGGAGGCCCTCGACCTCCTCCGCCTGGATCCAGTCGATGCTGACCTCGGCCCCGTGGTGGTAGCCGCCGTGGCGGAGCGCCTCGACCACCGACAGGTAGGCGTCGGGCAGGTTGACGTACTTGCCGATGAGCCCGATGCGCACCGGCCGGGTGGACTGCTCGATCCGGCCGACGAGGCCCTCCCACGCCGACAGCTCCAGCGGGTGGGCGGCGTCGTCGAAGTGCAGCAGCCGGCACACGTAGTCGTCGAGGCCCTCCTCGTGGAGGGCCAGGGGGATCTCGTAGAGGTTGGGGGCGTCGATGCAGGAGACGACGGCCTCGATCGGCACGTCGCAGAGGTTGGAGATCTTGCGCTTCAGGCCTTCGGAGATCGACCGGTCCGAGCGGCAGACGATGATGTCGGGGATGATCCCCCGGCTGCGCAGCTCGGTCACCGAGTGCTGCGTGGGCTTGGTCTTCTGCTCACCCGACGGGCCGAGGAACGGCACCAGCGTGACGTGGACGAACACGACGTTGTCCCGGCCGACGTCCTTGCGCAGCTGCCGGATCGCCTCGAGGAACGGCAGGATCTCGATGTCGCCGACCGTGCCGCCGATCTCGGTGATGACGACGTCGGTGTCGTCGGTGGCGAGCCGCCGGATGCGGTCCTTGATCTCGTCGGTGATGTGGGGGATGACCTGGACGGTGCGCCCGAGGAAGTCGCCCCGGCGCTCCTTGGCGATCACGCTCTGGTAGATCGAGCCGGTGGTGGCGTTGGAGTCACGGTGCAGGTTCTCGTCGATGAACCGCTCGTAGTGGCCGAGGTCGAGGTCGGTCTCGCCGCCGTCGTCGGTGACGAACACCTCGCCGTGCTCGAAGGGGTTCATGGTCCCGGGGTCGACGTTGATGTACGGGTCCAGCTTCTGGATGGTGACCCGCAAGCCCCGACTCTTCAGCAGCCGGCCGAGGGAGGAGGCAGCGAGCCCCTTCCCGAGGGAGCTGGCCACCCCGCCGGTGACGAAGATGTGCTTCGCCAAGTGGACTCCTCGTCTCGTGTCGTCGTCGCTCGGAACCGCCGCAGCCTACCGTCCCGCCCGGGCCGAGCTGCGCACCGCCGGCTTGCGCCGCCCCCCGGGCCGGGCCGGGGCGGCGGGCACGGCCTCGGCCAGCAGCTCCTCGGCGTGGCGGCGGGCGGTGGCGCTCCCGGGGCGCCCCGACAGCATCCGGGACAGCTCCGCCACCCGCTCGGCACCCTCGACCGGCCGCACCCGGGCGACGGTGCGGGACCCCTCGACCTCCTTGGCCACGACGAGCTGACGGTCGGCGAAGGCGGCGACCTGGGCCAGGTGGGTGACGACGAGGACCTGGTGGTGGGCGGCCAGGGCGGCCAGCGCCCGGCCGACGGCCGTCGCCGCCTCCCCGCCGATGCCGGCGTCGACCTCGTCGAAGACCAGCGTCCGCCCGACGGCCTCCCCGGCGGCGCCGAGCACGAGGCGGGCCGCCAGCATCGTGCGGGCGAGCTCCCCGCCCGACGCCACCTTGGTGAGCGGCAGGGCCGGCTCGCCCGGGTTGGCCCCGAGCAGCCAGGTGACCGACTCGCCGGCCGGCCCGTCGACGAGGACCTCGAAGCGCGCCCGCGGCAGGGCCAGCTCCTGCAGGCGGTGCTCGACGGCGGTGGCGAACGGCCCGGCGGCCGCCCTCCGGGCCCGGCCGAGGGCCGCCTCGGCGTCGGCGATCGCCGCGTCGAGGCGCCGGCGCTGCTCGCCCAGGGCGGCGGCGGTGGCGTCGTGGGACTCGAGCTCGGCCAGTCGGGCGCGTGCCTGCTCCCGGTAGGCGAGCACCTCGCCGAGGGTGTCGCCGTACTTGCGCCGCAGCTCCCGCAGCAGCTGGCGGCGGGAGCCGACCTCCGCCAGGCGGGCCGGGTCCTCCTCGGTGCGCTCGGCCAGGCGGCGGACCTCGTCGGCGCCGTCGGCCACCTCGGCGGCGACCGCCCGGAGCCGCTGGGTGAGGGCGGCGAGGGGCCCGTGGCCGCCCACGGCCGCCAGAGCGGCGCCGACCCAGTCGACCGCCCCGCCGTCACCGGCGAGCGCCTCGTGGGCGGTCGCCAGGGCGGCCCGGAGCGCCACCGCCCCGCCGAGGCGCTCCTCCTCGGCGCGCAGCGCGTCGTCCTCCTCGGGGTCCTCGAGGGTGGCGGCGTCCAGCTCGGCGAGCTGGAAGCGCACCAGGTCCACCTCGTGCGCCCGAGCCCGGCCGTCCCCGCCGATCTCCGCCTCGCGGGCGGTGAGGGCCCGCCGTTGCCGGCGGAGCTCGTCGAGCGGGCCCCGGTCGACGCCGCCGGCCAGGTCGAGGGCGGCCCGCTGGGTGGCCGGGGCGAGCAGCGACTGGGCGGCGTGCTGGCCGTGGAGGTCGAGCAGCTCGCCGCCGGTCTCGGCGAGGGCGGCGGCGCTGGCCATGCGCCCGTCCAGGTAGGCGCGGCTCCGGCCGCCGGCCGCCACCGCCCGGGCGAGGATCCGCTCCCCCGCGCCGTCGACGCCGGCGGCGTCGGGCTCGGCGGCGAAGCGCCCCTCGACGAGCGCCTCGTCGGCACCGGGCCGCACGAGGAGGGCGTCGGCCCGCTCTCCGACGAGCAGGCCGAGGGCCTCGACGACGATCGTCTTGCCGGCGCCGGTCTCGCCCGTCAGCGCCGTCATGCCCGGCCCGAGGAGGAGCGCCTGGTCGTCGATGACCCCCAGGTCCCGTACCCGCAACTCGACCAGCACGCCGGCTCCTAGGAGTCCCCGAG
>DASSZM010000226.1:0-5065 GCA_035702855.1 Acidimicrobiales bacterium | reverse complement strand
AGGTCGACGCCGCAGTCGCCGGCCCGCTCCTCGAGGAGCGCTTCGAGGTCGGGCTGGTGGAACATCGACGACGCCGGCCAGCCCGACGGGGCCGTGAGGGGGCGCCCGAGTCGGAGCAGGACCGTCCCCGAGCCGTTGCGCCACTCGTAGAGGGGCGCCGGCTCGCAGATGGCCTCCAGGCGGGCACCGAGACCAGCCGCCTGGAGGGTGCGGGCGGCCTCGTCGTCGAGGTGGACCGCCCGTGGCATGGCATGGCGGTCCGGCCGGCGCTCGAGCACGGCGACCCGCCGGCCCCGCTGGGCGAGGAGCACGGCGAGGGTCAGGCCGACCGGTCCGGCGCCGACGACGGCGACCTCGGCGGCCCGGTCCACCCTGGCGGTCCTAGTGCCCGGCCGCGCCGAGCGGCACGGTGGGGATGACATCGGGCGCATCGAGACGGGTGGCGTCGGCGGTGCGGTCGTCGGCCGCCTCCTGGCTCCGCCGCTCGGCCGCGACCCGGGCGCGGTAGTGGGCGACCTCGCCGGCCTCGCGCTCGGCGTCCCAGCCCAGCAGCGGCGCCATCAGCCCGGCGACCCGCTCGGCGGCGCCGACCCCGCGGTCGAACGCCTCGAAGCTGATCCGGGTGCGGCGGGCGAGCACGTCCTCGACGTGGCGGGCCCCCTCGGCGGCCACGGCGTAGACGACCTCGGCGCCGAGGTAGTCGTCGGCCCCCTCGCCGGGGAGCGGCTCGGCCAGGCTCGGGTCGGCGGCGACGAGCTCGAGCAGGTCCCGGACGAGGGCGCCGTAGCGCCCGAGGAGGTGCTCGATGCGGTCGGGGTGCAGGCCGGACTCGGCCGCGAGGCGGGCGGCGTTGTTGCGGACCGCCGGCCAGCCCTCGGCGCCGGCGAGGGGCACCCGGTCGGTGCAGCTGGCCGGCACCGCCGCCGGCAGGCCGTGGACGGCGGCGTCGACGGCGTCGCGGGCCATGACGCGGTAGGTCGTGTACTTGCCCCCGGCGACGACGACCAGCCCGGGGACGGGGGTGACGACGGTGTGCTCGCGCGACAGGCGGCTCGTGGCCTCCGACTCCCCGGCGAGCAGCGGCCGCAGCCCGGCGTAGACGCCCTCGATGTCGTCGCGGGTCACGGGCGTCTGCAGCACGGCGTTCAGCCGCCCGAGGAGGTAGTCGATGTCGGCGGCGCTGGCCGCCGGGTGGGCCCGGTCGAGATCCCAGTCCGTGTCGGTGGTGCCGATCAGCCAGTGGCGCCCCCAGGGGATCACGAACAGGACCGACGTCTCGGTGCGCAGGATCAACCCGACCTCGCTGCGGATGCGGTCCCGGGGCACCACCAGGTGCACGCCCTTGGAGGCCCGCACACGCACCTCCCCCCGCTCGGTCGCCAGCCGTTGGGTGTCGTCGGTCCACACGCCGGTCGCGTTGACGACGCGCCGGGCCCGGACGACGAGCTCCTCACCGGACTCCAGGTCCCGCACCACCGCCCCCGTGACCCGCTCCCCCAGGCGGGTCAGCCCGACGACCTGGGCCCGGTTGGCGGCGAGGACGCCGAGGGACGCGGCGGTGCGGACGATCGTCATGGTGTGGCGGGCGTCGTCGACCTGGGCGTCCCAGTAGCGGACCCCGCCGACGTGCGCATCGGGGCGCAGCGCCGGGCAGACCCGGGCGACGCCCCGCCTGGTCAGGTGCCGGTGCAGCGGCAGCCCGCGCCCCCAGCCCCGGCCGAGCCCGAGGGTGTCGTAGAGGACCAATCCGGCGCCGACGTAGGGACGTTCCCATCCCCGGTGGGTGAGCGGGTAGAGGAAGCTGACCGGCCGGACGAGGTGCGGGCAGAGCCGTTGGAGCATGAGGCCCCGCTCCGTGAGCGCCTCGGTCACCAGGTGCAGCTCGAGCTGCTCGAGGTAGCGGAGGCCGCCGTGGATGAGCTTGCTCGAGCGGCTGGAGGTCCCCGACGCCCAGTCCCGGGCCTCGACGAGCCCGACCGACAGACCCCGGCTGGCGGCGTCGAGGGCGGCGCCGGCGCCGACCACGCCCCCGCCGACCACGAGGATGTCGAGCTCCTCCCCCGCCGCCGTCGCCCCCATCCGCCGGAGGGCCGCCTGGCGGGCGGCCGGCGAGAGGGCCGAGCGGTCGGTGCGGCGATCGAAGCTGGTCATGGCGGGGGGGACTCCTCCTCGGCTCGGGCGGGCGCTGTCTCGTTGTAGCCGACGGGCCCGGCGGGCGCCGGCGCCCGCAGCCACCCCTACGTGCCCCGGGCCGCCCAGGCGAGCGACCGCTCCACGGCCTGCTTCCAGCGGCGGTACCTGGCCTCGCGCCGGTCCTGGTCCAGCGACGGCTCGTAGCGGCGGGCGGTGCGGCGGATGCGTGCCAGTTCGGCGCGGTCCTTCCACACCCCGGTCCGCAGCCCGGCGGCGAACGCCGAACCCAGCGACGTGGTCTCGATCTGCTCGGGGACGTCGACGGGGATGCCGAGCATGTCGGCCTGGAACTGCATCAGCCAGCCGTTGGCCGAGGCGCCCCCGTCGGCGCGCAGCTCCCCGACCCGGATGCCGGACTGGCGCTGCATGGCCTCCACGACGTCACGGGTGAGGTAGGCGATGCTCTCGAGGACCGCCCGCGCCAGGTGGGCCCGGCTGGTGCCGCGGGTCAGGCCGAGGACCGTGCCCCGGGCGTAGGGGTCCCACTGGGGGGCGCCGAGGCCCGTCAGCGCCGGGACGAACCACACGTCGCCGGTGTCCTCCACGCTGCGGGCGAGCGCCTCGGTCTCCGACGCCTGCCGGATGATCCCGAGCTCGTCACGCAGCCACTGCACGGCGCTGCCGGTGGCGAAGACGGCGCCCTCCAGGGCGTACTGGGTCGGCTCCCCCTCGACGCTGGCGGCGATCGTCGACAGCATCGCCGTCTGATCGAAGTGGCGCTGCCCGCCGGTGTGGGAGAGGACGAACGACCCCGTGCCGTAGGTGTTCTTGGTCTGCCCGGACGCGAAGCACGCCTGGGCGAACAGGGCGGCCTGCTGGTCGCCGAGGATGCCGGCGACCGGCACGGACGCCCCGAGGAACGCCCCGGGGTCGGTCTCGGCGAACTCGTGCAGGCTCGGGTGGACGTCCGGCAGCACCTCCCGGGGGACGTCGAGCTCGGCGAGCAGCTCCTCGTCCCACTCGAGGGTGTCGATGTTGAACAGCATCGTCCGGCTGGCGTTGGTGACGTCGGTGGCGTGCACCCGCCCGCCGGTGAGGCGGTGGAGCAGCCAGGAGTCGACGGTCCCGAAGCAGAGCTCGCCCCGCTCGGCCCGCCGGCGCAGGCCGTCGACGTGGTCCAGCAGCCAGGCCACCTTGGTGCCCGAGAAGTAGGCGTCGATCACGAGGCCGGTGCGGTCCCGCACGAAGCGCTCCAACCCCCGCGAGCGCAGGTCCTCGCAGCGGCGGGCGGTGCGCCGGTCCTGCCAGACGACGGCGTTGGCGACGGGCTCCCCGCTGCGGCGGTCCCACAGGACGACGGTCTCCCGCTGGTTGGTGATGCCGAGCGCCGCCAGGTCGCCCGGGCGGATGCCGGCGTCGGCCAGCGCCGCCTCGGCCACCCGGCGGGAGACCTCCCACAGGTCGGCGGGGTCGTGCTCGACCCAGCCGGGGCGGGGGTAGTGCTGGGGGAGCTCGGCGTACCCCCGCCCGACGATCCGGGCGTCGGGGTCGAGGACCAGCGCCGTGCTGCCGGTGGTGCCCTGATCGACGGCGAGGACGTGCGTGCCGGGCATGTCGCCTCGGTCTATCAGGCGCCGGGCAGGCCGGTGCCCGACAGGGGGAACCGGGCAACCCGTCGAGAGTCCAGCGCCACGTGCCAGTCAGAGCTCAGCGGTCACCGAGGGTGCCGGCCGGGGTGCGGCTCTCCGCGCACCAGGACCACTGGGCAGGCCGCTTGCGTCAACTGACTCGGGCGCACCGAGCGGAGCAACGCGCGTCCGAGGGCACCGCGGGGGGTGTTGCCGACGACGAGGAGGTCAGCGTCGGCAGCCACGTCGAGGAGCACGTCGACCACCCCTCCGGGCAGCGCAGCGTAGACGACCCTGGAGGTGTCCCCCATGATGTCCGAGGCGAGGCGCTCGAGACGCTCACGGGCCTCCCGCTGCGCCGCCTGGGCCTTGCGCTCCAGTGCGTCGACTGCCTCGGGGAGGTCCACGGTGGAAGGGGCGAGATCGGGGAGCGCAGTCGTTGCGACGACGGTGCCGTCGAACGCCCCTGCGTAGCGTCCTGCCCACCGCAACGCGTTCCGGGCGGACTCGGAGGTATCGACGCCCACCACGACGTAGGGGCGGGGTCGGCTGCCTGCGATCGAGGACGCCGCCCGCTTGGAAGTGACTTGCACCGCCGCTCAGCCTAGCGGGATGTCGCCGACCGGACGATGGCTCGTAGCTGGCAGCCAACCGGCTCCGCCTCCGCCTCCCGGGTGGACCGCGGCAAGGCCCGGTTGATCACAAACGAGGCCGAGAGAGGCAACACGGGAAGCGTGCGCTGGTGGACTGCCGACCTGCACCTCGATCACGCCGCCATCTGCACCGGGCCTACCACAGCCCGGCGAGATGGACCTCGACGTGGTCCGACGATGGAAACGTCGGGTCGCCGACGCCGACGACGTTGCCGTGCTCGGAGACCTCGCCATGGGCCCACATCTCCGAGACGCTCGCACTTGCCGCGCTCCCCAACGACTCGAAGGTCCTCGTCCCCGGCAACCACGACCCCTGCTGGGACCGGCTGCGGCGCAAGAAGTAGGACTCGGTCGCCCGCTGGTGGGCGGCGTAGGAGGCTGCCGACTTCTCGATCCGTCCCGCTACGGTGACCGTCACTACCGCTTCGGGGCCCGAGGAGACGCCGGAGCCGGAGCGTGGCAGACACCTCGCTCGGCTCACCGAGATGATCGCCGCACAGGGGTTGCGGCTCTCCGCCGCCAGCGGCCCCGGCGGCTCAGCTCGCTTCGCGCACGCAACTCGAGGTGAACTTTGGTGGAGGTGACATCACTAGCGGCTGGATGTCCAGGCCTCGCCTCAGGTGAAGGACGTGGCCCCCGACCATGCGTTAC
>DASSZM010000169.1:0-2631 GCA_035702855.1 Acidimicrobiales bacterium | reverse complement strand
CGGCGCCGCCGCCCCCGGTGCCCGCACCCTGGAGGCCGCCGGGCCCGACGGCAGCGCCCAGGTGCTGGCGGTCCCCGTCGCCGTGCCCGACGGACGGTCGGCAACGGTGACGTTCCGCTTCACCCTCCCGGGCCGTCGCGGCACCCTCACCGTCGAGCCGTCCGCCCGCCTCCCCGCCTCGGCGTGGGACGTCAGCGAGGGACCCCACCGCCTCGCCCGCTTCACCGACAGCCGCGCCCACGCCTTCAGCTGGTGACGCTGTCACCACTGAAAGTGGTGACAGCTCCTCGGCGAAGATGACCGCCGGCACCGGCGAATGCCCGCAGAATCGGGATGATCCGGTCGATCCTGCCCCGATTCGAGGGCGAAGAAATCTCGGAATGCGCTTGCCGACCACGCTGCGTGACAGTACGATCCTCATCCACAGGTCTTCGCTCACCTGGTCGGAGAAGGGACCACCCGTGCTCAAGCGTCCGCTCATCGTCCTCTTCGTCGCCATGGCGACGACCTTCGGGGCATCCGCCCTGGCCGCCGGCACCGCCTCCGCTTCCCCGGCCCCCGCCGCCTCCCCCGCCATCGCCCTCGCCGGCAGCTCCTGCTACCCGGGGTCGACGACCAAGCCCGGGACGTGCACCCCCAAGTCCGGGCAGAGCACGCAGGGCAACGGCAGCACCCCGGGCAGCACCCCTACGCCCACCCCGACGCCGGCCACCACGGCGGTCCTGGCCTTCACCGGCGCCGACGTGGCCGTGACCCTGGCGGTCGCCTCGCTCCTCGTCGGGATGGGCCTGGTCCTCGTGCGGCTCACCCGCCGCCGGTCCGCCGCCTGATCCCACCCGGGCGGACCCCCGGCTGCGCGACGACGGCGGTGCGTGTCCCTGCGCCGCCGTACACTCGCCCAGCACCATGGGGGTAGCAGACCGGATCATCCAACACGCCGACCGCCTGACCGCCGCCGAGCGGAGGGTGGCGGCGATCATGGCCGACGAGCCCGACACCGTCGCCTTCGGGACGGTGGCGCTCATCGCCCGTAAGGCGGCGACGAGCGGGCCGACGGTGGTCCGCTTCGCCGTCAAGCTCGGCTACGCCGGCTTCGTCGAGCTCCAATCCGACGTCCAGCGCGAGCTCTCGCTGCTGCTCGGGCCCGCCCGCGAGCGCATCCGCCAGCAGCCGCCCGCCGACCTGCTGGCCCGGGTGGCGGCCGTCGAGGAGCACAACGTGCGCCGGACGCTGTCGTCGGTGCCGGCGGCCCAGTTCGACGCCGTCGTGACCCGCCTCGCCGACCCGGCGCGGGCGGTGTGGGTGCTGCCGGGCGACATCACCGAGCCGGTCGGCTGCACCCTGGCGCAACGGCTCACCCAGCTGCGCGACGGGGTCACGCTCGTCGGCGGCTCGCAGGTGGTCGCCGCCCGGGTCCTCGCCCGCCTCGCCGGCGGCGACACTCTCGTCGCCGTCGACATCCGTCGCTACGAGAGCTGGCTGGTCGAGCTCGCCCGCTGGGCGGTCGACGCCGGGGCCGCGCTGATCGCCATCACCGACGGGCCGCTCTCCCCGCTGGCCGGTCTGGCCGCCGAGACGCTGACGATGTCGGCCGAGGGGGTCGGCCCCTTCGACTCGATGACGGCGGGGATCGCCCTGGCCAACGCCCTGGTCGCCGGGGTCGCCGCCCGGGTCCGCACCACCGCCACGCCGAGGCTGGACCGGATCGAGGCGGTCTGGACGGCGACGGGGGCGCTGGTCAGCGACCCGACCGGCGCCGTGCGCCAACCCCCCGGTCCGGCCCGGCGGCTCGGCGGCGGGATCGACGGCCGGTCGCCGTCGACCGACGGCGCCGGGAGGGCGCCTTCAGCTCGGCAGGCGCCGCACCGCGACCGAGGCGAGCGCAACGGTGTCCACACCCCGCCGCTCGCCCGCGTCGCCCCGCTGGACGCCCTCCAGCCGGTCGAGGAGCCCGTCGACCCCGCCCAGCACTGACCGGCGGGGGGCGAGCCACGCCTCGACGGCGGCGACGACCGATGCCGGCGACGTGCTGTCGGCGCCGTCCCCCGGCCGGAGGGCGGCGGCGACGGCGTGCGCCCGCCACCGCGCCACGTCGTCGAGCAGCGCCCGCCGCTGCCAGGCGGCCCAGCGCCCCGGGGCCTCCACCCGGCGGAGGACATCGAGGAGGCGGGCGCCCCCGTTGGCGTCGACGGCCGCCAGCCCGGCGAGGGCGGCCACCGGCGGGGCACCGGTGGACTCGCTGACCAGCTGGGCGTCGGCCACGTCGACCGCCGCCAGGCGGGAGGCGACGGCCAGCGCCAGTGCCGGGGGTGCGCCCGACACCCGCAGCTCGGCGGCCGACCGGGCGACGTCCAGCGGGGACGTGCCGGCGCCATCGGCGGCGGCGTCCTGCGCCCGTGCCAGCAGGTCCCGGGTCAGCTCCCCGTCCCGGGCGAGGCAGGTGGACGCCGAGACCGGGCCCTGGAAGAGGTAGCGCCGGGCCAGGCGGCCGATCGCCTCGGTGAGACCGGCGTGCAACGCCGCCTCGGCGTCGGCGCCGAGGGCCGTGGCCTCCCGCTCGATCTCGTCCAGCAGCTCCCCGGCGCCGAGCACCTGGCGGGCCGCCCAGTAGGCCACCGCCACGTCGGCGAG
>DASSZM010000161.1:0-5779 GCA_035702855.1 Acidimicrobiales bacterium | reverse complement strand
GACCGACCTGCCGGCGCTGACCGCCGAGCTGGCGAGGACGTTTGCCCCGGCGATCCGGCGGGCGGGGCTCACCCTCACCCTCGACTGCCCCCCGATGCCGGGACCGGCGCAGGTCGACCCGCAGATGTGGGCGACGATCCTGCTCAACCTGCTGTCCAACGCCCTCAAGTTCACCTTCGAGGGCGGCGTCACCGTGTCGCTGCGGGCGCTCACCGACGCCACGCCGGACAGCCCGGCGGCGTCGGTGACCGGCGACGGGGCGCTGCTCGAGCCGCCGGCCATCGAGCTCGCCGTGACCGACACCGGCGTGGGGATCCCGCCCGAGGAGCACGCCCGCCTCTTCGAGCGCTTCCACCGGGTGCTCGGCACCCGGTCGCGCACCTTCGAGGGGTCGGGCATCGGGCTCGCCCTCGTCGCCGAGCTGACCGCCCTCCACGGCGGCACGGTCGGCGTCGACAGCACCGAGGGCGCCGGCAGCACCTTCCGGGTGCGCATCCCCTGGGTGCCCGCCGACGCGGCCGGTGCCGCCCACCCCGCTCCACGCGGCGCCGGGGCCGAGGACCCGGCGACGACCGGCGAGGTCGCCGAGGGGGCAGCCGGTGCGGCGGGCGACGCCGAGGGGACCGCCCGGACCCTCGAGCGCCAGACGGCGGGCTTCGTCGCCGAGGCCATGCGCTGGGTGGGCGGCGCGCCCGCCGACGCCGTCCCCGTACCGGCGGCCGCCGGGCCCGCCGAGGGGGCGCGCACCCCGACGGTGCTCGTCGTCGACGACAGCGCCGACATGCGCGAGTACCTGGAGGGGCTCCTCTCCCAGCACTACCGGGTCCGGACCGCACGCGACGGCGAGGAAGCGCTGCGCATGGCGCGCGCCGACCCGCCCGACCTGGTCCTCTCCGACGTGATGATGCCCAACCTCGACGGCATCGGGCTCCTGTCGGGCCTGCGCGGCGACCCGGCGACCATGCAGCTGCCGGTCGTGCTCCTCTCGGCACGAGCCGGCGAGGACGGCATGGTCGAGGGCCTCGAGGCCGGGGCCGACGACTACCTGATCAAGCCGTTCACCGCCCGGGAGCTGCTCGCCCGGGTCCGCTCCAACCTGGAGCTCGAGCGGTCCCGGCGGGTCCGCATCGAGCTCGAGCGCCGCCAGGCGATGCTCGACCAGGCCGAACGCATGGCCCGCGTCGGCAGCTTCGAGATCGACCTCGCCACCGGCCGGCTCGACGCCTCCGACGAGATGCGGCGCATGCTGGGCCTGCTGGACGATGCCGCCTGGGGACCGCCCGAGCCGAGCCTGGCGGAGGTCATCGACCGCTTCGTCCACGCCGACGACCGCGCCGCGGCCCACACCGCCGTGCGGTCGGCGAGCCGATCCGACCCCGTCGACGTGGAGCTGCGGATCGGCAACGACGCGGGCAGCCGCCTCGTCCGGGTCTGGGGGGAGCTGGTCAACTCCGACCCCGCCCGGCCGGTCATCCGCGGGTCCGTGCAGGACATCCAGGACCAGCGGGCGGCCGAGCAGGCCCTGGCGGCCGCGGCCGTCGCCCGGGAGACCGCCATCCGGGAGCACCGCATCGCCGAGCAGCTCCAGACCAGCCTGCTGCCGACACAGGACTTCGCTCCCGACGGCCTCGACGTGGGGACCTACTACCGGGCGGGGGTCGCCGGGACGCAGGTCGGCGGCGACTGGTACGACGTGATCGAGCTGGGCTCCGGCCGGACCGCCCTCGTCGTCGGCGACGTCATGGGCCGCGGCGTCCGGGCGGCGGCGGTGATGGGCCAGCTGCGGTCCGCCACCCGCGCCTACGCCCGGCTCGACCTGCCGCCCGCCGACGTGCTCGGGCTGCTCGACGGGGCGGTGCGGGAGCTCGGCGACGACCACATCGTCACCTGCGTGTACGCCGTCTTCGACCCCTTCGACGGGACCCTGACCTACGCCAACAGCGGCCACGTGCCCCCGCTCGTCGTCGGCCCGGACGGGGCCCGGCGCCTGACGACCGTGTCCCCGCCACTCGGGACCTCGGCCGGGTTCCCGACCGAGGAGGAGGTGCACCTGCCCCCGGGGACATCGCTCACGCTGTACACCGACGGGCTGGTCGAGCGACGCAGCGACCCCCTCGACGCCGGCATCGACGCGCTGGTCGCGGCGTTGCAGGACCTCTCGGCCGGCGGCGCCGGCGCCCTCCCCGACGGCGGTCTGGCGCGGGCGGTGGTCGAGCGGCTGGTGCCCGAGGACCCGACCGACGACATCGCCGTCCTCGTCGCCGTCCCCATTCCCGACGGCGGCGAGGCCGCCGCGGCCGCCCTGCCCCTGCAGGACGACCGCCAGACGGTCGGGAAGGCCCGCCGGTGGCTGGCGGCGACTCTGGCGGAGTGGCACATCGGGGCGCCGCTCGCCGACGACGTCGTCCTCGCCGTCGACGAGCTGGTCACCAACGCCGTCGTCCATGCCGACGGCCCCCGGCAGCTGCGGGTCCGCCGCAGCGACGAGTGGCTCTACGCCGAGGTGACCGACGGGACCGGCGTCCTGCCGCGAGCCGTGCGCGCCGGCTCGGAGGACGAGCACGGCCGGGGCTTGCAGATGGTCGGGCTGCTGGCGCACCAGTGGGGCGCCCGCCCGACCCGGGACGGCAAGTCGGTGTGGTGCCGCTTCGCCCTCCCCGGCGGCGGGGCCTGAGGCCCGGGTCTCCCGGGCCTGTCCGGAGTGGCGGGGTCAGTCCTCGGCGGCGCGCAGGCTGGCGTCCCAGCGCCGCTCGATGTCGGCGAAGCGCCACACGAGCAGCGCCACGACCCAGGTCAGGACGAACACCCCGACGATGACGAAGCCGGCGGTGTTGAGGTCGAAACCCCCGACGAACCGCCAGAACGCCCCGTGCAGGCCGCTCTCCTGCCCGAGCAGGCCGAAGGTCTCGACCCCGCCGATGAACAGGGCGACGAAGACCGACAGGCCGGTGATGGTCAGGTTGTAGTACACCTTCCGCACCGGACGCGAGAACGCCCAGTCGTAGGCGAAGTTCATGAAGCAGCCGTCGAGCATGTCGAACAGGCTCATGCCGGCGGCGAAGAGGACCGGCAGGGCGAGGATGGCGTAGAAGGGCAGGCCCCCGGCGACGGCCGTGCCCGACAGCACCAGCAGGGCGACCTCCGTGGCGGTGTCGAAGCCCAGCCCGAACAGGAACCCGACCGGGTACATCTTGACGCCCGAGTCGACCCGCCGCGACAGCGGCCCGAGGACCCGCATCATGAGACCGCGGCTGTTGAGCTGGCGCTCGAGCTCGGCTTCGTCGTAGGTCCCCCGCCGCATGGACCGGAAGATCTGCAGGATGCTCCGCAGGATCACCAGGTTGAGCGCGGCGATGAGGAAGAGGAAGACCGCCGAGACGGCGGTGCCGACGATCGTGGTCGTGTGCTCCAACGCCGAGGACCCGGTCTTCAGCTGGGCGTCGAGCCCCCGGATGCCGAAGTTGAGCAGCACTGCCAGGATGAACACCACCGAGGAGTGGCCGAGGGAGAACCAGAAGCCGACGCTCAGCGGGCGCTTGCCGTCGGCCAGCAGCTTGCGGGTGGTGTTGTCGATGGCCGAGATGTGGTCGGCGTCGAAGGCATGGCGCATGCCGAGCGTGTAGGCGAGGATCCCGGTCCCGAACCCGAACGCCTCCTTGGCCCCGATGCGGTAGTGGCCGGCGGCGGCGATGCCGATCAGCGTCCAGCCGAGGACGTTGAGCCCGAGGATGACGCCGACCATCGCCGCCATGCCTGCCCACTCCCGTGGGGTGAGGGCGGCCCGCAGACGCCGGACGCGCCCGGCCCGACCGCCGGCGCCGGGAGGCCCTCCGGTGGGCATGGTGGTCGCTGGGTTCGTCATCGCCGTCCCTCCGAGGTCCCCTTGTTGCGAACCATTCGCTCCTGCGAACGGACCGTACCGCCTCCCGGATCACTATGTGCAACGACGGGGTCGGGAACGGCGGTGATGCCTCCACGGGTACCCTCCGATGGTGCCGCCTCGCCCCACCGCCTCGTCGCCCGCGGCGGGCGGTGGTGGGTCGCCGCCAGGCGGTGGCGCGACGGCGCCCGGTGGCGCGACGGCGCCCGGTGGTGACGGGACGATGGCAGGCGCCGAGGCCCCGCCCAGCGGCCCGGGCACGGTCGAGGAGGTGCTCGACCTGGTGCGCGACGGCGGCGGCCGGGTGACCCAGCCCCGCCGGCTGCTGCTGGAGGCGTTGTTCCACGACCCCGGGCACCGCAGCGCGGAGGAGTTGGCGGCGGCCGTGCAGGCGACCGCTCCGGAGGTGCACCTGTCGACGATCTACCGCAACCTCGAGGAGTTGCAGAAGCTCGGGGTGATCGTGCACTCGCACCTCGGCCACGGACCCGCCACCTACCACCTCGCCACCGCCGCCCACGCCCACTTCGTGTGCGAGCGCTGCGGCGCGACGGTCGAGGCGCCACGCTCGGTCTTCCGCGAGCTGGCGGCGGCCGCCCTCGCCGACCACGGTTTCGAGGTCAACCCCTTCCACTTCGCCGTGCCGGGCCTCTGCGCCGCCTGCCGGGCGGCCGCCGGCGACGCCGCCAGCGGAGGCTGATCCGCGTCGGGGTCGGGGCGCCGGGGGTCGCGGGTCGGAGGCCCGTCGGGGCGTCGGGGGGTCGGGGGCGGCGAGGCCGTCGGAGCGGGCAGGTCGGGGACAGGCGGGAAGCGACGAGGTAGGCCGGGCGGGCGCACGGGCCGGCCGTCGGAGCCCTGGACGGGCGGGCGCACGGGCCGGCCGTCGGAGCCCTGGACGGGCCGGCTGGGGCGCCGGAGCACGCTGAGGGCCCCCACTCCGGCCAAGAGCCACGGTCGGGTCCGCGAGCTGGGGGTCCCCGCCGCCCTGGGGGCCTGGAGCCCCCAAAATCGCCTCCCCATGCCCCCAACCCAGCCAACGCCCCCACCTCTCGGCCCGACAGGGCCCTCCCGACACCGACTGGGGGGCTCTCGCCGCCCGCCAAACCCCCACCCACCCACCCACGGGGGCAAACCGGTCACGCCCACCGACCTCGGCGAGGGCGCCGCCCGCCGTCCTCGGCTCGTCGACGTCGCCGGCACTTGCTACCGCGGCGCCGGCCCCGTCACCGCCGGTAGGTCCCGGCGGCTCCACTGCGACCACGATCCGGCGAACAGGCGACCCGGTGGCAGTCCGACCTGCTCGAGCACGAGCAGCGTGTGGCAGGCGGTGACCCCGGACCCGCACGAGGAGACGACGGGCGGGCCGCCGGCGGTGACCCCCACCCCTGCCAGCCGGGAGCGCAGCTCCCCGTCCGGCAGCAGCCGGCCGTGGCCGTCCACGTGGTCCCGGCAGGGCAGGGAGCGGGCGCCGGGGATGTGCCCGGCGCGGGGGTCGAGGGCGTCGGGGGTGCCCTCGTAGCGGTCCCGGGAGCGGGCGTCGAGCAGCACGAGGCCGGCGGCGGGGTCGGCGGCGGCGGCCTCCACCTCCTCGAGGGTGGCGAGCGCGCCGGCGGGCCATGGCCGGGGCGTGAAGGCCGGCGCCGCGCCACCGGCGCCACCCACGCCCGAACCCGAGCCCCCCGGCGGGCCCGTCTCGACCGGCCCACCCCAGCCCGTCAGCCCCCCGTCGAGGAGGGCGGCGTCCTCCCCGAGGGTGCGCAGCATCCAGACCAGGCGGGCGGCGATGACCCCGCCGGCGTCGTCGTAGGCGACGACCAGGGTGCCGTCGCCTATCCCGGCGCGGGTCATGCCCTCGGCGAACACCGCCGGGTCGGGCAGGGGGTGGCGTCCCTCGGTATC
>DASSZM010000132.1:0-6169 GCA_035702855.1 Acidimicrobiales bacterium | reverse complement strand
GTCGTCGCCGTGCCCGAAGCGGCGCGCGCCTGGGCCGTCGCCGGGATGGTGGAGGCCTCCGGCCGCCGCCCGACGCTCGTCGCCACCCCCACCGGTGCCGACGCGCAGCGTCTCGCCGACGACCTCTCGAGCCTGCTCGGGCCCGAGGCGGTGGAGGTGTTCCCCGCCTGGGAGACCCTCCCGTTCGAGCGGGTCAGCCCCGGTGTGGAGACCATGGGGCGGCGGCTCCGGGTGATGTGGCGGCTCCAGGAGGGCGGCGAGGGGGCTCCGCGGGTGGTCATCGCCCCCGTTCGCAGCCTCCTGCAGCGACTCGGGCCCCACGTCGAGGAGCTCCGCCCGGTCGTGGTGCGACGGGGGGAGCAGGTCGACCCGGAGCAGCTCGTGGCCCGCCTCGTCGGCCTCGGCTACCGGAGGGAGTACCAGGTCGAGCACCGTGGCGAGCTGGCGGTGCGCGGCTCGATCGTCGACGTCTACGGCTCCACCGCCGACTGCCCGGTCCGCATCGACCTGTGGGGCGACGAGGTCGACCGGCTCACGGAGTTCAGTGTCGGCGACCAGCGCTCCACCGACGACGTCGACGTCGTCGAGCTGTTCGGATGCCGTGAGCTGCTGCCGACCGGGGAGATCCGCGACCGGGCGGCGGGCCTGCTGCAGGCGGCGCCGTGGGGCCGGGAGCAGTGGGACCGGTTGGCCGAGGGCCAGATGTTCGACGGGATGGAGTCGTGGCTCCCGTGGCTCACCCCCGACGAGCGCCTCCTGCCCGACCTGGTCGGCGACGGGGGGCTGGTGCTGCTGGTGGAGCCGCGGCGGATGCGGGACCGGGCAGCGGAGCTCCTCGACGAGGAAGCCGCGCTGGCCGCCACCCTGGCGCAGACCTGGGGCGCGCAGGACGAGGTCTTTCCCCCCCTGCACCTGCCCTTCGACCAGCTCCTCGGGCGCACCCGGGCCGCCGCCTGGCACGTGCTCCCCGCCCCCGAGGGCCCCGACGCCACCGTCGTGGCCGCCGGTGCCTGGGATCCCGTCGTCGGCGATGGCGACCACCTCGTGGCCCGCCTGCGCGAGCTGCTCGCCGGCGGCTACCGCATCGCCGTCTGCGCCGAGGGGAAGGGGAGCGGCGCCCGCCTCGCCGCCATGCTCGCCGAGCGCGGCTTCACCGCCCCCCTCGTCGGCGACGACGCCGACCTCGCCACCCCCGGGATCCGGGTCGTGGTCGCCCCGCTCGAGCGTGGCTTCATCTACCCCCCGGTCCGGGTCGCCGTCCTCGCCGAGGGCGACCTCACCGGCCGCCGCCGCACCCACCGCCGCCCGCGCCAGCGCGCCCGCACCGCCGAGACCTTCTTCGACGACATGAAGGCGGGCGACCACGTCGTCCACTACCAGCACGGCGTCGGCCGGTTCGGGGGGATGGTGCGCCGCTCGATCGGTGGCGTCGAGCGTGACTACCTGGTGCTCGAGTACCGCTCCGGCGACAAGCTGTACGTCCCCTCCGACCAGGTGGACCTCCTCCGCCCGTACTCGGGCGGGGAGAGCCCGTCGCTCAGCCGGCTCAACGGCAGCGACTGGCAGAAGACCAAGTCCCGGGTGCGTGCCGCCGTGCGCGAGATCGCCCAGGAGCTGGTCGTGCTCTACCAGCGGCGGATCAGCTCACCGGGCCACGCCTTCGGCGAGGACACGCCCTGGCAACAGGAGATGGAGGCGTCGTTCCCCTACGCCGAGACCCCCGACCAGCTGAAGGCGATCAGCGACGTGAAGGCGGACATGGAGGCCACCGCCCCGATGGACCGCCTCGTGTGCGGCGACGTCGGCTTCGGCAAGACCGAGGTGGCGATCCGGGCGGCGTTCAAGGCGGTGCAGGACGGCAAGCAGGTCGCCGTGCTGGTCCCCACCACCCTGCTCGCCTCCCAGCACTTCCAGACCTTCTCCGAGCGCTTCGCCGGGTACCCGGTGCGCGTCGAGATGCTGTCTCGCTTCCTCACCGGCCCCCAGGCCCGCCAGGTCACCGACGGGCTCGCCGACGGCTCGGTGGACGTGGTCGTCGGCACCCACCGGCTCCTCGCCGGCGAGGTGCGGTTCAAGGACCTCGGCCTGCTCGTCGTCGACGAGGAGCAGCGCTTCGGGGTCAACCACAAGGAAGCCATCAAGAAGCTGCGCACCAACGTGGACGTGCTGACCCTCACCGCTACGCCCATCCCGCGCACCCTGGAGATGAGCCTGACCGGGATCCGCGACCTCACGTTGCTGCAGACCCCGCCGGCCGAGCGCCAGCCGATCCTCACCTACGTGGGCGAGTACGACGAGCGGGCTGTGGCCGAGGCGATCCGCCGGGAGCTGCTGCGCGAGGGGCAGGTCTTCTTCGTCCACAACCGGGTCGCCGACATCGAGAAGGTGGCGGCGGAGCTGCGGGCGCTGGTCCCCGAGGCCCGCCTGGCCGTCGCCCACGGCCAGATGGACGAGGGTGCCCTCGAGAAGGTCGTGTTCGACTTCTGGGAGGGCCGCTACGACGTGCTCGTCTGCACGACGATCATCGAGTCCGGCATCGACATGCCCACGGTCAACACCCTCGTCGTCGACCGGGCGGACCGCCTGGGGCTCGGCCAGCTCCACCAGCTGCGGGGCCGGGTCGGCCGCGCCGGGCCGCGGGCGTACGCCTACCTCCTGTTCCCGCCCGACCAGGCCCTGTCGGAGGAGGCCTACGAGCGGCTGCGGACCATCGGCGAGCACACCGAGCTGGGCTCGGGCTTCAAGATCGCCATGCGGGACCTGGAGATCCGCGGCGCCGGCAACCTGCTGTCGGGGGACCAGTCCGGCCACATCGCCGCCGTCGGCTACGACCTGTACGTGCAGATGGTGAGCGAGGCGGTCGCCGAGCTCAAGGGCGAGGAGGTGCGCGAGCCCGCCGAGATCAAATTGGACCTGCCCGTCACCGCCAACCTGCCGGCCGACTACGTGCAGCGCGAGGACCTGCGCCTCGAGGCCTACCGGCGGCTCGCCACCGTCACCACCCACGGCGAGGTCGACGACATCCGCGCCGAGTGGCTCGACCGCTACGGCCCGCTGCCGGAGCCGGCCGAGGCGCTGCTGCGCATCGGGCACCTGCGGGCCGAGTGCGCCCGCACCGGCATCCGGGAGGTCGCCGTGGTCAAGGGCGGCTCGGGGCTGAGCGGCGGCGGTTTCACCGCCCGGATGCAGCCCCTAACGCTCAAGGCCTCCGAGCGGGTGCGACTGTCCCGGCTGTGGCCACGGGCCGTCTACAAGGAGGACGGCGGCCAGCTGGTCGTGCCGCTGCCCCGCGGCGCCGAGCCGGCCGGGGACCTCGCCAAGCTGCTCGTCGACCTCGTCAGCCCCGCCCCGGCCGGCGCCGGGCAGGGTCGGGCCGGTTGACCGCCGGCGTGGCAGGCCCCCGCGGCTGGCCCCTGCGGCGGCGGCGTCGGTACGATCGCCGAGCCGTGACTCGCCTTCCCCGCATCCTCGCCGGACTGGCGGCGGCGCTCTCGGCGTCGCTGCTCGCCAGCGCCTGCAGTGCCCAGCCCGGCGCCGCGTCCGTCGACGGGACGTCGATCAACGCCTCGTCGCTCAACGCCGAGCTGGCCCAGCTCTCCGCCAACCGGGCGTACATCAAAGCCGTCAACCGGGCCAGCGCCCAGGCCGGCCAGCAGGTCTCGGGCGCCGCCCGGGGCACGTACAACTCGCTGTGGACGGCGCACGTCCTCACCGGGCTGATCACCGCCGACGCCGTCGGTCGGTACCTCCACGCCCGGGGCCAGCAGCCGAGCGCCTACCAGGTCGAGGTCGCCCGAGCCGTCGAGGCCGCCGACTACGGCCCGTACTGGCAGGGTTTCTCGGCTTCGTACCGCGACACGCTCACCCAGCGGGCCGCCGAGCTGGCGCAGGTGGGCGCCCCCGCCCTGCCCGCCACCGAGCTGCGCTCGGCCTACAAGCAGCTCGGCGGTTACCTGTTCACGCGGGTGTGCGTCCGCGCGCCGGTCTTCGCCACCCGGGGCGGCGCCGAGGCCTACGCGTCGACGGTCTCGTCGGGGTCGGCGGCGCCCGGCCACGGGTCGGCGGCCGCCTGCTACACCCCCGCGCAGCTCGACGTGCAGCCGGCGGCGTTCACCAACGCGGTGCGCGCCCTGCCGGTCAACGGCGCCGGGCGGGTCGTCGCCACCTCCAGCGGCTACGAGGTGGTCCTCGTCACCAGCCGCAGGGCCATCCCCCTCGACCTCACCCTGCGCCGCACCCTCGACGCCGTGGTGGCGAGCGGCAGCGGGGCGGCGCCGCAGGTGCGAGCGGTCCTCTCCCGCTCGAAGGTCACCGTCAACCCGCAGTACGGCAGCTGGAAGGGCTCGGCGACCCAGGGGTACCAGGTCGTGCCGCCGCCTGCGCCCGGCGCCTGACGGGGCCGGGAGCCGGATGGTCACTCCGGTGGCCGGGCGGATCGTGGTCGTCGGTCTCGGCCCCGGCGACCCCGGCCTCGTGACGGCGGCGACCCTCGCCGCCATCGACGCCATCCCCGTCCGCTACCTGCGCACCGCCCGCCACCCGAGCTCCCACCTCGTGGCCGGGGCCCGCTCCTTCGACGACCGCTACGAGGAGGCCGCCCGCATCGAGGACGTGTACGACGGCATCGCCGCCACCCTGCGCGAGGAGGCGGCCCGCCACGGGGAGGTCCTCTACGCCGTGCCCGGCTCGCCGCTGGTCGCCGAGCGCACCGTCGAGCTGCTGCGCGCCGAGGGACCCGGCCCCGAGGTGCGGGTCCTCCCGGCGCTGTCCTTCCTGGACCTGGCCTGGGACCGGCTCGGCGTGGATCCCGTCGCCGCCGGGGTGCGCCTGGTCGACGGCCACCGCTTCGAGGTGGAGGCCGCCGGCGCCGCCGGGCCGCTCCTCGTCGGCCAGACGGACCGCCGCCTGGTGCTGTCGGAGATCAAGCTGTCGGTCGACGACGACCCCGGCCCGGTGGTCGTGCTGCAGCGCCTCGGCCTGCCGGACGAGGCGGTCACCGAGGTCGCCTGGTCGGACCTCGACCGGGCCGTGGAACCCGACCACCTCACCTGCCTCTGGATCCCCCGGCTGGCCGAACCCGTGGCCGGGGAGGTGGCCCGCCTGGTGGCCCTGACCCGCGACCTGCGGTCCCGCTGCGACTGGGACCGGGCCCAGACCCACGCCAGCCTCCGGCGTCATCTCCTCGGGGAGGCCTACGAGGTGCTCGACGCCATCGACGAGCTGCCCTCCGACGACGGTTGGGAGCACCTCGAGGAGGAGCTGGGCGACCTGCTGTTCCAGATCGCCTTCCACGCCCAGCTCGCCGGGGAGGAGGGCCGCTTCGGCTTCGCCGACGTCGCCCGCGGGATCCACGACAAGCTCGTCGCCCGTCACCCCCACCTGTTCGGCCTCGACGAGGACGGCACCGCCGACTCCTCGGACCGCAGCTGGGAGGAGCGCAAGCGCCGGGAGAAGGGCCGCACCAGCGCCCTGGACGGCGTCCCGGCGTCCCTCCCGGCCCTCGCCCGGGCGGAGAAGCTCCAGCGCCGGGCCGCCGGGATCGGCCTCGACTGGGAGGGCGCCGACCCCGTCTGGGCGGTGGTCGAAGGCGAGCTGACCGAGCTCCGGGAGGCGGCCGGGGCGCCCGAGGGCCCGGCCCGGGATGTCGCCGTCGAAGCCGAGGTGGGCGACGTGTTGTTCAGCGTCGTCAACCTCGCCCGCAAGCTGGGCGCCGATCCGGAGCTGGCCCTCCGGGCTGCCGCCGCCCGCTTCGCCTCCCGGGTGGGCGCCGTCGAGGGCCTCGCCGCCGAGCAGGGACTCGACCACGCCGCCCTGGCCGCCCTCGACCCGGCCGGCGCCGACCGGCTGTGGCAGGAGGCCAAGCGGCGCTCGGGCACCGGCGGCTGAGCGCCGCACCCCCCGGCGGTTGAGCGCCGCACCCCCGGCGGCTGCCCCCGGCGCCCCCTCGGCAGTCACACCAGCAACACCAACCACGCTGCTCACTCGGCTACCGTCTCCCCCACCAGGAACGGCGCGCCGGCGGGACGGTTGCCCGTCGAAGTCGCCTCTGGTACGGAGCAGCCATGAGCGCCATCGACCAGCTGATCGCCCGACAGATCCTCGACTCCCGCGGCAACCCGACGGTGGAGGTCGAGGCCGTGCTCGATTCCGGCGCCCGTGGCCGGGCGGC
>DASSZM010000091.1:0-18750 GCA_035702855.1 Acidimicrobiales bacterium | reverse complement strand
CGCGACGGCAAGTTCCAGCTGAAGTCGCTGGCCGAGTCCAGCTTCGATCCGCTGGCGCGTACCTGCTCGTTCATGCTGACCGAAGAGGCGCACCACATGTTCGTCGGGACGACGGGCGTGCAGCGCACCGTCCAGCGGACTGCCGAGCTGATGAAGCAGCACGGCACCGACGACATCTGGTCCTACGGCGGGATCCCGCTGTCGGTGATCCAGAAGTACCTCAACTTCCACTACAGCGTCTCGCTCGACCTCTTCGGGGGCGAGACGTCCACCAACGTCGCCAACTACTACACGGCGGGACTGAAGGGCCGTTGGGGGGAGGAGGGCCGCGACGACGACCACCGGCTCACCGACGCCACCATCGAGGTCGACGCCCTCGGGGAGGACGGTACCGTCGGTCGGGTCGAGGCGCCGGCTCTCGTCGGGCTCAACACGGACCTGCGCCGCCAGTACATCGCCGATTGCGAGAAGGGCGTGGCCCGCTGGAACCGCGTCCTGGAGCAGGCCGGCGTCACCGGGCGGCTCCGCCTGCCGAGCGTCGCCTTCAACCGCAGGGTCGGGGCGTTTGCCGGCGTCGAGGCGACACCCGACGGCCGGGTCGTCGGGGCCGACGAGTTCGAGCGGTGCAGGGACTGGTGGTTGCCCACCGCCGCCGACCGCGAGCACGTCCGCTCGCTCATGCAGCCGGTCTACGAGGAGGGCCGCATCGCGTCGTGGCTGGCGCCGCCCAAGCAGGGCATCGACGGCAAGCCGTTCGCGTTCGACTACGTCCACCTGGCCTGACACACTGCGCACCGTGTCGGGGGGACGCTTCAACGCCAGTGAGTACCTGCTCGACCGCCGCCTCGACGCCGGCGACGCCGACCGGCTCGCGCTGACCGGGGTGGGCGGCGAGCTCACCTACGTCGCCCTGCACGATCTGGTCGAGCGGACGGCGGCCGGCCTGCGCCGGCTCGGGTTGCTGCCCGAGCAGCGGATCGTGCTGTTCATGGCCGACGGGCCCGAGTTCGCCGCCGTCTACCTCGGCGCACTGCGCATGGGTGCCATCCCCGTGCCGGTGTCCACCATGCTGCGCGCCGACGGCCTGAGCGAGCTTCTGGTCGACTCGCGCGCCCGCCTGCTGGCGGTCAGCGCCGAGTTCGCCGGGGTCGCCGCCACGGCGGTGACCGCCGCCCCCGAGCTCGCCGGCGTGGTGGCCGGCGCTGGGACGTCGCTCGACGCCGCGGTGGCGGTCCACCGACTCGCCGCCGTGCAGGACGCCGACCCCGGGGAGGGCGGCGCCTACCCGAGCGGCGAGGACGGGCCGGCCTTCTGGCTGTACACCTCGGGCACGACCGGGCGGCCCAAGGGGGCGATGCACCGCCACGGTGCGGTCCGCGAGGTCTGCGAGACCTACGGTCGCCAGGTGCTCGGCATCCGCGCCGACGACCGCTGCCTGTCGGCGGCGAAGGCGTTCTTCGCCTACGGGCTCGGCAACTCGCTGCTGTTCCCCCTGTCGGTCGGCGCGGCGGCGGTCCTCGAGCCCAGCCCGTCCCGCCCCGAGACGATGGCCCGCCGGGCCTGCGAGCACGGCGCCACCCTGTTCTTCGCCGGGCCGACGTTCTTCGCCAACATGCTGAAGGCGCAGCTGCCGGCGGGCGCCCTCGGCGGCGTGCGCCTGGCGGCGTCGGCGGGGGAGGCGTTGCCGGCGGCGCTGTACCGGCGCTGGACCGAGCACTTCGGGGTCGACATCCTCGACGGCATCGGCATGACCGAGATGCTGCACATCTTCCTGTCCAACCGGCCCGGCGCCGTCCGGCCGGGCACGACCGGGGTGGCGGTGCCCGGCTACGACCTGCGCATCGTCGACGACGACAACCGGGACGTGGCCGACGGGACGCCGGGGACCCTCCTGGTCCGGGGCCGGTCCGCCGCCACCGGCTACTGGTGCCGCTACGACGCCAGCCGGTTGGTGTTCCAGGGCGACTGGCTGCGCACCGGCGACACCTACCTGCGCGACCCGGACGGCTACTACCGGTGCCTCGGGCGCACCAACGACGTGCTCAAGGCGAGCGGCATGTGGGTCGCCCCCGGGGAGGTGGAGGAGCGGCTCATGGCCCACCCCGCCGTCGCCCAGGCCGTCGTGGTCGGGGCGGCCGACGCCGAGGGCCTGGAGAAGCCGGTCGCCTTCGTGATCCTGCGGGAGGGGGCGGCGGCGACCGAGGAGGACCTGGTGGCGTTCTGCCGGGAGGCGCTGCCGTCGTTCGAGCGCCCACGGCGGGTCGTGTTCGTGAGCGAGTACCCGACGACGGCGACCGGCAAGGTGCGGCGCGTCGAGCTGCGGGCGCAGGCGGCGTCCGCCCTCACCGCGGTGGCGGCCCCCCGGCCGTGAGGCTCGAGGTCGCCGGGCGGCGCCTCGAGGTCGCCGACCTCGCCGGGACCGAGGCGGCCGGCCCACCCCTTGTGCTGCTCCACGAGGGCCTCGGCTGCGTGCGGCTGTGGCGGGACTGGCCGCAACGGCTCGCGGCGGCCACCGGCCGGCGGGTCATCGCCTACTCCCGTGCCGGCTACGGCGCCTCCGACCCGGTGGACCTGCCGCGCCCGCTGCGCTACATGCACCACGAGGCACTCGCCGTCCTCCCGTCGCTGCTCGAGCGCCTCGAGGTGGACCGACCGGTGCTCGTGGGCCACAGCGACGGGGCGTCCATCGCGCTCATCCACGCCGGCAGCACCGGCCGGCCGGTGGCGGGCCTGGTCCTGCTCGCTCCGCACGTGTTCGTCGAGGAGCGCACGCTGGCGGGCATCCGCGCCGCCCGGCGGGCCTACCTCGACGGTGACCTGCGCCCCCGCCTGGCCCGCTACCACGACGACGTCGACAACGCCTTCTGGGGCTGGAACGACGCCTGGCTCGACCCGGCGTTCGCCGCCTGGAACATCGAGGACGTGCTCGCCGGGCTCCCGTCCCCGTGCCTGGTCGTCCAGGGCGCGGACGACCCCTACGGCACCCCGGCGCAGATCGAGGCGATCCGGCGGGGCAGCGGCGCCGGCGTCGAGAGCCACCTGCTGGCCGGCTGCGGTCACGCCCCGCACGCCGAACGCCCCGAGGAGACCTCGGCGCTGGTGCGCGGGTGGCTGGCGGGCCGCCGCCTCCCGGGCTGAGCTCCCGCCGGCCCCGCCCGTCAGCCGCCGCCGGCGGCGATCCGGGCCCACGACTCGGTCGCCGGGCCGGACCACCGGTCGTGGCGGTCGTGGAACAGCCGGGCGGCCGCCGCCCCCCTCCACCCCTCGGGCAGCAGCACGCCGGGGAGGGCCGGGTCGCTCCAGGGGAACCGCCGCCACGCGTGCACCAACTCGACCACCCGCCGGAGCGGGTCGTCGGTCGCCGCCTCGGCGAACTCCGCCAGGAACTCGCCGTAGGCCCGGTCGATCGCCGCCAGGTCCCACGCCGCCGCCACCAGGGAGGCCACGGGCGTGGGCCCGGCGTGCTCGGCCACGAAGACCTGGGCACCGCCGGCCGCGCCGGCCCGGCCGAGGACGTCCTCCACCTCGGCCAGGCGGGCGGCGTGGGTGCCCACCCACACCCCCGGTGCCGGGCTGCCGAGCCCGGCCCAGGTCAGCCGGGACCGCAGGAAGTGCCGGCCTGCCCGGTCCGCCTCGGGCACCGACGCCAGCACCACGAGCCACCGGCCGTCCCACGCCTCGTCGGGCCCGGCGAAGCCGTAGATGCGCGTCGAGCCCTCGGACAGCAGGCGCTCGCCCGCCGGGCTGATCCGCCAGCGGGTGCGCCGCCCGACCCGTTCGGGGGTGAGCCACCCGGCCGCCGCCGTCCGGTTGAGGGCCTGGCGGCCGGTGCCCGGCGCCACCCCCAACCGGCCGAGGACCTCGAGGAAGGCGGAGGTCCACACGGCGGCGCCGGTGGGCAGCTGCAGCTCCCCCATGACGGTGAGCAGCAGGCCGCGGGCGCTGGAGGGGGCGAGGGCGTGGCGGCGGAGGGTCGTGCGGTGGTGGGTCCCGCCGTCGGCGGCGGCCGCCGGCTGCGGGCGGACGGTGGTCGCTGACGTCGACACGACGCCACCATGCTAGGCGGCGCGACCGCGGCTGGCCGGGGCGGCGCGGGCCCCGGTACGGTCGGTCGGAGCTCGGAAAGGTGTCCATGGTGCGGCAGGCTGGAACTCGTCGGAAGCCCTTCGTCTACCTCGGCGCCGGTGTGGCCCTGGCGGCCCTCCTGGCGGTGGTGCTGTTCGCCGGGGTCGGCAGCGGCGGCGTCCGGGGCGTGGCCAGCACCCGGCAGGAGGTCCTCGCTCCCGACACCGCCCCCGGCATCAACGCCTCCACCGGGCTGCTGCTGTCGCTCACGGTCCTGCACCAGCAGCAGCCGGCGGCCCCGCAGTTCCGCCTCACCGACCAGTACGGCCACGTCGTCTCGCCGGCCAGCTTCCGCGGCAAGGTCGTCGTGGTGTCGATCAACGACGACCGCTGCCAGGACCTGTGCACCTTCTACGCCGCCGACGTCGTCCGGGCCAACCAGGACCTCGGCGCCGCCGCCAAGCACGTCGTGTGGCTGTCGGTCAACGCCAACCCCTTCTACCCGGCGGTCTCCGCCGTGCGGACCTGGACCGACGAGCACGGCCTCGGCGGCCAGCGCAACTGGTACTTCACCACCGGCAGCCCGGCGGCGCTGGCGAAGGTGTGGCACGCCTACGGCTTCTACGTGCAGCTGGACCACACGACGCGCACCGTCTCCCACAGCACCGAGCAGTTCTTCGTCGACCCCGCCGGCCACGAACGGGCCGTCGGGGAGTTCGGGGCGGCGTCGGCGAGCACCGCCCTGTTCGCCCACGGGATGGCCCAGATGGCCGACGACCTGCTGCCGGCGTCGGAGCAGGTCCACGTCGCCGGCCCGGAGACCCCGGCCCCGAGCGGCAGCAACGCCACCGTCGGGGCGCCGGCGCCGCCGCTGGCCCTGCACTACCTGCAGGGCGGGCGGGGCACCTTCGACCTGGCCGGCGACCGGGGGCGCTACACGGTCGTCAACTTCTTCGCCTCCACCTGCACCGTGTGCCGGACCGAGCTCCCGGCGCTCGAGCGGGCGTACCATTTCGCCCGATCCAAGGTCGACTTCGTCGGTGTGGACGTCTCCGACCGGGCCTCGGCCGCCCGGGCGCTCCTCGCCCGCACCGGGGTCACCTATCCGGTCGTGTCCGACCCCAACGGCACCGCCTCGGGCGCCGAGCAGGTGACCGGCCTGCCCTACACCGTGATCGTCGGGCCGGCGGGCAAGATCGTGATCCGCCACCCCGGGGGCTTCACCACCGAGCAGCTGGAGTACCTGCTCGAGGGCGACGTGCCGGCGCTGGCGCCGCCCTCCTGAGAAGCCGCCGCTCAGCCCTCCGCCGTCGTGGCGGCGTGGTGGTCCGGCACCACGACCACCGGGCAGACGGCGTGCCGCAGGCAGCGGGTGCTGACCGACCCCATGGCCGCCCCGACGGGGCCGTGGCCACGCGTCCCCACCACCAGCAGGTCGGCGCCCTTGGCCTCGTCGACGAGGACCACCGCCGGCCGCCCCTTGGCCAGCACCCGGCGCAGCTCCACCCCCTCCGGGGCGAAGCCGTCGACGGCGTCGTCGAGCACCTTCTGGGCGTCCTCCTGGGCGCCGTCGTCGCGCTCGTAGGGACTGACCGGGTTGCTCCACGCGTGGACGGCGACCAGCGCCGCCCGGCGGAGCCGCGCCTCGCCGGCCGCCCGGCGGAGCCGCGCCTCGCCGGCCGCCCAGTGGAGGGCTGCCTGGGCGGCGTCGCTGCCGTCCACCCCGACGACGATCATCCCGGCCATCACGGACCTCCCGTCTCCTGTTGCCCCCAGCATCGGGCCCGGCGCCGGCGGCGGTGAGGGCCGATCGACCCGGCGCCCCCCGCCGAGGGTCCCGCCGGGTGCCCGGACCGCCGTGGCAGGGTCGGCCCGGGCCGTGCGCCGCCGGCCAGGGGACCTTGGACCTCTCGGCGACCGCCACGGCCGTCCGTACCGTGCCGGTGGTGGGATCGCCCCGGATCCCCGGCACGCCACCGACAGGGAGGCCTTTCCCATGAACCCGATCCCGAGCCCTGGCGTCGAGTCGGAGGTGGGACGGCTCCGCGAGGTGATCGTCCACCGCCCGGGCCTGGAGCTGTCGCGGCTCACGCCGGGCAACGTGGCCGAGCTGCTCTTCGACGACATCCTGTGGGCCAAGCGGGCCCGTGAGGAGCACGACGCCTTCGTCGGGACCCTCGAGGACTACGGCGTCGAGGTGCACCACTTCGGCCGGCTGCTGGCCGAGACCCTCGACATCGGCGCCGCCCGGGCCGCCGTCCTCGACCGCGTGTGCACGCCGGAGGCCGTCGGACCGGGTCTCGTCGACCGGCTGAGGGCGGTCGCCGACGACCTCGACGGCGCCACCCTCGCCGAGCACCTGGTGGGTGGCGTGGTCAAGGCCGACCTGGCCGGAGCGCTGCACCGCCGCCCCGACGCCGCCGACCTGGCCGCCGCCGCCGCCCGCCCGGCCCGACCGGTGGACGGGCTCACCTGGGACACCCTGCGCGACGAGGACTTCGTGCTGCCCCCGCTGCCCAACACCCTGTTCCAGCGGGACAGCTCGGCGTGGGTCTACGGCGGGGTCACGATCAACGCCATGGCCAAGCCCGCCCGCCGGCGGGAGACGGTCCACATCCGGGCCGTGTACCGCTGGCACCCGCGCTTCGCCGGCACCGACTTCCCGATCTGGTTCGGGGCCGGGGACGCCGACCGCCAACCCGCCTCGCTGGAGGGCGGCGACATCCACGTCCTCGGGCACGGCGCCGTGCTCGTCGGCATGGGGGAGCGGACCACGCCCGCGGCGGTCGAGATGGTCGCCGGCGCCCTGTTCGCCGGCGGCCGGGCGTCGGTGGTCCTCGCCGTCGAGCTGCCCCGCTCCCACGCCTTCATGCACCTCGACACGGTGATGACCATGGTCGACGCCGACCGCTTCGTCGTCTACCCCTACCTCGACCCCGACTTCCGGGCCTGGCGGCTCACCCCCGGCGACGGATCGCAGGTCCGGACCGAACGCCTCGACGACCTCTGGGGCGCCGTCGCCCAGGCCCTCGGCACCGACAAGGTCGGACTGCTCGTCGCCGACGAGGATCTCCGGGCGGCGCAGCGCGAGCAGTGGGACGACGGCACCAACTTCCTGGCCGTCGCCCCGGGGGTGCTGCTCGGCTACGAGCGCAACGTCACGACCAACACGATGCTCCGCCGGGCGGGGATCGAGGTGTCGACGGTGTCGTCCAGCGAGCTCGGCCGGGGCCGGGGCGGTCCCCGCTGCATGACCTGCCCGATCCGGCGCGACGCCGCCTGAGCGGCGCCCCCACACGACGAGGAGCCCGACATGGCCGTCAACCTCCGCCACCGCAACTTCCTGAAGGAGCTGGACTTCACCGGCGAGGAGCTCCGCTACCTCATCGACCTCGGCGCCGCCCTGAAGGCCGCCAAGGCGGGCGGCTACGAGCGCCAGACGCTCACCGGCCGCAACATCGCCCTCATCTTCGAGAAGACCTCGACCCGCACCCGCAGCGCCTTCGAGGTCGCCGCCCACGACCAGGGCGCCCACGTGACCTACCTCGGCCCCGACGAGTCCCAGATCGGCGCCAAGGAGTCCGTCCGCGACACCGCCCGGGTGCTCGGCCGGATGTTCGACGGCATCGAGTACCGCGGGGCGAAGCAGGACGACATCGAGGTCCTCGGCCGCGACGCCGGGGTCCCGGTGTGGAACGGCCTCACCGACGAGTGGCACCCCACCCAGATGCTCGCCGACATCCTCACCATGCAGGAGCACTCGACCGAGCGGCTGGCCGACGTCGCCTACTGCTACCTCGGCGATGCCCGCAACAACACCGCCCGCTCCCTGCTCGTCACCGGCGCCCTGCTCGGGATGGACGTCCGGGTCGCCGCCCCCCGGGAGCTGTGGCCCGACGAGGACCTGCGGGTCACCGCCGACCGCCTGGCGAAGGAGAGCGAGGCGCGGATCCTCGTCACCACCGACGTGGAGCAGGCCGTCAGCGGCGCCGGGTTCGTCTACACCGACGTGTGGCTCTCGATGGGCGAGCCCCCCGAGGAGTGGTCCCGCCGCATCGACCTGCTCCGCCCCTACCAGGTGAACCGGGCGGTGCTGGCGGCGACCGGCAACCGCCACGTCCGCTTCATGCACTGCCTCCCTGCCCTCCACAACCGGGAGACCCGCACCGGCGAGCGGCTCTACCGCCAGACCGGCCTCGACGCCCTCGAGGTCACCGAGGACGTCTTCGAGTCGCCCGCATCCATCGTGTTCGACCAGGCCGAGAACCGCCTCCACACCATCAAGGCGGTCATGGTCGCGACCCTCGGCAGCTGAGGTGCGCATCGTCGCCGCCCTCGGCGGCAACGCCCTCCTCCAGCGCCGGGACCGGCCCGACGCCGTCCTCCAGCGCCACCACGTCCACGACGCCGTGGCCGCCCTCCGCCCCCTGGCGGAGGAGCACGAGCTGCTGGTCACCCACGGCAACGGCCCCCAGGTCGGGGTGCTGGCCCTGGAGTCGGACGGGACCCTGCGGGGGGTCGAGGCCGTCGTCGACAAGGACGCCACCGCCTCCCTGCTGGCCCGGGAGTTGGACGCCGACCTCCTGCTGGTGCTCACCGACGTCCCCGCCGTCTCGGTGGACTGGGGCACGCCGGCGGCCCGGGCGATCCGGTCGGCGGTACCGGCGGAGTTGCGGGCCCGGTCGTTCCCGGCCGGGTCGATGGGGCCCAAGGTGGCCGCCGTGTGCGACTTCGTGGAGCAGACCGGCCGGCCGGCGGCGATCGGGGCGCTCGCCGACGTGTCGGCCATCGTGGCCGGCGAGGCCGGCACGACGGTGCGGGCCGCCGCGGTGGGGGGCGGCCTGAGGGCGGCGGTGTCGGGGCGGGGCGGGCCCCTTTCGCGGCGGGCCGGCGGGCGTCTGGGTGTCGGACCCGGCGGGGCCCCCAGTTCGCGGGCTCGGCGGGCGGGTGCACCGGAGGTGGGGGCCCGGGCGGTGGCGTGGGCCCCCACCTCCGGTGGGCTGGGTGTCCGGGGCCGGTGAGGTGGGGGCGTTGGCGGGGTTGGGGGCTTGGAGGGGTGGTATGGGGGGTTGTAGGCCCCCAGGGCGGCGGGAGCCCCCAGTTCGCTGGGCTCAGGGGCCTTTTTGACCGGAGGTGGGGGCTCCCAGCGCGCCCTACGCCCCCGCTCATCCGCCGGTCCACCCGGCCGGGGGCTGTGCCCGCCGGCCGGAGCCGATTCGACGGGTCGCCGACGGGCTGGCGGGCCGCCGGACGGCGGGCGGACCCCCGGCCGGATCGGCGGGTCACCCGGCGGTTCGAGGGGGGTGCCGACGCGCAAGCCCGACGTGGCCCGTCAGGCTTCTTGGCGCCGCCTGCGCTGGACCCGGACGAAGAAGGCGATCAGCGCCCCGATGACCACGAGCATGTAGACGAACGAGAACGCCGGGCGCTGGGGGACCAGCACCAGCAGGGCCATGTACCCGACGACGGCGACCATCAGCCAGCGCAGGATGCGCCAGAGGCCGTACCCCTCGGGAAGCTGGCCCTCCTGTCGTCCCAATCGCAGCACACGCACCTCGCTCGGCTCCCGGGCCGGCGCCCGCCGGCGCCGAGCCGCCACCGACGTTAGCCCCCGGGCTGCGGGGCCCGCCCGCCGGCTTCCAGGGCGAACAGCGGCACCGCCTCGGTCTCGTCCTCGGTGGCGGCGCGTGCGAACACGATGCGCAGGGGCCGACCCACCGCGAGCTGGTCCGGGTCGGCGACAGTCAGCTGGGACCACCACCACGGTCCTTCGGTCAGTTCCCCGATAGCCAACACGGTCGACGGGCCGCTGTCGGCCCCCGGTACCACCGACCAGCTGACCAGCGAGGCGGTGCCGCTCGCGGCGGCCCACTCGAGGTCGGTGCGGCCGCAGTCGCCACACACCTCGGCAGCCGGCTCGCTCCAGTGGCCCGTCGGGCAGCGTCGCAGCAGGAAGGTTCGGGCGGCGGCGCCGTCGAAGAACGCCGCCGTGGCGTCGTCCCGGCGGACTGCGCCGACACGGGCGGTGCGGTCCGCCCCGGCCGGCACCGACTGCGCCCTGCTGTCCGTCCCCGGACCCACTGGCGCCGGCCGGCCGGTGCTGTCCGCCAAGGGTGTCTCCTTCCGCTCGCCGCTCATCGGCTTCCCGGCCCCCCGAGCACGAGCGTGGCGTGGTGGTCCAGCACGCCGCCGTTGCCGGAGACGAGGACGGTGTC
The DNA here is from genome assembly GCA_035702855.1 of Acidimicrobiales bacterium. Classification (GTDB taxonomy): domain Bacteria; phylum Actinomycetota; class Acidimicrobiia; order Acidimicrobiales; family Palsa-688; genus JAKAQB01. The sequence continues at coordinate 8,470 of DASSZM010000091.1, read as the reverse complement.
GTGGTGGGGAGCCTGACGGGTACCCCCCGCCCCCCGGGCCTGGATCACCGCCTCGGACAGGGGCGTCATGCCCCACAGGTAGTACGACGACAGCTGGCCGCCCCCGGTGTTGAGGGCCAGCCTGCCGCCCGGGCCGAGCACGCCACTCGCCACGAAGGGTCCGCCTTCGCCCTTCGGGCAGAAGCCGTAGTCCTCGAGGGTCACCACGACCGTGAAGGTGTAGCAGTCGTACAGCTCGGCGACGTCGACCTCCTCCAGGCTCACCCCGGCCATCGCCAGGGCGGCCGGACCGGATCGGGCGGCCCCGGTCACGATCCCGAAGTCGTCGTGCCGGCGGAGGAACCGGCCGGGGTGGCACTGGCCCCAGCCGAGCACCGCGACCGGCGGCTGGGCGAGGTCGGCGGCACGCTCGGCGCTGGTGACGATCACGGCGGCGCCGCCGTTGGACACCAGGCAGCAGTCGAGCAGGTGGAACGGGTCGGCCACGAGGCGGGAGGCCTGGTGGTCGGCCAGGGTGATGGGGTCGCGGTACTGCGCCCTCGGATTGCCGGCCGCCCAGGCCCGCTGGGCGACGGCGACGTGGCCGAGCTGCTCGCTGGTGGTGCCGAAGCGCTCCATGTGGCGCCGGGCGGCCAGGGCGTAGAGCGGGTTGACGCCGAGGACGCCGCTCGCGGCGAGCAGCCCGTCCCATCCGGCGGGCACTCGGGGCGCACGCCGGTACGCCGAGCCGGAGCGGCCCCCGGGGCGCAACGGTGCGTCCGCGAAGACGCAGGCCACCGCCTTCGCCATCCCGGACTGCACGGCGAGCGAAGCCACCTGGACCATCGCGGCTGCGGTCGAGCCGAACGCCTGCATCTCGGTGAGCAGCGCCAGGTCGCGCAGGCCGAGGTCGCGGGCCAGGCCGAGGCGGACCCCACCGGTGACGCCGGAGGAGACCAGCAGGCCGTCCAGCTCACCCATCGCCAGGCCGGCGTCGTCGGCGGCGAGCCGGACGGCGTCGGCCGCGAGCTGCGCCGCCGTCCGCCCCCACACCTTGCCGGTAGGGGTGATCCCCATGCCGGCGATGACCGGCCGCCGGCCGGCCGGCCGGCGGCAGGGCGTCTCGTCGGGGTCGGTGTCGTGCGTGGCGCCCACCCCGCCAGCCTGGCAGGCTCCGGCCGCCGGCGGGCGCCGTCGCCAACGACCGGCTCGCGGGCCGCCGGCGGGCACCGGCGGCGGGGCTCAGATGACCGGCGGTGGTGCCGATCCAGGGATCGTGGAGACACCCAGGGACTTCATCGACCTCGGCGAAGCCGCGCTCGTGGCGATCGACGCCGGCGTGCCCGAGGAGGCCTTCGTGGCTGCGCTCAGGTCGGGGACGGTCGACACCGTGCTGGTCGGGGGCCGTCCGTATGTGAGCCAGTCCCAGCTCGGTCTCTGGTGCCGGTTCCGCGACCACGTCCGGTGGGGTGCCGCCGAGCGCGGCCGGGCGCCGGCGGTGGACCCGGTGGCGCCGCTGGTGGCCTGACCCGGCCCGCCGCACCCCGGCCCGCCGCACCCCGGCCCGCCGCGCCCCGACCGCCGGCGCCCCGCCGCGACGGCCCGGGCTGCCGGATCCGGAGCGTCAGGCCGGTGGGGCGACCCAGATGGGTGACGACCAGGCCATCTCGCCGTCCTCCAGGATGACCCGGGCGTAGACCCAGGTCGGCTCGGTCACGTCGAGCTCCCAGGAGGTGGCCAGCGCCTCGGTGCCGAGACCGAGCAGGCCGCCGGTGCCCCGCTGGAGCATCAGGGTGCCCTGCTCCCCGCGGGCCAGCTCGACCCGCCCGGCGCCCGCCGCCGTCGGGCTGGCCAGGTCGCCGAGGCGCACGGCGCCGGCGCCGGCCGCCGTGTCGACCCGCACGACGGCGTCGGGCGGTCCGATGACGGTCAGCTCGACCCCGCCACGCTGGGCGCCGTACTGGGAGCGGAAGTTGCGGGTCTCGGCCCTCCAGGCGATCCCGTCGGCGGTGACGTCGACGATCTCGGGCGACCAGTAGCGCGTCGCCAGCACGGTCCCGCCCTCCACCCGCAGCCGACCGCTCCAGTCGGTGTGCGACGCCTCGCCGGTGCTCCACTCCACCCGGAGCGGCACGGCGACCTGCCCGGGCGGGACCTCCGGCTCCCGGGCGGCCCGGCGGACGACGCCGGCGGGGGTCACGACCTCGACGCGCGCCAGCTCCCCGTAGGCCTGCGCCCGCACCGCCAGCGTCGGGTGCGACGACGGGGCGGCCACCCCGCCCATGAACGTCCCGTCCAGGCGGGCGTCGACGACGATGTCCCGGGTGGTCGCCGCCATCGTTCGCCGGGCGTGGAGGGCGTCGAAGATGGCCTCCCGGGTGAGTGCCTCGGCGTAGGCGCCGACGTAGCCCGCCCCGTTGCCGTGGTCGGAGGAGCCGATGAGGCCGAAGCGGTGACCGGCGAGCAGCCCGTCCTGCACGAAGGTGCCCGAGAGCGTCCCGTCGGAGAACTGGCGGAAACAGCCGTCGGCCTCGTAGTTGCCGCGGCACGCCTGGAAGACCTCGACGAGGCGCATCATGCCCTCGTCGTGGTAGGACCAGTCGAAGGGGACCATCGCCGACCCCGGGTGGTGGGGGATCGTCAGGCTGCGCTGACCGGCGCCGCGCAGGTGCGCCCACAGCTGCGCCGGGGTGGCGCTCCCCTCGGCGGTCGAGGAGTAGATGGGGGCGCCGCGCAGCACCGATTCGAACACCACGTTCTGGTGCCCGGTCGCCGAGGTCCACTCGAAGCCGTAGAAGGGCACGAAGCGGTCGGGCACGTGCAGCACGTCCGCGAGCTTCTGGATGGACCACCACTGGTAGGGCGAGGTGTTCTCGGCGTGATCGGTGACCGCCCAGAAGTCGTACTCGCAGACGTCGAAGGCGTAGCGGTAGAAGTCGTCGAGCTCGGGTTCGTCGCCGGCGGTGCAGCGACTGATGAGCGAGTGGCGGTGCAGGTCGCCCCAGTAGAGGGCGACGGCCCGCCCGTCGGCGTCGGTGTGGTAGCGCTCGGGGGCCGGCCGGCCGGCGTGCCGGGCGGCCGCCCAGGGGCGCGCCTCGGGAGCGGCCGGCGGACCGGCCACGACGGGTGCCGCCCCGATGGACCCGTCCATGGCGGGCCCACCGAGGCCGACGGATCCAACTGACCCGACGGACCGGACGGCCCCGACGTCCCCCGCTCCGTCGACACCCGGCGCCGGCGCCGGCGCCGTCACCCGCCCGATGCGCACCCGCCCCCCGGTGTGCAGGGTGTGCCAGACGACCTCGCCGTAGTGGTCCCGGCGGCGGAGGCACTCCTCCCCGCCGAAGCCCTCGGTCCACTCGAGCTCCCGGTCCCGGCGGCCGTCCTCCTGCCAGCAGACGACCACCTCCTCGCCGGCGGCAACGATCCCGGGCTCCTCGAGGGGGCCGTCGGCCTCGTCGAAGGTGGACAGCGCCTCCCAGCCCGCCGGCCCGTGCCACTCGACGACGGTGTCCCAGTAGTAGAGCATGAGCGGCAGGCGCCGCTGCGTGCGGTAGGTGACCGCCACCCGGCCGGAGGCGGTCGTGGCCAGGCGGGGGAGCCCGGAGGGGGAGACGGGGGCGCCGGTCCCGACCGGCCCGGTGCCCTCGACCCTGCCGCCGTCGAGCCGGACGACCACCACCTCGGCGGTGACGTCGGGGGCGAGGTCGCCGGGGACGGCCCGACCGTCGGGCCGGAAGCCGGTGCGGCGGGGCGAGGCGAGCTCCGCCCGGGGCCGCAGGCGGGTGGGCCCCGATCCGCCGTGGCCGCCGAGGGCGACGACGTCGGTGGCGCACCACAGGGCGCCGTCGGCGCCGAAGGTGAGGCTCGGGTGCAGCGAGTAGGCGCCGCCCTCCCCGAGGACCGTGCGCACCGTGCCGCCCCCGCCCGCCCCGGCGCCGCCCGCCCCCGGGCTGCCGAACGCCCCCGGGCCGCCGGCCGCCCCGACCCCGTCCCCGTGCAGCACGACCGTGCGGTAGCCGCCCTCCCCGTAGGTCGTCCACGCGTAGGCGACCTGGCCGTCGGGCCCGGCCGCCACGGTCGGGTCCCACACGTTGCGTTCCCCGGCGTCGCTGAGCTGCACGGCGGGACCGAGCGAGCCGCCCGCCGGCCCGTCCGGGGCGACGGCACGTGCCTGGGTGCGGCTGAGCACGGCGAAGCGACCCCCGGCCCAGCCCTGCCAGCAGATTACGAGGCGGCCGTCGGCCCGGCGGGCGACCTCCTGGTTGAACGACGGGTGGGGCGAGGTGCTCACCAGCCCCGCTTCCCCGAACCGTGCCCCGGCTGCCGGCCCGGCCACGGCCGCCCACACACCCACGCCAGCGCCGGCGCCCGCTCCCACGGCGTCCCCGTCGCCGCCCGGTCGCAGCCCGAACAGCACCCAGGCGGCCCCGTCCCCGTCGAAGGCGACCGACGGCCGCAGGCAGTCGCCGAGCGGCCCCGACAGCACCTGCGGCTCGGCCGTCGGGGAGCCGGAGGCGTCGGTCCGCACGGCCACGACCCGCTCGCCCTGGTCGGGGAACCACTCGACCCACGCCACGAGCAGCGAGCCGTCCGGGCCGGTGGCGACCGCCGGCCGGGCCGAGGGGGCGGCGACCGGCATCACCGCGCTCGGCAGGCACCGGAACCCGGGGAGCACCGGCGCGGCCGCCAGCACCGCCTCGGCGTCGGCGAGCACCGCTCCGACCAGGCCGCCCCCCTCGTCCACCCAGGTGTAGCGGGCCGGGTCGGGGTCCAGGGCGGCGAGGGTGGCGGTGAGGTCCCGGCCGCCGGCGAAGCCGGCCACCAGCCGGCGGTTGAACGCCTCGACCTGCTCGAGCAGCCGCCGGTCGCGCACCGCGTACGTCTCCAGGCGGTGGTCGCTGCCGTCGCACTCGTGCACCATCACCGGACTGCCCTCCCGTACCCCGTGGCGGCCCCTGCCGCCGCGGACGGAGGTTACCCGGGCGTTCAGCCCGTCTGGGGATGGGTGGGCGTGGTCCCGTTCGCCAGCAGCAGGTCGAAGCCGTCGGGGACCGAGAGCATCCCCGGGGCGGTCCCGGGCGTGTGGGTCAGCCCGTACTGCCAGACGATGCTGTTGGTCCTGGGGTCGATGGCGACGACCCGGTCGTTGTAGTCGTCGTTGACCATGATCAGGCCGTTGGGGAGCCGCTCGGCGAGCGACGGTTGGTCGAGGCGGCCGTCGCCGCTGGTGGCGTCGTAGCGCCACAGGATCTGCCCGGCCCGGTTGAACTCGAGGATCCGCCCCTCCGCCGGGGGGTCGTAGTCGGTCATGAGGTAGCGGTCGGGGCCGAGCTGCTGGGGGTCGGACGGGTAGTTGACGCTCTTCATCTGCACCGACCAGACCAACTTGGCGGTGGGGGTGTACTCGTCGACGTACGAGCCGTTGATCTCCGAGACGAGCACGTCGCCGTTGGCGAGCGGTGTGTCGCCGTTGGGGTAGGCGATCGACACCCCCGGCACGTGGGCGTCGGTGCCGTTGCCGATCTGGCCGACGACGGTCTTGGTGGTCGGGTTGATGAACAGGATCCGGTTGTTGGAGGCGTCGGCGACGGTGACGATCCCGGAGCGCTCGAGATAGGCGTCGTCGGGTTGGAACAGGTAGCCGGGCAGGCTCCCCGGCACCTTCGGGTGGCCGTACTCCCACAGGATCTTGCCGGAGGGGTAGCCGATCTCGACGATCGTGTCGTTGTTCTCCTGGTTGGAGATGATGGCGGTGCCGTGCCGGATGAAGAAGGCGTCGTCGGGGAAGTAGAACCCCCCGTTGGGCGAGGGCATCGACGGGGACGGGTACACCCAGATCCGCCGCCGGGTGGGGGTGATGGCGACGAGCCGGTCGTTGCCGCGGTCGGCGATGAGCAGCGTGCCGCGGTAGGGCATCCCGGCGGCGGTGGTGCCGGCCGGGCCGCCGTAGGGGCTCGGCCGCAGCGAGATCACCGTCGACAGCTGCCCGGAGGCGACGCCGGCGGCGTTGCGGCCGGTCTGGGAGGTCACCTCCCCCCCGACGATGTAGCCGATGGCCGACGAGCCGGAGCCGACCGTCGTGTACCCGCCGAAGGCGACCGCCTGGGGGAGCAGGCCGGCCTGGAGCAACTTCCCGCTCGACGGCACGTAGGCGGTGATGCCGGTGAGCGTGGGCCCCCCCGGGATCTGGCCGCCGGCGAGGTAGAGGGCCCGCCCGATCGGGAAGGCTGCGGCCCCGTAGAAGGCGTTGTGGAGGTGACCGACGATCCTGGCGCTGTTGGCGGCCGGGTCGACCTCCTGGATGTCGTCGGTGACGGTGGTGGAGCCGTTGGAGGAGAACGTCTCCCCGCCGAAGAGGTAGATGCGCCCGCGGAAGGCGGCGGTGGCGGCGTAGCGGACCGGGACCGGCAGGTGGGCGACGGTGCGGAAGTGGGTGCCGTCGGTCGTGGCCAGCACCTGGGACAGGTACTGGCTGCCGGTGTAGCCGCCGAGCAGGTAGGTGGTGCTGCCCCCGCCGGTGGTGACGGTGGCGGCGGCCAGGTCGGACCGGGGCTGGGGGAGGCTGCCGGCGACGGCGCCCGGGCCGCCGGCGGCGAAGCGCTGGATCGTCCCGAAGGTGTTGGGGTTGCCGCCGCCGAAGACCCACAGCTGCCCGCCGATCGTCGCCGCCGCGGCGTCGTGGGTCCCGTCGGCGAGCGAGCCGGCGGTGGTGACCGACCCCGTGGCGGGGTCGATGGACTGCACGGTGGGGGTGGACGTGCCCGCCGGGGTCAGCCCGCCGGCGACGAGCAGGTTGGAGCCCTGGGCGACGACCGAGGAGCGGGAGATCGCCGACGGCAGGGCCCAGGACTCGACGCCGGCCTCGATCGACGGGATCGGCGCCGGTCCCTTGGGTGCGGTGGTGGCGTTGGAGGCGGCCGACGTGCCGGAGCCCCGGGTCGGGCCGGTGCCGGCCTGCCGGGAGGACTTGGGTGTCGAGCCCAGCGAGCGGGCGACGAGCACGACGATCACCACGAGCAGCAGCGTGGCCACGGTGAAGGTGCGTCGGCGGCGCCGTAGGCGCCGGCGACGGGCCCGCTCACCCGCCGCCTGGCGGGTGAGCATCCGGTCGGTGGTCATCCCGAGACTCTTGCAGGCGGCGCCCCCGCCGTCGCGCACCGTGGCGTCAACGGGCCAGGACGGCGAAGAAGTCCCGGGTCCAGCCGGCGAGGTAGGTGTCGGCGGGCCGCTGCTGGCCGGGGATCGCCGCCTGGAGCGGGCCGCCGGGGTGGGCGGCGACGTCCCCCTGGATCCAGTAGGGGTTGATGTCGAGCTCCATGGCGTTGGTGACCCCGGCGTCGCTCAGGGCGGTGGCCAGGTCGACCGGGAGGGCGCCCATCGACGCCGCGTAGACGAGGTTGCCGGAGGGGTCGGTGCCGATGGCGCTGCGGGCGGTGTTGGTCACGCCGTACAGCTCGGCACCCCAGGCCGCCACGTTGCCGATCTGGGGGCTCAGTGCCCCGTTGCTGATGAGCGGGGTGAGGTTCTGGCGGACGCTGACGACGTGCTCGCCGGGGGCGGGGAGGCCCTGGCCCCACACCCCGACCCGGGCGGCGCCGTTGGCGTCGACGACCAGGCTGGCGTCGCCGGTCACGAGCGGGACGAAGACGTGCCCGTCGGCCTCGACGCCGCCCGAGCCGGTGTCGGTCTTGAAGCCCCCGTTGAACGCCGCGATCAGGTGCGGCCGCTCCGCCACGCTGACGGCGTCACCGTCGAGGGCGGTGGCTGCCGTGGACGCCCCGGGGGGGTCGGAGCTGCCGAGGTGGAAGTCCAGGCGGTAGGTGCCGGCGTGGAAGCGGACGAGCGTCACCGAGGCGCCGTCGGGGAGGTGGACGGTGCGGGTGTCGGTGAGGATCGCCTTGGAGGTCTCGGTGACCGGCGTCCAGCCGGGCTGGGGGACGGGGAGGGTCGTCGTGGTCGTCCGGGGCACGGTGCTGGTGGACGTCGACCCGGCGCCCGAGCCCGACGTCGAGTGCGCGCCCGTGGCGGGGCTGGACCCGGCGGCGCCGGAGGCGGCGCTGGTGGGGTGGGTGGCGGAGCCGCAGCCGGCGGCGAGCAGCGCCAGGGCGGCCGCCGCCGCCAGCCGCCGCCTCAACGCGCCCACGGGAACCCGGACGTCTCGTGCTCGACGCCATCGGGGGTCACCAGCCAGCCCGACCAACCGTCCATGGCGTCGAGGAGGCGGAGAAAGTCCTGCCCACCCACGGCCAGGGCGGTGGCGAAGGCATCGGCGGTCGCGAGGTCGGGTCCGATGACCGTCGTGGCGCGCACCGCGACCGGGCCGCCGCCCGGGACCCAGAAGTGGTCGCCGCGCTCGTAGGTGCCCGAGGCGGCCACGGCTGCGCCGGCGGGGATCTCGACGACGCCGGCCAGGGCGTCGGGGCGCCAGGGGTGGCGGACCCCGACCCGCCAGCCCGGTGAGCCGTCGGGGCCGGCGCCGGGGAGGGTG
>DASSZM010000019.1:0-7291 GCA_035702855.1 Acidimicrobiales bacterium | reverse complement strand
CGCGCTGCTCGCCTGGGAGCAGCTGGCCGAGGCGCTCGCCCAGCTCGGCATCGAGCCAGACGCGGCCGAGAGCGCCCCCGGCCTCGCCCGCCGCGCCGCCCGCCGTCTCGGGGCCGGACCCGACCTCGCCTCCCGCCTGCTGGCCGCCGCCCGCGCCGCCGACGCCGCCGCCTGGGCGCCCGATCCGGACGGCGCCGGCGACGCTGGGGGCGGCCCCGTAGCGGAGATCACCGATCTCCTCGCCGAGGTGCGGGCGGCGCGCCGTGGCGCCAGCCGGGCCGCCGCCTGACCGGTCGGGGTCAGTCCCCGAGGGGCAGGCGCCGCCAGACCGGCCGCGGGACGTGGCGCAGGGCGGCGAACACCCACCGCAGGGTGCCCGGCACCCACACCAGCTCGCGTCCGCGGGCGACGGCGACGGCGGTGGCCGCACCCACGGCCTCCGGCGTCGTCGCCAGCGGTGCCGCCTTCCGGCCGGCGGTCATCCGGCCGACGACGAAGCCGGGGCGCACGACCACGACCCGCACCCCCGAGCCGGCGAGGCTGTCGCCCAGGCCCAGGGCGAACCCGTCGGCGCCCGCCTTGGAGGAGCCGTAGACGAAGTTGGCCTTGCGGACCCGCTCCCCCGCGACCGACGACAGCAGCACGATCGTCCCGTGGCCCTGGGCCCGCAGGTGGCGGGCGGCGGCCAGACCGGCCGAGACGACCCCCACGTAGTTGGTGGCGGCGACGGTGACGGCGCCGCCCCCTCCCTGCTCGTCGCGGGCCTGGTCGCCGAGCACGCCGAAGGCGAGGACGACCACGTCGAGGTCCCCGACGAGCTCACCGGCCCGGTCGAGCGCGGCGTCGTGCCCGGCGGGGTCGAGGGCGTCGAAGGGGAGGGTCTCGACCCGCCCGGCACCGGCGGAGCGCACGGTGGTGGCGGCGGCGTCGAGGGCGGCAGGGTCCCGGCCGGCGAGCACGACCGCCGCCCGGCGGGGCGCGGCGAGCGCCGAGGCGACCGCCACGCCGATCTCGGAGGCGCCGCCGAGGACCAGCACCGACTGCACGGAGCCGAGGGCGTCCCTCACGACGCCTCCGGCCCGAGGAGGTCGAGGCGGCGGGCCAGGTCCGACGACAGGCGCCGCTGCGGGTCGACGCCGTCACGCACCCGGCGCCACTCGGCCAGCCGGGGGTACATGGCGGCGAGCAGGTCGGGACGCAGGCGGGAATCCTTGCTGAGGTACACACGGCCTCCAGAGGCGGCGACGCGCTCGTCGAGCTCGTCGAGGAGCGGGGAAAGGCCTCGCGACGAGGCGGGGAGATCGAGTGCCAGGGTCCACCCCTCGGCCGGGAACGACAGGGGCCCCGGGTTGGCCGCCCCGAACCGCTTCAGCACGGCGAGGAACGAGGCGACCCGGGCGGCACTGAAGCGCTCGACGGCGAGGCGGACGACGTCCTCGGCGCCGTCGGGGACCGCCAGCTGGTACTGGACGAAGCCCCGGGGACCGTACAGCCGGTTCCAGGAGCCCACGGCGTCGAGGGGGTGGAAGTAGGCGGCGGCCGGCACCAGGTGCCCGAGCCTGCGGCGCGGCGCCTTGCGGTACCACAGCTCGTTGAACGCCCCCACGCTCCACCGGTTGAGCAGCCCGCCGGGCACCGCCGGAGCGTCGAGGCGGGTGGCGGCGGCGAAGCGCAGCGGCTCGGTGCGCCGGCGGGCCGGCAGGTCGTCGCGGGTGGCGTGATCCCCGAGGTCGAGCACCGACCGCCCGAGGTGGCGGCCGCGGGCGAGGCAGTCGACCCAGGCCACCGAGTAGCGGTGGGCGGCGTCGGCCTCGAGCATCCGGGCCATGAGGGCGTCGAGGTCCTCCAGGCGCTCGGTGTCGACGCGGATGAACGACGTCTCGATCGGCAGGAGCCGCACCGTGGCGTCGAGCACGACCCCGGTCAGGCCCATGCCGCCGGCGGTCGCCCAGAACAGCTCGCCCCGCGACTCGGGCCCGATGGTCACCGGCCCGCACGCCGGGGTGGCGAGCGTCATCCCGGTGACGTTGGCGACGAACGAGCCGTCACGGTGGTGGTTCTTGCCGTGGATGTCGGAGGCGATGGCGCCGCCGACGGTGACCTGGCGGGTCCCGGGCGTCACCTTCGGCCACAGCCCCAGCGGCACGAGCGTGCGCATCAGGTGCTCGAGGCTGACGCCCGCCTCGACCCGGGCGGTGCACGCCTCGACGTCGACGGCCAGCACCCGGTCGAGGCCGGTGGTGTCGAGGACCGTGCCGCCGGCGCACTGGGCGGCGTCGCCGTAGCTGCGCCCGAGCCCGCGCGCCACCAGGCCCCGGCCGCCGGCCCCGGCGACCAGGTCGGCCGCCTGCTCCCGCGAGACCGGACGGGCCAGCACGGAGCGGCTCGGCGCGGCGCGGCCCCAGCCGGTCAGCAGGGCGGCGCCGTCAGCGGCCATACACGCCGATCCCGAGCAGCACGACCCAGGCCAGCCCGAGCAGCTGGAGGGAACGGTCCCCGAGCACCAGCCGCTCGGGGCGGGCGCCCTGGCCCTGCTCGACGAGGAACGTGTAGCGCAGGAGGGCGATCAGCACCGGCACGATCGACAGCTCGAACCAGATCGGGGCGCTGTGGTGGCGCAGGGCCGTCCGCAGGTCGAACGCCCACAGGGCGTAGCCGATCATGGCGCCGCCGGCGGAGATGGCGAGGATGGTCTGCAGGAACGTGGCGGTGTACTCGCTCAGGGTGCGCCGGTGCGCGCCCCCGCCGTCGCCGAGCTCGAGCAGCTCGGCGAGGCGCTTGCCGGTGACCATCAGCAGGCTGCCGAAGGTGGCCACGATCAGGAACCACTGCGACACGGGCACGGCGACCGCCACCCCGCCGGCGATCGCCCGCAGCACGAAGCCGCTCGCGACGCACACCAGGTCCCACACCGGGAGGTGCTTGAGCCAGATGTTGTAGGCGATCTGCACGGCGACGTAGACGAGCATGGTGACCGCCAGCTGCCAGTCGATCAGGGCGGCGAGCACCACACCGACCGCCTCCAGCGCGGCGCCGACGGCGATGGCGGCGGGCACCGGGATGGCACCCGAGGCGACCGGCCGGAGGCGCTTGACGGGATGGGCCCGGTCGGCCTCGGCGTCGAGGGCGTCGTTGACGAAGTAGCTGCCGCTGGCGACCACGCAGAACAGCGCGAACGCCGCCAGCGCCCGCAGGACGGGGGAAGCGTGGTCGAGCACCCCGGCGGCGCAGGGCGCCGCGAACACCAGGACGTTCTTGGTCCACTGCCGGGGGCGGGCAGCGGCGACCAGCGCCCGGATCCGCGACATCCGGGGACCGCCCGTGCCGTCGCCGCCGCTCGCGGTGGGGGGTGCAAACGCCCTAGCCATCGTGGCTCGACGCTACCGGTTGCGCCCCCGGCACCCGTACAACCCGCCCACGGGGCGCGACGGCTTCACCATCCCTTCACCGTACGCTGGGGCACAACTGCTGAGGGAGTGTGAAGATCGCGCCGTGAGGAACGCTCCGCCGACCCCCCGACGGCCGGACCGCCCCCGCTCCGACAACGGCGTGCTCCCGAGCCGCTACGTCGAGCGGCGACCGCCGACCCGGCCGACCCACCGCAACCAGCGACGGCGGCGCCTGCCCCGCATCCTGCTGGTCATCCCGACACTGGTGCTCGTCGTCGCCTCCTGGGCGCTCATCGGCGCCGCCACCACCCCCGGCAACCAGTCGTACGCGGCGAAGGTCGCCGACTGGATGCGCGGCCACGACATGGCGTTCATCACCAACAACGCCGAGCGCGTCCTCTACAACTTCGAGAAGCCGCCCAAGGGTGGACGCCCCAAGCACCTCAACGCCCTCCCCGCCACCGGGGGCTCCGCCGGGCCGTCCACGTCCTCGGGCCACACCGCCAAGACGGTGGTCGCCCACCTCCCGGCGCCGAGCCCGGTGCCGCTGGTCGTCCACCCGGCCCTGCCCGGTGAGGGCCAGTGGAAGCCGGTGGGGCCGACCGTCGACGGCTACCCGGGGATGTACGAGTCGCAGTTCCGGGCGGACACCGTCTACACCAGCGAGCTCACCACCGCCGTGTGGATCGACCCGAAGCTCATGAAGCTCTCGCTCATCCCCGGCCAGGGCGAGCCCGGCGGCACCTGGCCGCACCCGCCCTACATCACCCACGCGGAGCTGCCGACGATCGCCGCCGCCTTCAACGGGGGCTTCCGCTTCGCCGACGCCCACGGCGGCTTCTATCTCAACGGCCGGACCGCCATCCCGCTGCGCAAGGGGGCGGCCAGCTTCGTGATCTACAAGAACGGGCACGTCAACATCGGCGCCTGGGGCACCGAGGTGAAGATGACCCCCAACGTCGTCTCGGTCCTGCAGAACCTGGTCCCGATGGTCGATCACGGGGTCGTGTCGCCCACCGCCACCTACAACGACGTCTCGGTCTGGGGGGCCACCCTCGGCGCCAGCACCGTCGTCGCCCGAAGCGGCCTCGGGATCACCAAGGACGGCGCCCTCGTCTACGTCGCCGGCCCCTACCTGACGGCCCGCACGCTCGCCGAGTCGCTGCAGCGGGCCGGGGCGATCCGGGCGATGACGCTCGACATCAACCCCGAATGGGTCACCTTCAACTTCTTCGGGCACCCCAACCCGTCCAACCCCTACCAGGTGAGCTCGGCGGCGATCTACCCGCAGCAGCAACGCCCGTCGACCCGGTACCTCGGCCCGACCCTCGAGAACCGGGACTTCGTCGAGGTCCGCACCCCCACCCCGGTGACCGCCGCCACCAGCGGCTCCTCCCCGCTCGGTTAGCGGGACGCCAGGGACACAGGATCTTCCTGAGAAGACCGTGGCACAGCGCCCCTTGACCTCGCGCCGTGGCGATACTCGCCCGGTGTCCGTCGCTGCGACCCGCCGGCGCGTCCCCTCGACGCTCGGCCCCCCGCCCCCCACCGTCCCCCCGCTCCGGCGGGAGGCGCCGACCATCGCCCTCGGCGTCGCCGCCCTCGGGCTCGGCATCGTCGTCGCCCTCGCCTTCAGCGACGAGACCGCCGGCGCCTGGCGGCTCCGGGGCGGGCCGGCCATCTTCATCGGCAGCCTGACCGGCCTGGTCGGGACCTACCTGGCGATGCTGATGGTGCTCCTCGCCAGCCGGCTCCCCTTCGTCGAGTCCGCCCTCGGCTTCGACGGCCTGCTGCGCTGGCACCGGCGCCTCGGCCCGTGGCCGATCACGCTGCTCACGATCCACGCCGTGGTCCTCATCATCGGCTACGCCCAGGCGGCCCGCACCGGCGTCCTGAGCGAGGTCGGTGCCCTGATCAACGGGTACGCCTACATGCTGGCCGCCTTCGTCGGCCTCGGGCTGATGCTGATGGCCGGCTTCGCGTCGGTCCGGGCGGTCCGCCGGCGGGTGAAGCGGGAGACGTGGTGGGTGATCCACCTCTACCTGTACCTCGCCCTCACCCTGGCGTTCGCCCACGCCCTGGTGCTCGGCCCCGACTTCGTCAACCACCCCGTCACCAAGATCGTCTGGTGCGTGGTGTGGGCGGCGACGGCGGGCAGCGTCCTGGTGTTCCGCTTCGGGGTCCCGATCGCCCGGTCGGTCCGCCACAACCTGGTGGTGTGGGAGGTGCGTCGAGAGGCCCCCGACGTCGCCTCGATCATCCTGAAGGGCCGCGACCTCGACCGCCTCCCGCTGGAGGGCGGCCAGTTCGCCGAGTGGCGCTTCCTCACCCGCGGGCTGTGGTGGCAGGCGCACCCCTACACCGTCTCCGGCCTGCCGCAGCGCGGCTACCTGCGCATCACCGTCCGCGGCCTCGGCGACCACTCCCGCGCCATCGCCCGCCTCCGCCGGGGCACCCGGGTGGCCTTCGAGGGCCCCTACGGGGTCTTCACGGCCGCCTCCCGCCGCCGCCACCGCGTCACGCTGATCGCCGCCGGCGTCGGGGTCACCTCGCTCCGCCCGCTGCTCGAGGAGCTGCCCGCCGGGACCCAGCCGACGGTCATCCTGCGGGCACCGTCGGCCGAGACCATGCCGCTGCGCGCCGAGATCGCCGGGCTGGTCGAGGCGCAGCAGGGCGTGCTCCACGAGCTGTACGGCTCCCGGCGCGCCCACGTCATCGACGGCCGCCGGCTCCGACAACTCGTGCCCGACATCGTCGAGCAGGACGTGTACGTCTCCGGGCCCGAGGACTTCGTGGCCGACGTGGCCGCCACCGTCCGCCGGATGGGCGTCCCCGACGAGGCCGTCCACCACGAGGCGTACGCCCTCTGAACCGAAGGAATCCGACCATGCGCCGCAGTCCCATCGTCATCGTCGCCACCCTCGCCGGTGTCGGCGGAGTCCTCGCCTTCCACACCAAGAAGCCGGCGACCATCGTCTCGGCTCCGGCCTCCGGCTCGTCGTCGACCTCGGCCCCACCGGCCACCAGCACCCCCGCCTCGGGATCGACGTCCGGCGGCGGCAGCTCGACGACCCCCCCCGCCGGCGGCACCCGCAGCGCAACGGGCAAGACCATCCCCTACGGCTATGGACAGCTGGCCGTCAAGGTCACCGTCAAGGGGTCGAGCATCACCAACGTCAAGCTCGTCACCCTGGCGACCGCCGACTCGTACTCCCAGCAGCTCGCGCAGCAGGTGATCCCGATGCTGCAGCACGAGGTGCTGCAGGCGAAGAGCGCCCGGATCCAGGCCATCGCCGGCGCCACCTACACGAGCGAGGCCTACGCCCAGTCGGTGCAGGCGGCCCTCGACACGCTCCACGCGTGACGACGACGCCCGTGCGGTCCCGCACGGTCGAGTCCATGGGCACGGTCTTCTCCTTCACCTGGACCCCGCCCGGGGCCGGCGTGGACGCCGCCCTCGCCGCCGCCGCCGCCCGCCTGGCGGCCGTCGACGAGGTCTTCAGCACCTGGAAACCCGACAGTCCCCTGAGCCGGATCCGCCGCGGTGAGCTGCGCGAGGAGGACCGGCCCGACGTCGCCGCCGTCCTCGACCGGTGCCGGGAGCTGCGGGAGCTGTCGGCGGGGTGGTTCGACCCGTGGGCGGCGCCGGGCGGCGTCGACCCCACCGGGATGGTGAAGGGCTGGGCCACGGCCCAGGCGTGCGCCCTGCTCGGGGCGGCGGGCGTGACCGCCGGCCTCGTCAACGGCGGCGGGGACGTGGCCACCCTCCCCGGCGCCGGCCCCGACGGCTCACCGGGCTGGCGGGTCGGGGTCCGCCACCCCTGGCGCCCCGACGCCCTGGCCGGCGTCGTCGAGATCCCCGCCGGCGCAGCCGTGGCCGCCTCGGGCACCTACGAGCGCGG
>DASSZM010000163.1:0-7984 GCA_035702855.1 Acidimicrobiales bacterium | reverse complement strand
GGCGGCGACGAGAACCGCCTGCGGTTCCTGCGCGAGGTGATCGGCTCCGTGCGGTCAGCCGTTGGCTGGGAGATCGCGGTCGGGCTGCGCATCTCGGCGGACGAGATGGGTCACGACGGGCTGCGGCCCGACGAGGTGGCCGCCGCCTGCATGGCGCTGGACGCGCAGGGCGGCCTCGACTATCTGAACGTCACGGCCGGCTCGTCCGCGACCTTGCAGGGGTCGGTGCACATCGTCCCGCCGATGGCGGTCGCCCACTCGTACACGACGCCGCTCAGCGCGAGCGTGCGCAAGCTCGTCTCGATCCCGGTGCTGGTGGGCGGGCGGATCAACCAGCCGCAGGAGGCCGAACGCGCGCTGGCGGAGGGGTTCGCGGACGCCTGCGGCATGACCCGCGCGCTGATCTGCGACCCCGAGCTGCCGCGCAAGGCCCGGGAGGGCCGGCTGGACGAGATCCGGGCGTGCGTGGCCTGCAACCAGGCCTGCATCGGCCACTTCCACCTCGGCTACCCGATCTCGTGCATCCAGCATCCCGAGACCGGGCGGGAACGCCGCTACGGTCGCCGGGTGCCGGCCGCCGGCCCGAAGCGGGTGCTGGTCGTCGGCGCCGGCCCGGCCGGCATGAAGGCCGCCGCCGTGGCGGCCGAGCGCGGCCACCGCGTCCATCTGGCCGAGGCCGCCGGCCGCCCCGGCGGCCAGGTGCTCCTCGCCCAGCAGCTGCCCGGGCGCGACGAGTTCGGCGGCGCCGCCGACAACCTGTACCGGGAGGTCACGCGGGCCGAGGTCAAGGTGAGCTTCCACTGCCGGGTCGACGCCGCCTTCGTCGCCGCCGAGGGGGCCGACGCCGTCGTCGTCGCCACCGGGGCCAGGCCGTACCGGCCGCCGCTCGAGGTGCTCGGCGAGCCGTGGGTCGCCGACGCCTGGGAGGTCCTCGCCCACCCCGACGCCAGCCCCCGCGGCCGCCTGGTCGTCGTCGACTGGCGGGGCGACTGGGTGGGGGTGGGCGTGGCCCGCCTCCTCGCCGCCGCCGGCCGCAAGGTCACCCTGGCGGTGCGCGGCTACCACGCCGCCGACCGCCTGCAGCAGTACGTGCGCGACGCCCAGCTGGCCGCCCTCCACCAGGCCGGCGTCGCCGTCGAGCCGCTCGTCCGCCCCTACGGCGCCGACGACGACACGGTGTACCTCCAGCACGTCCTCACCGACGAGCCCGTGCTGGTCGAGGGCGTCGCCGGCGTCGTGCTCGCCTGCGGGCACGAGCCCGAGACCGCCCTGCTCGACGAGCTCCACGCCGCCGGGGTCCCCGCCGCCGGCATCGGCGACTGCCTCGCGCCCCGCAGCGTGGAGGAAGCGGTCCTCGAAGGCCTGGTGACCGCCAGCGAGCTGTGAGCTGCGCCCGATGACCGACTATCCCTACGCCGGCCGCTTCCCCGTGCAACGCCGGCTGCCCGAGCAGGGGCGGCCCCGCGGGGAGCTGCTCGCCGAGCTCGCCGCCATGGCCGCCGAGGAGGACGCCTTCTGGGAGACCGGCAAGTGCTCCGGCACCATGTACTGCGGCGACCACGACCACTACGCCTTCCTCGCCCAGGCCTTCGAGCGCTTCGCCCACGTCAACGCCCTGCAGCGCGACATGTGCCCGAGCGCCACCAAGTTCGAGGGTGAGATCGTGGCGATGGCGCTCGACCTGTTCCACGGCGGCCCGGGGGCGGTGGGCCTCGTCACCACCGGCGGCACCGGCAGCATCCTCCACGCCGTCCTCGCCTACCGGGAGCACGCCGCCGACCGCCTCGGCACCCGCCGGCCCAACGCCATCAAGCCCGAGACCGCCCACCCCGCCTTCGACAAGGCCTGCCACCTCTTCGGTGTCGAGCTGCGCCGGGCCCCGGTCGACCCCGTCACCACCCAGGTCGACCTCGACTGGGTCGCCGACCACATCGACGGCGCCACCGTCGCCCTCATCGGCTCGGCCTGCAACTACGGCTACGGCACCGTCGACCCGATCGCCGAGCTCGGCGCCCTCGCCCTCGAGCACGGCGTGGGGCTGCACGTCGACGGCTGCCTCGGTGGCTTCATCCTCCCCTTCGGGGAGGAGCTCGGCTACGGCGTGGCGCCGTTCGACTTCCGGGTCCCCGGCGTGACCAGCATCTCCGCCGACACCCACAAGTACGGCTACGCCTTCAAGGGCACGTCCACCGTCCTGTTCGCCGACAAGGCGCTGCGCGACGCCCAGTACTTCTACCTGACCGACTGGAGCGGCGGGAAGTACTGCTCGCCGGGGATGGAGGGCTCCCGGTCGGGGGGGCTGCTCGCGGCGACGTGGGCCTCGATGGTCAGCCTCGGCCGGACCGGCTACCGCCGCTACGCCGCCGAGATCTTCTCGGTGGCGGCGGCCATGCAGGACGCCGTCCGCTCGCACGAGGAGCTGCGGGTGCTGGGGGACCCGACGTTCTTGTTCAGCTTCACCTCGCAGGCGTTCGACGTGTACCACGTCAACGACTTCCTCCGGGACCGGGGCTGGCGGCTCAACGGCCAGCAGTACCCCAACGCCCTGCACATGGCCGTCACCCGCCCCCAGACCCAGCCGGGCGTGGTGGAGGCGTGGCGGGCCGACCTCGCCGACGCCGTCGCCCACGCCCGGGAGCACGCCGGGTCGGCCCCGAAGTCGGGGGCCATCTACGGCGGCGTGGCCGGGGGCATGACCGACGAGGCCGACGCCTTCATCAAGGCGGTGATGGCCGACCTGCTCGACCGCCAGAGCGGCCTGCCCCCCGAGCCGGCGGCGCCGTGACCGCTGGCGGGGACGGTGGGGCGCCGGTCGACGACCGGCTCTGCCTGGCGGTCGATCTCGGCACCGGCGGACCGAAGGTCGGGCTCGTCACCCTCGACGGCCGCCTCGTGCGCTGGGAGCACGTGGCGGTCGAGACGTCCTGGCTGGGGGACGGCGGGGCCGAGCAGGACGCCGCCGGGTGGTGGGAGGTCATCCGTGACGTCGCCCGCCGGTCGCTGCGGGAGGTCGACCCGGCGGGACGCCGGGTCGACGCCGTCAGCGTCACCGGCCAGTGGGCCAGCACCGTCCCCGTGGACGAGCGGGGCCACCCCGTCGCCGGCTGCGTCATGTGGATGGACACCCGGGGACGCCCCCACGCCCGGCGCGCCTACGGCGGGCCCGTCGCCGGCTACCGGCTCCCGGCGGCCGCCGCCTGGCTGCGGCGCAACGGCGTCCCGCCGTCGGTGGAGGGCGACGACTCCCTCGGCCACATGCTGCACCTCGCCCACGACCGGCCGGCCACCGCCGCGGCCGCCCGCTGGTACCTGGAGCCCGTCGACTACCTGTCGATGCGGTTCTGCGGCGTGGCGGCCGCCAGCCCGGCGTCCATGACCGCCAGCTGGCTGCTCGACACCCGCCGCCCCGGGACGTGCGCCTACGACCCGGTCCTCGTCCGGCGCAGCGGCGTCGACGCCGCCAAGCTCCCGCCGCTGCGCCCGACGGCGTCGGTGATCGGCCCGGTCCTCCCCGACGTCGCCGCCGACCTCGGGTTGCCGCCGGGCACGTCGGTGGTGGCGGGTACCCCCGACCTGCACTCGGCCGCCGTGGGCGCCGGCGCCGTCGGCGACTACGAAGCCCACCTGGCGATCAGCACCACGTCCTGGATCAGCTGCCCGGTGCCCCGCAAGAAGACCGACCCCTTCCACCAGCTGGCGACCGTGCCCGGCGTGACGCCGGACCGCTACCTGCTGGTCGACAACCAGGACAACGCCGGCCGGTGCCTGGAATGGCTGCGCGACCGGGTCGTCACCACCTCCGACGGGTACGCCGACCTGGTCGAGTTGGCCGCCGCCGCCCCCGCCGGCAGCGGCGGCGTCCTCTTCACGCCCTGGCTCACCGGGGAACGCTCCCCCGTCGGCGACCGCCGGGCGCGCGCCGGGTTCCACAACGTCTCGCTCGCCACCGAGCGGTCCCACCTCGCCCGCTCGGTCCTCGAAGGGGTGGCGATGAACTCCCGCTGGCTGCTCGGCGCGGCCGAGCGGTTCTGCGGGCGACGCCTCGAGCCCATCCGCCTCATCGGCGGGGGCGCCCGGTCCGACCTGTGGGCCCAGATCCTGGCCGACGTCCTCGACCGGCGGATCGAGCGGGTCGCCGAGCCGGTCGCCGCCAACCTGCGCGGCGCCGCCCTCCTGGCCGGCGCCGCCCTCGGCGCCGTCCGCCTGGCCCAGGTGCGGGACCTCGTCCCGGTGGACCGGGTGTTCGGCCCCGACCCGGCCCACCGGGCCGTCTACGACCGGATGTCGGCCGAGCTGCCCAGGCTCTACCGGGCCCAGAAGGGCACCTTCGCGCGGCTCAACGCCGGGGCGTCGTAGACCCCCGGCCGCCCACCGCTACCGTCGCCCCCATGACCGCCGAGCGCCCCGCCGGCCCCGCCGGCCCCGGAGACCCCACGGGCGACGCCGGCCATGCCCTCGAGCCGTTGATCGCCAGGGCGCTGGACCTCGTCCGCCGTTGGGAGGCCGGCTTCGGCCCCCGCCCCGACCCGCCGGCGCTGCACCCCGACCCCCAGCGTCTGGAGCAGGCCTGGCAGGAGTTCGAGACCCGGATGCAGGGCAACCACCCCTTCTTCCACCCCCGCTTCGCCGGGCAGATGCTCAAGCCGCCCCACCCGGTCGCGGCCGCCGCCTACCTCGCCACGCTGCTCGTGAACCCCAACAACCACGCCCTCGACGGCGGGCCGGCGACCTCCGGCATGGAGCGGGAGGTGGTGGACGACCTGGCGGCGATGTTCGGGCTGCCGGCGGGCCACCTGGGCCACCTCACCTCGAGCGGCACCATCGCCAACCTCGAGGCGCTCTGGGTCGCCCGGCAGCTGCGTCCCGGCGACCGCGTCCTCCACGGCACCAACGCCCACTACACCCACGGGAGGATGTGCGAGGTCCTCGGCGTGCCCGCCACCGCCGTGCCCACCGACCCGGTCGGGCACCTCGATCTCGGCGCCGCCGAGGCCGAGTGCCGGCGCGGTGACGTCGGCACCCTGGTGGTCACCGCCGGCACCACCGGCCTCGGCGCCGTCGACGACATCGGCGGGGCGCTGGAGCTCCGGGGGCGCTACGGGGTGCGGGTCCACGTGGACGCCGCCTACGGCGGCTTCTTCACGCTGCTGGCCGGCACCGGCGCCCTGACACCGCCGGTCGACGCCGCCCTGCGGGCGATCGCCGGGGCCGACTCGGTCGTCGTCGACCCCCACAAGCACGGGCTGCAGCCCTACGGGTGCGGGGCCGTGCTCTTCGCCGACGCCGGGGTCGGCCGCCTCTACGCCCACGACTCGCCGTACACCTACTTCACCTCCGCCGACCTGCACCTCGGGGAGATCAGCCTCGAGTGCTCCCGCGCCGGCGCCGCCGCCGCCGCCCTGTGGCTGACGCTGCGGGCCCTGCCCCTGACGGCGGCGACCGGGCTGGGCCCGATCCTGGCGGCGGGACGGCGCGCCGCGCTCGCCCTCGGGGACCGGCTCGGGACGAGCCGACGCCTGCGACTGCACGTCGAGCCGGAGCTCGACATCGTCACCTACTTCCCCGTCGGCGGGGAGGGAGGCGGGGCGCACGGCGGCCGCCACCCCGACCCGGCGGCGGTGACCGCCGCCTCCGAGCGGATGCTCACCCGCGGCATGCAGGGACCCGACCCCGTCTGGCTGAGCACGCTGCGCGTCGATGCCGCCGCCTTCGCCGCCCGCCATTCGGACCTGCCGGCCCCCGACCGACCGGTGACGATCCTGCGTTCGGTGCTCATGAAGCCGGAGCACGAGGCGTGGGTCCCTGACCTGCACCGGAGGCTCGAGGCGCTGGCCGCCGCCGCCGACTGACCCCGCCGGCGCGCCGGGTGTGGGCCCCCGGGGACGCTGGGTATGCCGATCCCGACGCCGACAGGGCGCTCGCCGCCGCCGCCCCCGGGCGCGGCGGGCACCCGCCAGGAGACGCAATGCCCCCCACGCCTCACGGGCGCGCCCGCCCGCACCCGCCCGCGCGCGACCTCGCCGCGCTCCTCCTCGTCCTCGGGGTCTCCGCCTCCGCCTTCGGGCGGGTCTTCAGCGGCGACGGCTGGGTCCCGGCGGTCCTCGCCCCCGCCGTGGGCGTCCCCCTCGTCGACGCCCTCGCCGGGCGGTGGCTGCGAGCCGCCTGGGCGGCGGTGACCGACGTGGTGGCACTCGCCCTGCTCGTCGTGTGGGGCGTGCTCCCGGGCACCACCGTCGCCGGGGTGCCCACCCCGGCGACGGGGCGCGCCCTCGTCCGTGCCCTCGCCGAGACCGGCCCCCGCATCGAGGCCGCCCTGCCGCCGGTGGCGCCGAGCCCGCCGTTCCTCCTCCTCGGCGCGCTCGGCGTGGGGCTGGCGGCGCTGGCGGCGTGCCGGCTCCGGCGGTGGCGGCCCGGGAGCGCCCGGGCCGTGGTGCCGGCGCTGCTCGTCTACGTGGCCGCCAGCGTGTTCGGCACCGGGCCGGGCCGTGACCTGTCGGTCGGCATCGAGGTCGGCGCCGTCGCCGCCTACCTGCTGGCCGCCCGCACCCGGCCCCTCGACGCCGGTGGCGTCCCCCCGGCCGGCACCGCCTCCCCGCACGACGGCGGCACGCCGGGCGGGCGGTGGCGCGGCGGGTGGCGCCCCGTCGCCGCCGCCACCGCCGGTGTGCTGCCCCTGGCCCTGGTCGTCGGGATGGCGACGGCGGCCACCGCCGGCGCCAACGGCACCGGACCCCTCGGCTGGCACCCGGGCAGCAGGAGCCCCCGCGTGCTGGTCAATCCCCTCGTGCGGCTCTCGACCCGCCTCGCCCCCCACAACGCCCCCGCCGACCTGTTCACGGTCCGCACCACCGACCCGTCCTACTGGCAGCTCACGACCCTCGACGAGTTCAGCGGCTCCACGTGGGCGCCGGGGAAGGTCACCTACGTCGGGATCGGCTCGCAGCTCCCCGGCACCCGGGCAGCCGGTCCCGGCCGGCAGCGGGAGACGTTCACCGTGCAGTCCCTCGGGAGCCCGTGGCTGCCCACCGGCCTCGACCCGCTGGCGATCCACGGCGCGACACCCGACCTCCAGTACAGCGCCCGCACGGGCAGCATCCTCTCCCCCCGCTCCACCTCCAACGGACTCCACTACACCGTCACCTCGAGCCGCGCCCTGCTGCACCTCACCACCGCCGACCTGGCCGCCCTGCCGCCGCTGCAGCGGGACCAGGCGCCTCCCCGGTCGCTGCAGCTGCCGGCCGACCTCCCCCGCTCGATCGGCCGCCTCGCCCGGCGGATCACCGCCGGGGCCCACACCGAGGTCGCCAAGGCGGTGGCGCTGCAGGCGTACTTCCACGGGCCCCAGTTCCGCTACAGCCTCCACCCACCGATCGACGGGTCGGGGGTCGAGGCGCTGACCGGCTTCCTGTTCGTGACCCACACGGGCTACTGCCAGCAGTTCGCTGCCTCCTTCGCCGCCCTGGCCCGCAGCATCGGCCTGCCGACCCGCTTGGCTGTCGGCTTCACGACCGGCACCCCCATCGGCCACCACACCTACGAGGTCACCGACGCCGACGTGCACACCTGGCCCGAGGTGTGGTTCCCGAAGGTGGGGTGGGTCCCCTTCGAGCCGACCAAGGGCAACGGCCGCTCCGCCTTCGCCATCCCGGGGGCGCCCTGGACGGCCGCCGGGGGGAGCGGCCCCCCGGCGCTCACCACCGCCGGGACCCGGCGGTCCGGCGCCAGCGGCGCCCCGGCGGCGACGCGCTCCGCCCGCCGGCAGGCCCGCCGGGGGCGAGCACCCTTCGGCGCCACCGTCGGGGTGGTGGGACCGACGGGGGCGGCCGGGCTCGGCGGGCTGCTCGTGCTCGTCGCCGGCGGCGTCGGCGCCACCCGACGGCTGCGGCGACGCCGCGCGCGTCGGTTGCGGAGCCGGATGGCGACCGTGCCCGGCGGCTCGCGCTCCGCCGCGCTGCTCGCCTGGGAGCAGCTGGCCGAGGCGCTC
>DASSZM010000020.1:0-28278 GCA_035702855.1 Acidimicrobiales bacterium | reverse complement strand
CCCGTGCCGGCCGCCTGCAGCCCTTCGTAGCTGAGGGCGGTGTCGAGGTCGACCAGCGACGGCGTGATGTCGTGGGCGGCGGCGGCCACCACGGCGGCGCTGGGGGGGCGGGCGGCCGCCGCCGGGTTGCCGCCGGCTCCGCCGCCCACGGCCGCGCCGGCGCCGGTCGCGCCGGCGCCGGTCGTGCCCGTGCCGGTCGTGCCCGTGCCGGTCGTGCCGCTGCCTCCCGAGCCACCGGCGGCCCCGCCGAGGGCGCCGGCGCCGGCCGCCGGCCGGGCGGCGGCCGACCCGGGCAGGGTCCGCCCGACGCCGATCCCGGCGAGGAGGGCGACGGTGACGAGGACGGCGACCACGGCGAGGCCGACCGCCGGCCGGCGGGGCGGGCGCGGCTGCCAGGCGTCGCCCGCCGGCCCGCCCCCCCACGGCGATCCGCCCTGCCAGGGCGGTCGGGGGCCCCAGCCACTGTCGGGTCCGTGGTGGGCGTCCGCCCCGGGCGGGGCCCACACGGGCTGCGGCCCCCACCAGCCGGCCGGGACGGGCCGGGGGCCGCCGGACTCCGGGGCAGAGGCGCCGGCCTCCGGGGCGGGGCCGCCGGGCTCCTCCGGCGACGTGCGCTCGGTGTCCTGTTCCGGCGGCGGGCCCGGCTCAGCCATCGCCCGTTCCCGTGGGACGGCGCGCTGCGCCCGCCGGGCGGCGGGCCAAGCACGAGGGGGCGGGAGCGGGGAGTAGGAGCACGCGCATGAGGGACTCGGGTACCGGCGAGCGTACCCCCGCCGCCGGGCGGGCAAGCAGGGCCGGGGCGGCGCTGCGGGGTCGCGCCCGCCCGCCACGTGGCGGGCGCCGGCGCCTGCAGCGGCCCTACCGACGGAACAGGTTCGACAGCCTGCCGCCCGGTCCTTCCTCGGGTGCCTCCACGAGGTCGGGTCGCTCGCCGGCCAGCTGCGCCACGTACCGCCGGGGATCGGGATTGGTCTGCACGTCCCCGCCGAAGGCGACCGTCGGCACAGTCTCGTCCCCGCGATTGTGGGCCCGCACGAACGCCCGCGCCTCGTCGTCCTCCCAGATGTTGCGCCGCTCGAAGCGGACCCCCGCCCGGTCGAACGCCCGCAGCAGCCGGTTGCAGAAGAAGCAGCCCGGTCGCCAGTACACGACGGGGATGCCCGGGTCGCTGCGCTCGGCGTCGTCCACCTCGCGGAGGCTACCCGCCGCCCGCCGCCCGCCGCCCGCCGCCCGCCGCCGCCCCGGCCTGGCGGCGGTGCTGCGGCCGTCCGCCTTCCCCGGGACCCGCGAGCGCCTCCTCGCCGCCGCCGGCGAGGAGCACGCCCCACCCGAGCTGCTCGAGGCGCTGGGCGCCCTCCCCGGGGGCGTGTCCTTCCAGCGCTTCGAGGAGGCGTGGGAGGCTCTCGGCGGCGGCCGGGAGGGCTCGCACTGCTGAGGGGGGCGGCGTGGCGCCGCCGCGACGACCGGCATCGCTAGATTTCCCTGGTCGACGGGAGGGTCCCGTCGAGCATCCGGGGTGAGGGGTGACGGTGGCTTTCGACCTGGGCGGATTGCTCGAGGAACGGGCAGGTGACCGCGAGCACCTCCACGACGAGCACCTCAACGGCAAGCTGGCGCAGGTCCTGCGGACCATCGGGTTCGACCGCAACTACACCTCCGGCGCCGGCTGCTACCTCTACGACGACGAGGGCCGCGACTACCTCGACTTCCTCGCCGGCTTCGGGGTCTACGCCCTCGGCCGGTCCCATCCGGTGGTGAAGCAGGCCCTCCACGACGCCCTCGAGGCGGATCTGCCGAACCTCGTGCAGATGGACTGCTCCCTGCTGCCCGGCCTCCTGGGCGAGGCGCTGGTGAAGCGGAGCCACGCCGGCATCCGCCGGGTGTTCTTCTGCAACTCGGGCACCGAGGCGGTGGAAGGGGCGATCAAGTTCGCCCGACGGGCGACCGGCCGCACCCGGATCCTCTACTGCGACCACGCCTACCACGGGCTGTCGACGGGATCGCTCGCCCTCAACGGCGGTAAGGAGTTCCGCAACGGCTTCGGACCGCTGCTGCCGGGGTGCGACCCGGTCCCCCTCGGGGACCTCGACGCCCTGGAGCGGGAACTGGCCGCCGGCGACGTGGCCGCCTTCGTCTTCGAGCCCATCCAGGGCAAGGGCGTCTACGAGGCCCCCGACGAGTACTGGGTCGAGGCCGAGGCCGCCTGCCGCCGGCACGGCACGCTGGTGGTGGCCGACGAGGTCCAGACGGGCCTGGGCCGCACCGGCCGCTTCTTCTGCCACGACCACTGGGCGCTGCGACCCGACATCATCACGGTGTCGAAGGCCCTCTCGGGTGGCTACGTCCCGGTCGGGGCGGTGCTCACGACCGAGGCGGTGTGGGACAGGGTCTACCGTTCGCTGGACGCCGCCCTGGTGCACTCCTCCACCTTCGGGAGCAACGCCCTGGCCATGGTCGCCGGCCTGGCCACCCTGCAGGTGTTCGACGACGAGGACATCGTCGACCGGGCGCGGCGCACCGGCGATCTGCTGGTCAAGGCGCTGCAGCCGCTCGTCGACCGCTACGAGCTGCTGCACGAGGTCCGCGGCAAGGGGCTGATGGTCGGCCTGCAGTTCGGCCGGCCCGCCTCCCGTGGCCTCCGGTTGCGCTGGGACGCCCTGGAGCGGGTCCGCGCCGGGATGTTCTCGCAGCTGGTGGTGGTGCCCCTGTTCGACCGGCACCGCGTGCTGACGCAGGTCGCCGCCGACGGCGTCAACATCGTGAAGCTGCTGCCGCCGCTGATCGCCGGCGAGGAGGAGGTCGACCGCTTCGTCGGCGCCCTCGAGGACGTCCTCGACGACGCCCACAAGGGGATGGGGCTGTACATGGACGTCGGCCTGACCATGGCTCGCGGCGCCCTGCGACGCGGCCGCTAGTGCTCCGGCGGCCAGGGCTCGCGGGGTCCGGGCTAGCGGGGCGGCAGCGCGGCCGCTAGAGCTCGCAGCGCGCCGCGCCGGAGCCGGCGGCTTCCGGCCCGGCCAGCGGGTGCGGGACGGCCGGGTCGCCGCCGCCGACCAGGGCGCTGCGGCTCAGGCCCCACGCCCCGAGCCCGAGCACGGCCAGGGCGGCGATCTCGATGGCCAGGTCGCCGGCGCCGGTCTGCAGGCGCTCCCCGAAGAGCAGGACGCCGACGGTGGCGGCGATCAGCGGGTCGACGATCGTGAACCCCGGCTGGGAGGCGGCGAGGGGCCCGGCCCGCAGGGCGTTGGTGGCCAGCGTCATCGACGCCAGGCCCACGAGGACGAGGGCGTAGGCCGGCCACGACGTGAGCAGGGCGACCACGCCGCCCCGGGCCACGACGCTGCCGAGCTGCTTGATCACCCCGGCGAGGAGCCCCCAACAGACGCCCGCCGCCGCGCCGAGCAGGGCGGCACGGCGGGCCGCTGCCGGTGCCCGCCCGCCTTCGCCGCCCTGGCTGCGGGCGGCGAGCAGCAGGGCCCCGACCACGGCGGCACCGACGACCCCGGCGAGCGCCCAGCGTGCGCCCGGCGCCACCGCCCGCCCGCCGGACGGGTCGGCCGTGAACAGCACCGCCCCCAACCCCACCGCCATGCCCACGGCGGAGAGCCCGTCCCGCCGGCGGACGAGGTGGGGGTTGGCGAGCGCCAGGTAGGCGAAGACGAACAGCAGCTCCGACGCGAGGATCGGCTGGACCATGGCGAGGGAGCCGAAGTGGAGGGCGGTCGCCTGGAGCACGAAGCCGAGCACCATGCTCACCACCCCGAGCAGCCAGATCGGCTGGCGCACGAGGCGCAGGAGCAGCCCCGCGTCGATCTGCCCGTCGTCGGGGGCGCGAAGCGCGCCCGCCCGTTGACAGGTCGTCGAAGCCGCCGTGCACAGCCCGGCGGCCACCGCGAGCGGGATGGCCGGGGACACCGTTTCCGACTCTACGGCACGGTGCGGGCCGAGCCGGCGGTCATTCCGGGCCGGTGCGCGGCCGGCAGGTCGCCCCCCGGCCGACGGGTCAGTCCAGGTCGGCCGTCGGCCGACCCCGCAGCGTGAAGGCGGCGAGGGCGCCCGCCAGCAGCACCAGGGCGGCGGAGACGACCAGCGCGACCTCCAGCCCGCTGCCGAACGCCGCCCAGGCGGCGGCGATCACCTCGTGGACCTCGCCGGCGTGGCCCGCTCCGGCGGCGCCGCCCGCCCCGGTGGTGTGGCCGTTGGACGGCAGCCCCCCGGACTCGACCCCGCGGATCACGAGCGACTGGAGGTCGGGGGGCAGCCCGAGGGCCCGGAGGCGGGCGCCGAGGTGGCTCTGCAGCTCGCCGTTGACGAGCGCGCCGAGCACGGCGACGCCGGTCACCGCGCCGACCTCCCGGCTGGTGTTCGCCGCCGAGGCGGCCATGCCCGAGCGGGCGGCGGGGACCGCGCCCAGGGCCGAGCCGGTGATCGGGACGACGGTGAGGCCGATGCCGGCCCCGGCGACGGACAGCGCCACGGTGAGGGCGGCTTCGCTGGGATCGGGCGACAGCACCGCCGCCGTGCCCAGCAGGCCGGCGGCGAACAGCAGGCAGCCGGCACCGACCAGGCGGCCGGTGGGCACCCGCAGCGTCAGCCGACCGGCCACCACCGCCGCCACCACGAGCAGGATCGCCATCGGCAGGAACGTGCCGGCGATCTGGAAGGCGCTGTCGCCGACGACCTCGTCGAGATAGAGGGCGGTGAAGAAGAAGACGGCGAAGGTCGCGAAGTAGGTGCAGAAGGCGGCCACGTTGGCGGAGGAGAAGGCCGGGCGCCGCAGGTAGCGCAGGTCGAGCAGGGGGTGGGCGGCGCGCTGCTCCCGCCAGACGAACGCCGCCAGCCCGATGGCGGCGACGGCGAAGAGGACGACGACGCCCGCCGAGGCGTAGCCGGCGGACTCCCCGTCGATGACGGCGAACACCCCGGCGGTCAGGGCGCCGGCCCCGAGGAGGGCACCGGCGGTGTCGACCCGCCTCGCCTCGGGATCGGCGTTCTCGGGCAGGACGGCGAGGGCGGCCAGGACGACGACGGCGCCGAAGGCGAGGTTGAACCAGAACACGGCCCGCCACGAGAACGCCCCGACGAGCACGCCGCCGACGACCGGGCCCACGGCCAGCGCCACGCCGGACACGGCCGCCCACACGCCGATGGCCCGGTCCCGCCGGCCCCGGTCGGGGTAGAGGTGGCGCAGCATCGAGAGGGTGCCCGGCTCGCTGGCGGCGGCCCCGAGCCCCATCACGGCGCGTCCGCCGACGAGGACGCCGACGTCGGGGGCGAGGGCGCACAGCACCGACCCGGCGCAGAAGACGGTGGCGCCCGACAGCATCACGACCTTGCGCCCGAACTCGTCGGCGATCATGCCGCAGGCGAGCATGGCCCCGGCGAAGACCAGGGCATAGCCGTTGACCACCCACTGCAGGCTGGCCACCCCGGCGTGGAGGCTGGTCTGGATGTCGGCCAGCGCCACGCTCACGACCGTGTTGTCGAGGAAGGTGAGGAACAGCAGCGAGCACAGGATCGCCAGGGCCAGTGGCCGGCGGCGGGTGGCGCCCGCCGCTCCGGCGGCGCCGGCCTCTCCGGCGGCCGCCGGGGGCAGGCCGAGCCGGCCGGGGGCCCGGAGACCCGGCATCCGGGCGCGCAGGGAGCCGCTGCGGCGGTCGGTCACCCAGCGCCCGACGTCGACGCCGCCGTGCCGCACGCGGCGGGAGGCTTGCCCTGCAGGCCGAGCAGGCTGCAGAACGATGCGTCCCCGACCTTCCAGGTGCCGCCGATCAGCAGGGCCGTCCCCTTCTGGTTGGTCAGGGCGGGTTGGTTGGCGACCACGATGTCGTAGGTGACGGTGGCCTTCGTGGCGGAGTCGACGGTCACCGCCTCGACCCGGGCACTGGCCGCCTTCGCCAGCGGCGAGCCGGCGTCGGCGGCGATGGCGGACCGGAAGGCACTCCCGTGCTGCAGCAGGGCGACCCGCTGCGCCGTCGGGGTCTCGGCGTCGAAGAAGGCGACCCAGTCCTTGCGGATGGCGGCCGTGGCGGCGCTCGACGAACCCGTGCCAGCCGGCACGGTCGTCGTGGTGGTGGTCGTCGTGGTGGTGGTCGTCGTCGTGGTCGTGGGGGCGGCCGCCTTGGCGTTGCCGCCCCCGCACCCCGCCAGGAGCGCGGCGAGCGTCAGCACCGCCGCTGCACCGCCGGCGCCGAACCGCCTGCTGTCGCGTCCTACTTCCCTCACGCTCTCCTCCTCCCGGACCGGTGAGCCCGGCCCAGCACAGCGGACACCGAGCGTCCTACCCGGGGCGGCGTGATGGGCCGACGAGCGGATCGTACGGCGCTGCGCCCGCCGGGCGGCGGACGGCTCCACGGGCGACCGCCGCCCGGCTCACAGGCTGCGGCGGACGCCCGCCTCGTTGGCCGCTTTGGCCACCTGGTCGGCGAGGTCCCCCCGCATCGCCAGCTCGCCACCGTTGCGGCGCAAGGTGGGGATGATCGTGCGCCGCTGCTGGTCCTCGAGCTCGAAGGCGAGCGAGGCGTAGAGACACACCACGGCGAGGAGGACCCCCCAGCCTCCGGCGATGTGCTCGTTGAGCGAGCTGCCGTCGATCTCGTAGGCGGCGGTGACGACCCAGCGGGAGGCGGTGGTGAACATGGCGATGCCGGCGACCACCTTGTTGTTGACCGCCCCGATCACCGGCATGCACACCGCGGTGGCACCCATGATGAGGATGATCCCGAGCGCCGCGCTGTGGGAGGAGGGCGGCGAGAGGTAGCTGACGAGGCCGACGGTGCCCCACGTCCCGGCCTGCACCCCGAAGCCGGTGGCGGCGACGGTGTCGCGGGCGAGGAAGCCGTAGAAGCAGGCAATGACGATGACCGGGACGGTGAAGACCAGGATGCCGAGGTCGAGGGTGTGGCCCTCGCTGGCCGGCACCCAGCCGAGCTGTTGGGAGGTCAGCATCATGGTGGCGAAGAAGACGCCGAGGAACCCGAGCGACAGCGGGTTGGCGAGCGGCCGCAGGTAGACGCGGGTGGCGTCGGGTGTCCGGACGCCGTCGTGGCGGTGGTCGTTCATGGGAAAAGGCCTCGGCTCCTGTGCAGCACCCCTCGGCCGGGGCTGATACCCGCCGGGGCCCCGGCCTATCCCCCGCGTGCGGACCAGGGTCGACCGGCGGCAGCGTGCCAGAGGGCGGCGCGGGCCGCGCTGTGCCCCGGGGCGCCGTGGACGCCGGCGCCCGGGTGGGCCGACGCCGAGCCCAGGTACAGGCCGGCGACCGGCGTCTCGGTCCGCGCCATCCCCGGCACGGGGCGGAAGACCAGCTCCTGGTGCAGCTGCGAGGTGCCGGCGGCGATGGCGCCCCCGACGAGGTTGCTGTCCGCCGCCTGCATGCCCGGCGGGCTGAAGACGTGGCGGCCCACCACCAGGCGCCGGAACCCCGGGGCGCGCGCCTCCACCTCGGCCTCGATGCGCTCGGCGAAGCGCTCGGCGTCCCCGCCAGCCCAGTCCCCGCTCACCCGGGCCCCGGCGGCGTCCCGGCGGGGCCGTTGCGGCACGTGGACGTAGGCCCAGGCCGTCTCGCACCCCGGCGGCATCCGGGAGGGGTCGGTCATGGCGTACTGGCCGAGGATGCAGAAGGGCCGGGCGGGGATCTCGCGCACCGCCAGGGCGTGGGCGACGTCGGAGAGGTGGTCCATGCCGTCGGCCAGGTGGACGGTCCCGGCCCGGCGGCACTCCTCGTCGCGCCAGGGGATCGGCGCCGACAGGGCCCAGTCCACCTTGACCGTCGCCGTGTCCCACTGGAAGTGGCGCAGGTCCTCGACGAAGGGCCGCGGCAGGTGCGCCTCCCCGACCAGGCCGAGGAACAGGGTGGGGGCGTCGACATCGGCGATGACGGCCCGGCGGGCGGTGACCTCCCCGCCGCCGGCGAGGCGGACCCCCCGGGCCCGCCCGTCGCGCACGACGACCGAGTCGACCCGGGCGCCGCAGCGCACGGCACCGCCGGCGGCCTCGAGGCGCCGCACCAGCGCGTCGGTCAGCCGGCCGGCGCCGCCCTCGGGCACCGGGAAGCCGACCTGCTGGCCGAGCATGGCGAGCAACCAGCCGTAGATGCCGCTGACCGACGACTCGGGGACCAGGTCGGCGTGCAGGGCGTTGCCGGCGAGCAGCAGCGCTCCGCCCTCGCCGGCGAAGTGCTCCTCGGCCATCCGGCGGACCGGCAGGACGGCGAAGCGGGCGAAGCGGGCCACCTCGGTGAGCCCACCGTCGCGCACCAGCCGGGCGAGGACCCGGCTCGCCGGCCGCACCGGGGGGAACGGGCTCATGAGTGCCCGCAGCAGGTGGGGGTCGAGGCGGCGCCAGCGCCGGTAGAGGCGCCGCCAGCCGTCCCCATCGCCGGGTGCGAACCGCTCGAGGGACGCGGCGGTGGCGTCGAGGTCCTGGGAGAGGACCGCCGTCGGGCCGCCCGGGGTGGGGTTGGCCAGCACCAGCGGGGCCCGCAGCCAGCGCAGGCCGTGCTCCTCGAGGTGCAGCCCGGCGATGACCGGCGAGGCGAACCCCAGGGGGTAGAAGCCGCTGAACAGATCGTGGTGGTAGCCGGGTAGCGTCAGCTCGCCGGTGCGGACCGCCCCTCCCGGCTCGGCCCCCGCCTCGAGGACCACCACGTCCCACCCCCGGTCGGCGAGGGTGTTGGCGGCGACGAGGCCGTTGGGGCCGGCCCCGACGACCACGGCGTCGACGACCTGCGCAGCCACGGGGCAGGCCCTACCCGCCCCCGCTGCATCCGATGCCCGACGGTGTCCCGCTCCAACCGTGACGCTGTCGCGGCAGGTAGCGTTCCCCGAAGTGGCGACGGACCCTCTCCTGCCAGTCAGTGCGGTTCCGCACCGCCGGCTTCGGCGCGCCCCGACGTTGGCGCCGGTCACGCCGCTGCGCGACCTCGCCCGCCTGCGCATCGCCATCGTCACCGAGAGCTGGCGGCCCAACGTCGACGGCGTCGTCACCCGCCTGGACAACACCGTGCGCGAGCTGCGGGAGGCCGGCCACGACGTCATCGTGGTCGCCCCCTCGATCGACCCGGCGCTCGAGGAGCTCGTGCAGTACCGGACCCCGACGCTGTCGCTCGGGTGGCTGTACGGCGGCCGGCCCTGGGCCATCCCCGGCCGAGTCGTCGGGCGGGCGCTGCGCGAGTTCGAGCCCGACGTGGTCCACGTCGTCAACCCGGTGCTCATGGGCAGCCTGGCGCTGCAGTACGCCGCCAAGCGCTACCCGACGGTCGTCAGCTACCACACCGACGTGTCGGTCTACGCCTCCATGTACCACCTCGGCTGGATCCGACCGGCGCTGCACGAGGTGATGCGGCGGGTGTACCGGCGGGCGGACATCCGCCTCGCCACCTCCGACGTCGGCTCCCGCCAGCTCGGCGACCTGCGCATCGACGACGTCGAGCTGTGGGGACGGGGCGTCGACCTGTCGCTGTTCCGGCCCGGTCGCGACAGCACCGCCATGCGCGACCGGCTGTGCCCGGACCCGGACCGCACCCTCGTGCTCTACGTCGGGCGCCTGGCCAGGGAGAAGGGCTGCGAACGGCTGCTCGACCTGGCACGCGACCCGGGGCCCTACCACGTCGCCCTGGTCGGCGACGGCCCCGACCGGGCCCGCCTGGAGGAGCTGTTCGCCGGGACGCGCGCCACCTTCGCCGGTGTCCTGCAGGGCGAGGATCTGGCGGACGCCTACGCTGCCGCCGACGTGTTCGTGTTCCCCTCCGAGACCGACACCCTCGGCCTGGTGCTGCTCGAGGCCCTGGCGTCCGGCCTGCCGGTCGTCGCCACCGAGAGCCCGGCGGCCAAGACCGTCCTCGGTGCCTGCCCGACGGCCATCCTCGTGCCCCCCGGGTCGGCCGACGACGCCCTCGCCGCCGCCGTGGCGACGGCGTCCCGGCTGCCGAGGGAGGCGGAGCCCGCCTCCCCACCCGACGCCGTCGCCGGCCGGGGGTGGCGGGAGGCGACCGCCGGCCTCGTCGCCCACTACCGCCAGGCGCACCACCGCCGCCGTCCGCCCCGCCGCCGGCGGTTCGGCCGGTTCCTGGCCGTCGGCGTCTCCAACGCCGCCGTCGACCTGGGTGTGTTCAACTTCTTCGTGTTCGTCCACCCGACCCGGGCGGCCGGGATGAACGTGGTCTACAACACGGTGGCGGTCCTCGCCGCCATCCTCAACAGCTACTTCTGGAACTCCCGCTGGACCTTCGCCGACCGGGTGACCCGGGGGGAGGGCCGCTGGCGCCAGCGGGCGCTGTTCCTGGCGCAGAGCGGCATCAACCTGGCCGTCAGCGACGGCGTGATCCTGGGCCTGTCCCTGCTGCTCGGCCGGGGGCGGGGACTCCCGGCGACGCTCATGTCCAACCTGTCGAAGGTGGTGGCCATGTTCACCGCCTCGGCCGTGAGCTACATCCTGATGCACTTCCTCGTGTTCCAGGCCCACCGGCCCCATCCGCCGGCGGACGCCGCGTAGCGCAGGGGGTCACCCCGGCCCGGGGGCGGCGGCCGCCCCGGCCCGCTCCCGCTGGGGCTCGACGGTGTAGCGGGGGTCCTCGGCGGACTGCACCCCGGCGTGGAAGATCCCGAAGCGCTGGCAGGCCGAGCCGGCCAGGAGGCAGGCCCCCGACAGTGCCGAGACCACCCGGCTGCGGCGGCCGGCGACGGCGCCGGCCACCCCGGCGACGGTGAGCGCCTCGGAGGCCTTCATGAGCGCGCCCGCCCGGCCCTGCTCGAACGCCTCTGCGGGCAGGCCCATGCGCCGGCGCATCAGCCGGGAGGCGGCGAGCTCGACGGCGCCGCCGGCAACGCCGACCCGCCGGGCCGGCCCCGCCTCGGCCACCGGGGCGGTGAGCAGCCCGAGGCCGCCGCCGGCGCTGGCGGCCGAACCGACGAACACGAACGGCAGCTCGGCGTGACCCTCGTGCCAGGCGGGCACGGCGGTGTCGGCGATCAGCACGGCGGTGTAGGCAGCCACCGCCGGGCCGGTGACGGCCGCCCCGGCCCGGGCCACCGGCCCGAGGCGGCGGAGGAGGCGCAGGCGCCCGCCGAGGACCGCCGCCGCGGCCGTGCCGAACGCCGCCGGGGCGTACAGCGACAGCAGCCAGGACCCGACGCTCATCGGGGAGGTCGGCTTCAGCACCCGCAGCATGTTGACGAAGCGGGCGGGCCGGCCGAGGTCGTGGACCAGTGCGACGAGCGACAGGCCGATGGCGCCGGCGGCGCCGAGCTCCAGGCGGGTCGCGAGCCGGCGCCTGCCCCGGAACGCCGCCACCGCCGCCAGCGCCGAGGAGGATCCGGCCAGGCCGCCGAGGAACAGGTAGCCGGCGATGTCCAGCGGCGCCCACGTCGGCGGGTTGAGGACGGGCCGGCCGTAGTAGGAGGCGAAGGTGGCGTCGGGCACCATCGACTGGGGGTCGCGCCGCCGCCGCTCCCGCCGGGGGGCGCCGGCGTTGACGCCCACGAGGGCGTCGCGGTCGGGGCGGATGTTGCGCAACCCGTCGCGGGTCACGTCGGAACCCGAACGCCGCCCGGGTCGGTCCGCCGGGACGTGCCCGTTGGTCGGGGCGTGGTCGGTGCTGCTCACGAGCGTCCTCCGATGCCGAGTGCGACGATGCCGGCGAGCAGGCCGCCGGCGGCCACCGCCGCCCGCTTCCACATCCGCGGGAGGTCCCGGGTGGTCACCACCGGGTCCGGTGGCAGCCCGTAGACCTCCGGCTCGTCGAGCAGCAGGAAGAACGCCCCCGCTCCCCCGACGCCGTCGTGCGGGTCGTGCCCGTAGAGGCGGGCGTCGGTGAGCCCGCTGGCCTGCAGCTCGGTGACCCGCTGGTCCGCCCGGACCCGCAGCTCCTCGAGCGGGCCGAACTGGATGGAGTCGGTCGGGCACGCCTTGGCGCACGCCGGCTCCATACCGACGCCGAGCCGGTCGTAGCAGAGGGTGCACTTCCAGACCCGCCCGTCGTCCTTGCGCTGGTCGATGACCCCGTAGGGGCAGGCGGGCACGCAGTAGCCGCACCCGTTGCAGACGTCCTCCTGCACGACCACGGTTCCGAACTCGGTGCGGAACAGGGCGCCGGTCGGGCACACGTCGAGGCAGGCGGCGTCCGTGCAGTGCTTGCAGACGTCGGAGGCCATCAGCCAGCGCAGCTCGTCGCCGGCGACGCCGTCGTGCTGGGTGTTGGCCTCCTGGTCGGCGAGCGGCTTCCGCTGCTCGACGAAGGCGACGTGGCGCCACGTGTCGGCCCCGAGGCCCCCGGTGTTGTCGAACGACATGCCCGTGAAGCTGAACCCGTCGTCGGGGACGTGGTTCCACTCCTTGCACGCCACCTCGCACGCCTTGCACCCGATGCAGATGGAGGTGTCGGTGAAGAAACCCATCCGGGGCGGGTGGTCCTCCCAGCCGGTGTCGGTGGCGGGGTCACCGTGGCCGCGCACCGACGACAGCAGCGACAGCGGGGTCGACGCCGGCGCCATCAGACGGCGGTCCCGGTCTCGGCGGTGATCCCCGCCCGTTCGCGGTACTCCTCCACGAACGCCGGCAGCGCCGGCCCCCGCGGCCGGCGCCCGGCGACGATGTCGACGGCCAAGGCCTTGACCTCCTGGATGTGGGCGTTGGGATCGAGGGTGATCGAGGTGAGCTCGTTGACGGCGTCGCCGGTGACGAGCCCGTTGGGCCCGAAGTGGTAGGGCATGCCGATCTGGTGCATGCGCCGGCCCTGCACGGTGAGGGGGGTCATCCGGTCGGTGACGAGCACCCGGGCCTCGATCGCCCCCCGGGCGCTGACGACCGTGGCCCACCCCCAGTTGGTCAGGCCCCGGTCGGCGGCGAGCTCGGGGGACACCTCGACGGCGAGGGCCGGCTGGAGCTCGGAGAGGTAGGGCGCCCAGCGGCTCATGCCGCCCGAGGTGAAGTGCTCGGTCAGCCGGTAGGTGGTGAGCACGAACGGGAACACCTCGGCGCCCGGCTCGTCGCCGCTCGGTTGCAGGCGGTTGCCCGGCCGGGGGTAGAGCCGGCGGGCGGGGTTGCGGTCGTGGTCGGGGTACAGCGGGTTGGTGAACGGCGAGTCCTGCGGCTCGTAGTGCGTCGGGAGGGGGCCGTCGACCACGCCGGCCGGCGCGAACAGCCAGCCCCGGCCGTCGCCCTGCATGATGAACGGATCGGAGCCGGAGAGCCCCTCCGGGCCGATGGCGCCGTCGGGGGGCTCGTAGTCGGGCCGCTTGTCGGGCACGAAGTCGGGCACGTCGTGGCCGACCCACTTGCCCTCCTCGGCGTCCCACCAGATGTAGGCCTTGCGCTCGCTCCACGGCTTGCCCGACGGGTCGGCCGAGGCCCGGTTGTAGAGGATGCGCCGGTTGGCCGGCCAGGCCCAGCCCCACTCCCGACCGGTCCAGTCCTGCTGCAGGTACGGCTTGCGGCGGGTCGCCTGGTTGACGCCGTCGGCGTACACGCCGCAGTAGATCCAGCAGCCGCACACCGTGGAGCCGTCGGCGGCGAGCTGCGTGTAGCTCGACAGGTGCTTGCCGTCGGCGTCCCAGCCGTTGATCTCGGCCAGGACCGCCTCGGCCACCGGCTCGTCGTTGGGCCCCTCCGTCGGGTAGTCCCAGGTGAGGTCGAGGACGGGGCGGTCCATCTCGTCGGTCGAGCCCGCCAGCTTCTCGCGGATCCTGCGCCCCAGGTGGTAGGTGAACCACAGGTCGCTGCGGCAGTCACCCCGGGGCTCCACCGCCTGGTGGTGCCACTGGAGCAGGCGCTGGGTGTTGGTGAAGCTGCCGGCCTTCTCGATGTGGGCGGCGGCCGGGAAGAAGAACACCTCGGTGGCGATGTCCTCCGTGGTCAGCTCGCCGGTCTCGATCTCCGGGCCGTCCTTCCACCACGTGGCCGACTCGATCTGGGCGAAGTCCCGTACGACCAGCCAGTCGAGCTGCGCCATCGCCATGCGCTGGAGGTGGGAGTTGGCGGAGCCCACCGCCGGGTTCTCGCCCATGAGGAAGTAGCCCTTGCAGCGCCCCTCCAGCTGCTCGACGACGGTGTCGTAGGTGCTGTGGCTGCCGGTGATGCGGGGCAGGTAGTCGAAGCAGAAGTCGTTGTCCGGCGTCGCCTTCGGGCCCCACCACGCCTTCAGCAGGCTCACCATGTAGGCGTCCATGTTGGCCCAGTAGCCGCGCTGGGCGGAATCGGCCTTCACGAAGTCGGCGAGGGTCTCGTGCTGGTGGGCGTGGGGCATCGGCAGGTAGCCGGGCAGCAGGTCGAACAGCGTCGGGATGTCACTCGAGCCCTGGATGCTGGCGTGGCCCCGCATGGCCTCGATGCCACCGCCCGGGCGGCCGATGTTGCCGAGCAGGAGCTGCAGGATCGACGCCGCCCGGATGAACTGCACGCCGACGGTGTGCTGGGTCCAGCCGACGGCGTAGACGAACGCCGTCGTGCGGTCCCGGTTGGAGTTGGCGGTGATGAGGTCGCACACGCGCCGGAACGTCTCGGGCGGCACGCCGCAGATCTCCTCCACGAGCTCGGGGGTGTAGCGGGCGTAGTGGCGCTTCAGGATCTGGAACACGCAGCGGGGGTGCTGCAGCGTCTCGTCGCGCTCGGGGTTGCCGTGCAGCGCGGGGCCGCCCGAGCCGTGGGACTCCCCGTGGCCGGAGGAGGCGCGGCTCTCGCCGTCGTGGGTCAGCTCGTTGTACTCCTGGTCCCGCGACCCCGAGGCGGCCCCGACGACCATGCCCTCGTACTGCCAGCTGTCGGGCTCGTAGTGGCGGGTCCCCTCGTGGAAGCCGGAGAACAGGCCCCCGAGGTCCTCGGTGTCGCGGAAGTCCTCGGAGACGATCGTCGAGGCATTGGTGTAGGCCTTGACGTACTCCTCGAACCACTTCCCCTCCGTGAGGACGTGGTTGATGACGCCCCCGAGGAAGGCGATGTCGGTGCCGGCGCGCAGGGGGACGTACACGTCGGCCAGGGCGCTCGTGCGGCTGAAGCGGGGGTCGATGTGGATGACGGCGGCGCCGCGCGCCTTGGCCTCCACCACCCACTGGTAGGCCACGGGGTGGGACTCCGCCATGTTGGAGCCCTGGATGACGATGCAGTCGCTGTTCTGGAGGTCGCCGGGGAAGGTGGTGGAGCCCCCCCGCCCGAAGGAGGTGCCGAGCCCCACGACCGTCGAGCTGTGGCAGATCCGGGCCTGGTTCTCGACCTGGACGACCCCGAGGGAGGAGAACAGCTTCTTGATGAGGTAGTTCTCCTCGTTGTCGAGGGTGGCACCGCCGAGGCTCGCCAGGCCCATCGTCCGGCGCACGCGCTTGCCGTCCTGCTCCCACTGCCAGCCCTCCCGGCGGGCGGCGATCACCCGGTCGGCGACCATGTCGAGGGCGGTGTCGAGGTCGAGCGGCTCCCAGTCGGTCCCGTGCGGGCGGCGGTAGAGCACCTGGTGGCCGCGGTTGGGCCCGGTGGTGAGCTGCAGGCTCGCCGATCCCTTCGGGCACAGCCGGCCGCGGCTGACCGGCGAGTCCGGGTCGCCCTCGATCTGGATGACCTGGTCGTCCGCGACGTAGACGTTCTGCCCGCACCCGACTGCGCAGTAGGGGCAGACGGACTTCACGACCCGGTCGGCGCCGGCGACCCGGGCCGTGAGGCGGCGGGTCTTGCGGGAGGCGGCCGCCGCGCCCCGCCCGAGCGGGTCCGGGCCGGTCAGTTGCCGGAGCGCGGGCCAGTTGCCGAGCCAGGTCGTCATGTCGTCT
Source organism: Acidimicrobiales bacterium (assembly GCA_035702855.1). Classification (GTDB taxonomy): domain Bacteria; phylum Actinomycetota; class Acidimicrobiia; order Acidimicrobiales; family Palsa-688; genus JAKAQB01. The sequence goes on along the minus strand of DASSZM010000020.1, from coordinate 12,529 downwards.
CCTCTACTGCTGGGTGGTGGCGGCGGCGCGCATCTGGGCGTCGGCCCGGACCCGGCCGTGCACGAACTCGCTGATGCTGCGCCGCTCGGAGGGGTTGTGGTGGGGCACGCCGAGCAGGGCCTGGGTACCCCCCAGGCGGAGGCCCGGCCGCTCGTAGTCCTCGGGGGCGAGGCTGTCGCTGCCGTCGGCGGGGAGGCCGGTGGCGATCAGGTAGGCGAGCCCGGCGGGGATGCCCAGCGCCCGGCCGGCGTCCTCGTAGCCCTCGCCGGCGTCGATACGGCGGAGGACCTCCTCGCGTGTGGGCATGCGCTGCCTGCTCTCCTCGGGAAGACGGGACCGACCGGGTGCTTGCGTACCCGCTCCGCCCGCGATCGACACCGGCAGGTGGAGCGGGCTCAGCCGAGGCGCGCCGTGGCGGCGAGTTCGTCGCTCGGGCCGGCCCGCTGCCGGCGGGCGTCGACGGCGGAGCTGCCGGCGTTGGCCACCGCGACCGCCACGAGCGCCCCGAGCTCGGTCAGCGAGAGGTGCTGGCCGAGCACCAGCAGTCCGGCCAGGGCGGCCACCGCCGGGTCGAGGCTCGCGAGGATGCCGAAGGCCCGCGGCGTCAGCCGCCGCAGGGCGGCGAGCTCGAGGCTGTAGGGCAGGGCGGAGGACAGGACGGCGACCGCCAGGCCGACGGCCAGCACCGCCGGGTGCCACAGCCGGGCGCCGGCGGTCGCCAGCCCGACGGGCAGGAGCGCCACCGCCGCCACCACCATGGACAGCGCCAGGCCGGTGCTCCCGGGGAACCGCCGGCCCGTCTGGGTGGAGAGCAGGATGTAGGCGGCCCAGCAGGCACCGGCGCCCAGTGCCAGGCCCACGCCGACCGGGTCGAGGTGGCGGTGGCCCCCCAGCAGGCCGGGCCCGGCGAGCAGGAGCACCCCGGCGGCGACCAGGGCGGCCCACAGCAGGTCGAGCCGCCGCCGGGAGCCGCCGATGGTCACCGCCAGCGGCCCCACGAACTCGACGGTCACCGCCACGCCGAGCGGGATCCGGGCGATGGACGCGTAGAAGTGCAGGTTCATCCCGCCGAGCACGAGCCCGAAGGCCACGACCACCGCCAGGTCGGCACGCCGGCGGGGCAGGCGCCGGACCAGGGACGGGCGGGGGCGGACGGCCACGGCGAGGACGGCGGCCGCGAAGAGCACCCGCAGCGTGACGGCGCCGGCCGGGCCGACCCGGTCGAACAGGCCGGTGGCCAGCGCCGCGCCGAACTGGACCGACACCGCCCCGGCGGCCACCAGCGACGGCGCCGGGGCCCGATCCAGGAGGCTGCCGGCCGTCACCGCGCCACGGTACCGCCGGCCGGGGCGGGCGGTACCGCCCGGGCCGGCCGCGCTCGCTACCGTCGATGCCTTGCTCTCCTCCCGCTCCGTCCGCCGCCGACGGCGGCGCGCCCGGCTCGGCTGGCTCGTGGTGGCCACGGTCCTCGCCGTTACCGCCGCGGTCGCCGCCGCCGCCCTGCCCGCCGCAGGCCGGCGGCACGCCGACGCGACCGGTCACGCGACGGCCCCGGCGAGCACCGCCACGACCACGCACGCCACGAGCCCTTCCCCCTCCTCCACCTCCACCACCGTCCCGGCCACCACGACCACGACGGCGCCGGCGGTCCCCCCACCCCCGTACCCGGTGGGGATCGCCACCGTCACCGTGACCGCCGGCGGGGCGTCGCTGCCGACGACGGTGCGCTACCCGGCCCGGACCAGCGGCACCGGGGCCACCCCGCTGCGCCCGTCGGGCGGCTGGCCGCTCATCGTCTTCTCGCAGGGCTACGCCATCAGCCCGGCGGCCTACAGCCTCCTGCTCGAGTCCTGGACCCGGGAGGGCTACGTGGTCGCCGCGCCCTCCTACCCCTTCACGACCCCCGGCGCCGGCCCCCTCGACGAGGCCGACATCGTCCACCACCCCGCCGAGCTGGCGGCGGTGGTCGCCGCCCTGTCCCATCCCGGCGGCGTGCTGGCCGGCACCGTCGACGCCGGCCGCGTCGGCCTCGTCGGCCACTCCGACGGGGGGGACGTGACCGACGCCGCCGTGAACAACACCTGCTGCCGCATCGGCGGGGTGCGGGCCGCCGTCATCCTCTCGGGCGCGGAGCTGACCTCCTTCCCCGGGAGCTACGAGCCCGACGCCGCCGTGCCCCTGCTGGTGGTCCAGGGCGACCAGGACCCGATCAACCCGCCGGGGTGCGGCCAGCAGATCTACGACGCCCAGACGGGGGCCCGCTACTACCTCGACCTGCTCGGGGCCGGCCACCACAGCCCGTACCTGGACCCCGCCGACCTGGCCGCCTTCCGGGACCCGGACCTCGCCCGGGCGCCCGCCTACCGGCGGGTGGTCGACGCCGTCACCCTCGCCTTCTGGCAGCGCTACCTCGCCGGGTCGACGCACACGGCGGCGTCGATCGAGTCGGCCGCCGCGGACCCCGGGCTGGCGGCGCTCACCGCCGGCCCGGCGGTCCCGATCGTCGGCGGCTGCCCGGGGGCGCCGGCCGACCCCTGAGGCGACCCGGCCCCGGCCTGCTGCTGCTGACCGTCAGGCCGCTGCGCCCGTCAGGCCGCCGGCGGCCGGCGGCCGATGACCAGGCCGGCCTCGTTGACCACCCGGCGGCCGGTGACCTCGACGAAGCCGGCGCCCTCGAGCAGCTGGGTCCAGGCCTGCATGGAGATCGGCCGCTCGCTGGTGCGGGTGGCCATGCGGTAGGCGTTCTTGGCGATCCGCCACCACCCCCCGGGGCCCCGCTTGAGCATGAGGGTCACCTTCTGGGCGATGATCGCCCGGTCCTCGCTGTCGGCGCCCCGCCCGAGCATCATGTCGCCGATCACCAGCGAGCCGCCCGGGCGCAGCCAGGTCGCCGCCTGGTGCACGAACTGCCGCTTGTCGGCGTCGAGCAGGTGGTGGAGGGCGTAGTTGGACACGACCACGTCGACGCTTCCCGGCTCGAGCTCGAGCTGCTCCGCCGGGGCGGCCACCGTCTCGAGGTTGGTGACGCCCTGGGCGGCGGCGCGCTCGGCCAGGCGGTCGAGCATGGCCTGGCTGACGTCGACGGCGATCACCCGCTTGCACGAGGCGGCGATCGGCAGGGCGATGGCGCCGGTCCCGGCGCCCACGTCCACCGCCAGGTCGGGGTGGAGGGCGGCCGTCTCGGCGACGACGGCCGCGATGATCTTCTCCAGCCCCACCACCCCGTGGTGGTCCCACCGGTCGACGGCTCGGGTCCAGCGCCGGCGCTGGCTGCGGACGTTGGCCTCCTGACCCCGGGGCACGGCGCGGGTGGAGGTCTGCGGGTCGCTGGTCGCCATGGCCGCCCATCCTGCCAGGTGCCCCGGCAGGGGAGGGTTAAGGGTCGCCCTCAAAAGGTTGACAAGTCAACGGTATGCTGGGAACATCTAGTTGACAGATCAACCCGAGGAGGAGCGACCATGACCACGACCACGTCCGTCACCGGCGACTACACGCTCGACATGAGCCACAGCACCATCGGCTTCACCGCCCGCCATGCGATGGTGACCAAGGTCCGCGGCAGGTTCGCCGACGTGACCGGCAGCGGCCACTTCGACGTCGACGACCCGGCCCAGTCGCGCGTGGAGGTCGTCATCCAGGCCAAGAGCATCGACACCGGCAACGCCGACCGGGACAACCACCTGCGCAGCAACGACTTCCTGGCCATGGACGAGTTCCCGGAGATCCGCTTCACGAGCACCTCGGTCGAGCGCGCCGGCGACGACCGGTACGCCGTCCGCGGGGACCTCACGATCAAGGGCGTCACCAAGCCGGTGGCCATAGACTTCGAGCACACCGGTGCCGCCACGGACCCCTTCGGTAACCAGCGCATCGGCTTCGAGGGCAGCACGACGATCAACCGCAAGGACTGGGGCGTCAACTGGAACGCCCCGCTGGAGGCGGGCGGCGTCCTGGTGGGCGAGAAGGTGACCCTGGAGTTCGACATCTCGGCGGTGAAGACGGCCTGAGACGGTCCGGGCCGCCGGTCGCGGGGACCGGCGGCCCACGAGGAGGACATGATGGGCGGCGACGTCGACAGCAGCACCCGGTGGCTCACCGAGGACGAGCAGGCGGCGTGGTCCGGCCTGCAGCAGATGCAGGGCATGCTGAGCGGGCGGCTCAACCGGGAGCTCGCCGCCAGCAGCGGCCTGTCACTGCAGGACTACGCCGTCCTGGTGACCCTGAGCGCGGCCGCCGAGCACCGCATGCGGGCGTTCGAGCTCGGGCGGCTGCTCGGCTGGGAGAAGAGCCGCCTGTCGCACCACGTCGCCCGTATGGCCGGCCGCGGGCTGGTGTGCCGGCAGCGCTGCCCCAACGACCAGCGGGGGCACTTCGTCGTGCTGACCGACGCCGGCGAGGAGACGCTGGCGGCGGCGGCGCCCGGTCACTGCCGCTCGGTGCGGCACTGGTTCGTCGACCGCCTGAGCCCCACCCAGCTGGCCGCCCTGGCCGACATCACCCGCACGGTGCGCGACGGTCTGGGGGAGGTCTGCGACGGGAGCGACGAGTAGCGGCCGACCGGCCGGAGCGGATCAGGTCAGGTCGTCGGTGGCCAACACCCGACGCCGCGTGCGCTCGATCCGCATCACCAGCCGCTCGTCGGGGTCGGGGCAGGCGACGAGGGTGTCGCGCTCGAGCCAGTCCCCGGCCGGCAGCGGCCGCTGCTTGGCGGGCAGCAGCGGCAGCACGGCCGCCAGGGCGTAGATGCAGAAGTGGCGGCCCTCGGGGAGCTGCAGCCGGGAGCTGCCGACCACCTCGAACCAGTCGCCCGGTGCCAGGCCGCACACCGGGCGCCCCTCGACCCGCTCCACGGTCACCCGCAGGTCCCACACCACCGTCTCATCCCCGGCCATCGAGCTCCTCGGCGGCGATGCTGCGCAGCGGGCCGAGGCCCATCGTGCCGAGGCGCAGCAACCGCATGTGGAAGGCGCGCCGCTCGAACGGCCGGCGCGCCCCGGCCCCGGGCCGGATCGCCTCCCACGAGCGGGCACCGACCCGGAACGCCAGCGCCTGGCCCGGCCATCCCAGGTACCGGTCGACCTCGACCGCTGCGGCCCCCTCGTCGGCACCCGAGGCCGCCCGCAGCACGGCGACGCCCACCTCCGGCGTCCACCGGCTCGCGTCGGTCAGGCCGCTGCCGGCCGGGATGGGCAGGTCGAGGTGCAGCCCGAGGTCGATCACGACCCGCGCCGCCCGCCAGCGCTGCCCGAACAGCATCCCGAGGCGGTCCCCCGGGTCGGCCAGCAAACCGATCTCGCCGGCGAGGCGCTCGGCGTAGTGCGCCCAGCCCTCGACGTGCCCGTGGACGTGGGCCAGCATCCGCTGCCAGGGGTGCAACCCGGGCGCCCGCATGGCGACGACCGTCTGGAGGTGGTGGCCGGGCACCCCCTCGTGGAGCACGGTCGTGAGCTCCCGCCAGGTGTGGCTCGGGCCGGCCGGCGGGGACCACCAGATCCGGCCCGGCCGGCGGAAGCCCGGGTCGGGGGCGGTGTAGTACATGACCCCGGAGGTGGCGGCGGCGAGGCGGCACTCGACCGGATCGACCCCGGCGGGCAGGTCGAAGTGGACGCCGTCGACGGCGGCGGTCACCTCGCCGACCCGCCCCTGCAGCCAGGCGAGGAGCTGTGCCGGGTCGCGCACGGTCCGGGCGGGGTCGGCGTCCAGGGCGGCGGCGGCCTCCTCGACCGAGCCGTGCCCGAGTGCGGCGGCGACCTGCCGCATCTCGGCGCTGAGGGCGGCGAGCTCCTCCCAACCCCAGGCGTAGGTCTCGTCCAGGTCGACGTCCTCGCCGAGGAACGCCCGGGCCGTGACCGAGTACACGTCGCGCCCGGCGGCGACGGTGGTCCGGGCCCGCGGGAGGAGGGTGGTGCGGAGAAAGGCCACGAACTCCTGGGTCGCCGCCGTCGCCAGGGACGCGCCCCGTGCGAGCGCGGGCCGGTCCGCCGCCAGGCGGGCGTAGAAGTCGTCACCGGCCGGGTCGACCCACCGGGCGCACTGCGCCGCCATGGCGGCCACGATGCGGGCCGGGGCGACCCGTCCCGCGTCCAGGCTGGCGGCGAGGGTCGCCGCCCACCCGGCGAGGGCGGCCGGGACGACGTCCAGGTTGGCGGCCAGCCGGTCCGGGTCGTCGCCCGCCAGGTCGTCGAACGCCTCCCGGATCTGGTGGGCGGGCGTCGCCAGGGGCGCCACCAGCGACCGGGTGAACCCGCAGTCGTCCAGGGCGACCTCGGCGTCGAGGCGCTCGGCGAGCACCAGGGCGAGGCGCCGGTCGGCGCGGGTGGGGGCCTCGGCGGCGGCGAGCCGGCGGCGGGCGGCGGCGTGCACCTCCCGGCGGGCATCCCACGCCGCCGGGGAGGCATCCGGGACCACCACCTCGGGGGGTCGACCCACCGCCCCGGCCGCCCGGGCGTCGAGCGGCGCCAGGTCGGCGAGGAGGCGGTCGGCGACCTCGGTGACGTTCATGCCGCCGGCACGGGGAAGGCGGCCCGCACGGCCGGCAGGACCCGGCGGCCGAGCAGCTCGACCCCGCGCCCGGCGTCCAGGCCGTGGGGGGTGCCGAACTCGATCCGGGAGGCGCCCGCCTCGACGAGGGCGGCGGCGTGCCGGGCCACGGCGTCGGGGTCGCCGGCGAAGGCGAAGCGGCCGAGCAGCTCGTCGGGCACGCTCGCCGCCGCCGCTTCGGGGTCCCCGGCGTCGAGCGCCGCCCGGAGCCGGGCGCGCACGTCGGCCTCCACGGCCACGGTGGGGTCGAGTCCGGCGACCACGTCGAGGTACATCGCCACCTCCCGGCGGGCCTGCCGCCGGGCGGCGGCGCCGTCCTCGTCGACGACGGTGACCGCACCGGCGACCAACCCGACCGCCATCGGGTCCCGGCCGGCGGTCGCGGCGGCGTCGTCGAGCCGGGCGCGCACCAGGCGGACCAGGTCCGGGTTGGCGGACCCGCCGAGCTTCAGCTCCTCGGCGACCCGCCCGGCGAGGATCGTGCCCTTCGGGCCCCACGTGCCGAGCAGCACGTCGACGCCCGCCCGCTGCCGGCGATAGGCCAGGCGGAAGCCGGGCGCCAGGCGGTAGGTGCGGCCGTCGTAGCCGCGGTCGTCGCCCGCGAGCAGCCGGCGGACGACCGCCACGGCCTCCTCCAGCCGCTGCAGCGGCCGGTCGGCGTCGGCGGCGCCGACCCGGTCGAGCCAGGCACCCCGCACGAGGCCGAGGTACGCCCGCCCGCGGGAGGCGGCGTCGAGGGCGGCGACCTGACCGGCGATCTCGTAGGGGTGGGTGAGGGTGGGGTTGAGGCCGGCGGCTCCCAGGCGGACGCGGGTGGTGGCCGCGGCCATCTCGAGCAGGGCGGGGAGCGACGGCTGGTAGCCGAGGTCGTGGAAGGTCGACACCCCGTCGAAGCCGAGCGCCTCGGCGGTGGCCGCCAGGCGGGCGTAGGCGCCGGGCGGCTTGTCGGTCTGGAAGGCCACGCTGATCGTCGCCGTGCGCACCGGCGTGACGCTACCGTCGCCTCGATGACCCCCGGCCCCGAGATTGTGCTGCGCAACTGCCGGGTCTGGGACGGGGTGGTGGAGACGCCGATCGCCGACGCCGAGGTGGTCGTGCGGGACGGCCGGATCCTCGCATGCGGCCCGGCGGCGAGCGGCGACCGCTCGCTCCGCGCGGGGGCGGTGGACGTCGACCTGCACGGCGCCACCGTGCTCGCCGGCCTCGTCAACATGCACACCCACCTGTCGCTGTCGCTGCCGGGTCCCGGCGGCGACGCCGTGGCGGGGCTGTCGCCGCACGCCCTCGCCCTGCACATGGCGGACCAGGCGACCCGGACGTTGCGGGCGGGGGTGACGACGGTGCGCTGCGTGGCCGAGAAGGACCACGCCGAGTTCGCCCTGCGGGAGGCGATCGCCGCCGGGTGGGTGCCCGGGCCGCGGATCTTCACCGCCGGCCGGGCGCTGGCCTGCACCGGCGGCCACGGCCACGGGTCCACCGACACCGTCGAGTGCGACGGCGCCGACGGGTTCCGCCGGGGAGCCCGGACGCAGATCAGCGCCGGTGCGGACCTGATCAAGGTGATGATCTCCGGCGGCATCGCCGGAGAGCACGAGGCCATCGGCACCCCGCAGCTGACCACGGCGGAGATGGCGGCGGCGATCGAGACGGCGCACGCCTGGGGCCGCAAGGTGACCGCCCACGCCGGGCCTGCCCCCGTCATCGAGGAGGCGGTGCGGCTCGGCCTCGACTGCGTCGAGCACGGCTACCAGCTGACCCCGGCGGTCGCCCGGCTCATGGCCGAGCGCGGCACGAGCCTGGTGCCGACCCTGGTGGTCACCCGCTGCGGGGAGTTCTTCGACCGCCTCGGCGTCCCGGCGTGGATGCAGCAGCGCTCGCTCGGCGCCGGCGAGCGCCACGCCGCCAGCTACCAGATGGCCCTCGAGGCGGGGGTCGAGGTGATGCTCGGTAGCGACATGCCGCCGGCGGAGCCGTTCGAGGGCACGACGGCGACGGTCCGGGAGCTCGAGCACATGGTCGCCCTCGGCCTGCCCCCGCGGGCCGCCCTGGCCGCCGCCACCGCCGTCCCGGCCCGCTGGCTCGGTGCCGGCGACGAGCTCGGGACCGTCGAGCCCGGCAAGTGGGCGGACCTGATCGCCGTCGACGGCGACCCGACGGCGGACGTGTCGGCGCTGCGCCGGCTGTGGTGGGTGATGAAGGGCGGGGTCGTCGTGCGCGACGACCGCCGGGCGGCGCCGGGATCGTGACGGGATGACCCGAGGGCGGGCGGGTAGCGGCGCCCGGGCGTGGTGCTGGTACAACTGGGGCGACCACGGCTGGGCGACGCCGGTGGCGGCGGTCCTGATCGGCCCGTGGATGCTCGCCCTGGCCGACGGCGCCGTCGGCCCCCGCGGCATCCTCGTCCGTGCCGGGCCGCTGGCGCTGCGGGCCGACGCCTTCCCCTCGGCGATGGTGTCGCTGGCGGCCCTCCTGCAGCTGTTCGTGCTCCCCGCCGTCGGGGCCCGGATCGACACCCGCGCCGCCAAGCGGCGGTGGCTGGCCGGGGCCTGCGTCGCCGGGTCGGCCGTCTGCATCGGCCTCGGCGCCACCCACGGCGGCGCGTGGCTGGCCGCCGGCCTGCTCTTCCTCGCCGGCAGCCTGGCCGAGGGCGTCTCGGACCTCACCTGGCAGGGGATGCTCCCCGAGCTCGCCGGGCCCGAGGACCTCGACGGCCTCTCCGCCCGGGGCACCGCCCTCGGCTACCTCGGCGCGGGGGTGGTGCTGGCGGTCAACCTTCTCATCGTCGACCTGCACGCCTCGCTCGGTCTGTCCAAGGCGGTGGCCGTGCGGTGGTGCTTCGTCGTGAGCGGCCTGTGGTGGCTGGGCTTCGGTCTGCCGTCCCTGCGCTGGCTGCGCCCCCGGACCCGGGGCCGCGCCCTCGCCCCGGACCGGACCTGGCGGCGCCTGCGTGCCGACTGGCGGGTGCTCGTCGGGCAGCGCCACGCCGCCCGCTACGTCCTCGCCTACCTCTGCTTCGGCGACGCCATGTCGGCGGTGATCGCCCTGGCGTCGACGTTCCTCACCAACACGCTGTTCCACGACGACACCGCCGCCGCCACCCCGTTCCTCTTCGAGCTCATCCTCGTCATCCAGTTCATCGCCATGGGCGGGGCGGTGCTCGCCGGGCTCCTCGCCCGGCGCGTCGGCGCCAAGCGGGTGCTGGTCGCCAGCCTGGTGCTGTGGTCGGGGGTGATCATCTACGCCTACGCCGGCCTGCACACCCAACTCGACGCCGTGGTGGCCGGAGCCCTCATCGGCGTGGGGCTCGGGGCGACCGGCACGCTGGCCCGGTCGGTGTTCGCCTCCATGGTCCCCGTCGGGCGGGAGGCGAGCTTCTTCTCGATCTACGAGGTGACCAGCCAGGGCACGGCGTTCCTCGCCCCGCTGCTGTTCACGGTGGTCGTCGACCTGACCGGGTCGTTCCGCCAGGCGATCCTGTCGCTGATCGTGCTCTTCCTCGCCGGGCTGGTGCTGCTGGTCCGCACCGACACCGACGCCGCGGCCGCCGGCGCCCTCGCCCAGCCGGCGGGCGCAGCCGAGGCGGCCGGCTAGCCGCCGCCCTCCGCCTCGCGCCGGAGGCGGGTCACCGTGCTGTCGAGGCCGTCGAGGTCGGCGTAGCAGCCCTGCAGGTGCCGGTGGCCGGCGGCGGACTCGGCGAAGGCGGTCCTCGCGTGCAGCACCCGGGTGTTGTCCATGAGCAGGCAGTCGCCGGCGTCGAGCCGGAGCGACAGCAGGCGGCCCGGTTCGGCGACGAGCCGGGCGAAGCGGCGGAGGGCGGCGTAGACGGCGCCCAGCTCCGCGGCCGGCAGCCGGAGGGTGCCGAGCGACCGGTCGTTCCAGCGGACCGCGGCGATGCGCCCCGCCGGGTCGGTCTCGACCGCCGGCCGCTCGGCGGCCAGGAAGGCGTGACCGTCGGTCCAGGCGAACGGCAGCGGCGTGCGCCGCAGCACCCCGAAGGCGTCGGGGTCCGACGCCCGCAGGTCGGCGAAGGCCCGGAAGCCGTCCAGCACCCCCGACTCGCCGCCGTCGACGGCGTTGGTCAGGCAGTGGAGCAGCTGCACGGTGGGCGCGGGGTCCCGGTAGGGGTTGTCGGTGTGCGGCGCGATCGCCAGCCCGGTGAACGCCAGGTTGGTGGGGTCGGCCTCGACCCGGACGTCGAAGAGCCGCCCGTAGTTGGTCTCCCGCACGAAGCCGAAGGTCCCGGCCACGTCGAGAACGGTGCCCGGCGTCGTGGGCGCCCCGCGGAGCAGGGCGAAACCGACCTGCTGGACCGCCTCCAGCACCCGGCGGCGGACGTCGCCGCCGGCGCAGTAGGCGCCCCAGGAGGCGGTGGGCGGCCCGGGGAGGTCGGCCGCGACCCAGAGCTGCTTGGTGGACTCGTCCCGACGGCCGTCACCGGCCGGGGGCAGCGGACCCTCCAACCAGGACGCCGGGAACACCGACCGGTGCCCGTCGGGGGCGAACACGACGGTGGCCGTCCGGGCCGCCCCCTCCCCTCCCCACTCGACTCGCTCCACCGCCACGTCGGCGGGGAGGTCGGCGAGGCGGAACCGCCGCTGACCGCTGCGGGGGTCCCGGCAGGCGCCGCAGCGGCAGTTGTCCCGCAGCCAGACGGCGGGGACGGCGATCATCGCTCAGCCGTTGTAGCGGATCCGGTCGGGGGTGATCTCGAGCAGCACCCGCTCGCTCTCGATCGGCACGCTGTAGGGGGTCCCCTGGTACTTCTCGCTCAGCCGGTCGATGTGGGCGCGGGCCTCCTCCCCGGTCACGGTGCGGGTCACCCGGCCCCGGATCTCGGCGTAGGAGTACGGCGAGCCGGCGTCGATCACCGTGACGACCACCCGCGGGTCGCGCGTCACGTTGCGGTACTTCTGGCGGTGGACCTCGGTGTTGATGAGCACGTGGTCGTCGTCGGCGTCCACCCACATGACGTGGGTCGACGGCTGGCCGTCGGGCAGCAGGGTGGTGAAGGCGGCGAAGTTGTTGCCCCGTGCGAGGTCGCGGGCGCGAGCGTCGAGCATGCCCGAACGCTACCGGCAGGTGTGGGGTGGGCTCATGGAGGGGATCACCTCAGCGTGGTCAGGGCGCCCAGGAGGGACGGCGACGACGAGGCCACGCGGGGCCTGTCGGTGCTCGGGCGGCTCGGGCTCGCCGGCCAGACCGCCTTCTTCGCCGCCCTCACGGGCCTGACCGTCCGCATCGCCGCCCTGGGCGGGGGCTCGGGACACCAGGCCGACCCCCACGGGGCCCTCGCCCTGGTGAGCCGTCCCGTGATCGGCAAGGTCGCCATCGGCGTCGTCACCCTCGGCTTCTTGCTGTTCGGCGTCGCCCGCGTCCTGGGGCGCCGTCCGTGACCGCGGCGCCTCCACCGGCCGGCGGGTGGCGACCGGCCTCCAGGGGGTGTTCTTCGCGCTGGCGGTCTGGGTGCCCGCCTCCTACCTCGGCGGCGACGGCCGGGCCGGCAGCCAGCAACAGCAGCAGCGCACGACCGCCGAGCTGCTCCACCTGCCCGGTGGCCGGGGGGTGGTCGCCGCCCTGGGCCTGGTGGTCCTGGTCGTCTGCGTCCTGCAGATCCGGGTGGCGCTGCAGCACGACTTCCGCGACGGGCTCGAGCTCGCCGCCGCCCCGAGGCTGGTGCGGCGGGTCGTCGACGTGGCAGGGGTCGTCGGGATCATCGCCCGCTCCGTGGTGTTCCTGCCCGTCGGTGCCTTCCTGATCGTCTCGGCGGTGCGTGCCGACCCCGGCCAGTCGTACGGGACCGATGCCGAGATGCTGCAGCTCTCCGGCCACCCCTGGGGGGTGGCCGTGCTGGCCCTCGTCGCCGCCGGCCTGGCGACCTTCGTGGTGTACTCGGCCCTCGAGACCCGCTACCGCCAGGTGGTGTCCGCCCGCTGAGTCAGCGGGCGTCGTGGGCCACGACCCCCCCGACGACCGTGGCCACCACCGGCAC
>DASSZM010000159.1:0-5913 GCA_035702855.1 Acidimicrobiales bacterium | reverse complement strand
GTGGGCGGGGCTGCCGACGTCGGCGGGCTCGTCGTGGGCGGCGTGGTGGTGGAAGTGGTGGTCGACGGCGTGGTGGTCGGAGGGGCCGTCGTCGACGGCGGGCTGGTCGTCGAGGTCGTCGTGCTCGCCGGGGCGGTGGTGGTCGGCGGAGCGCTCGTCGTGGTCGACGGGGCGACGGTGGTCGTGGTCGTGCTGGACGTCGTCGTGGTCGAGGGAGCGGCGGTCGTGGGGGATGTCCGCGCGACGGTCGTGGTGGTCGCCCGCCGCACGCTCCTGGCCGTGGTGGGGTCCGTCGCCGGGGCGAGGGTGACGGTGCCGTCCGGGGCGGTGGTCGTGGTCGACTCGGCGGCACCCGTGCGGGGGGCGACGCTCAGGGCCGTCGGCGGCCGGTGCGCCTTCGCCTCATAGGGGGCGGTGACGCCCTGGTGGGAGCGGCCCGAGGTGCCGGCGGGGTCGGCGGCCGTGCTCGCCGACCCGCTCCGGACGCTGGTCGCCCCCGCCGCGGGGTGGAGGAGGGCCACCACGACGAGGCCGGCGGCGGCAGCGGCCACCCCGGCGGCAGCGCCCGCCGTGCGGACACCCGGTCGGCGCCGCCGCCCCCGCCCGGTGGTGGGCCCGGGCTCCGCCGGCATCGGGACGGCGACCGGGCCCGGCAAGCGCCCGGTGTGGTGGACGGGGGCGTGCCGGCCGGTCGGCGGGACGGCGCCCACCGGCCCGGTCCGGTCCGTCTCCCGGCCGTCGCTGCGCGACGGCGGGTCGGCCGGCACCAGGGCCGGCGCCACCGTCGTCGATCGCCGGCTGGGTGCCACGGCCGCAGCCATCTCCACCGCCGATGCGAAGCGGTGCTCCGGCCGGGGGTCGAGGGCCTTGGCCACCACCGCCGCCAGCCCTGGATCGACGCCGGGGCGGAGCGACGCCAGCGCGGCGACGGGGGAGAGCGGGGCGTCTGCCGGGCCACCCGTCGAGAAGGGGGATCCCGTCAGGGCGCGGTAAACCAGCGCCCCGACGCTCCACAGGTCAGCGGCTGCCGCCGGCTCCGCCCCGGCCCGGCGCTCGGGCGCCTGGCGAGCCATCGGGACGGGGAGGACCAGCCGGTCCGACCCGTCCGCCGGCGCCCCGGCACCCGCGGCAGGTGTCGATCGCACCGCCCGGTAGAGGGCGTCGAGGACCCCGAAGCGTGCCAGCTCGACCGTCCCGTGCTCGTCGAAGAGCACGTTGGACGGCGTGACGTCGAGGTGGAGCAACCCCGTCCCGTGGGCGGCGTCCAGCGCCGCCAGCACCGCGAGGGCGAGGCGCTGCGCCGCGGCCTCGTCGAGGCTCCCGCCGCGCAGGCGGTCGGCGAGGGTCCCCCCGCCGGCCAGCTCGGTGACGACGGCGGGCGCGCCGTCGTCGGCGACGACGTCGAAGACCCGCAGCACGTGGTGGTGCTGCAGCCGGGCCGCCCTCCGAGCGGCTGCCGCGAACGACGCCCGCAGCCCCGCGTCGCTCCGCCACTCGGGGCGCAGCACCTCCAGGGAGACGGCCCGACCGAGCCGCTCGTCGTAGGCGTGCAGTTCGAGCGTGCACGCGCCTCCAGCGGCGGCTCGCAACACCCGGTAACGACCCGCAACGACCGATGGGCGCCCGTGGGCGGCCCCGTCCACCATGCGCCGCCTCCTGTTCGCTCCCAGCGGTCCGACTCCTTGTAGCCAGGGCACCGCCCGGTCAAACGCGGACCGTGGGGGCGGCGGCGCCCGCGGGTCCGCCATCGGTCGGGCAGCCGCAGCTGAGAGACTCGGCGGATGTCGCTCTCCGGCCCGATCCGTGGCGCCCTGGTGGCGCTGGTGGTCTCCGTGCCGACGCTGGCCGCCGAGGAGGCCTGGGGCGGTCGGCCGATGATCGACCAGCCCGGGCTGTGGTGGATGGTGCCCGGGACGGTCGTGCTGGCGGCGTTCTTCGTCGCGGGCATCGTCGCCCGGAGGGGACGACCCCGGCGGGGGCCGACCGCCGCCGGGGCCGGGATCCTCGCGGTGGTCACGCTGGTGGTCGCGGACGTGATCCGCCGCCTGGTCGTCGTCGGCGAGTCCCTCAGTTGGCCGGTGGCCGTCCTCTGGATCTACGGCGGTCTGACGGCGGTGGCGGTGGCGGCGGTCGGGGGCTGGGCCGCCGGCCGCCGGCGGGTCGGGCCTCGGCCGGCCGGCCGGCGTCGCCGGGCCTGAGCGGGCAGCTGGGCCCGGCGCCGGTGGGCCCGTCGCCCAGAGGTCAGGTCGCCGGTGTCGAGTGGGGCCCCGGCAGGACCGTCACGACCGTGCCGTAGTGGATCCACCGCCAGGCGACCGCGGCGTGGGCGATGGGCAGCTCGACGCAGCCCAGGCTCTGGGGGAACCCGTAGGACGCGCGGACGAAGCCGTGGATGGCGACGCCACCGTCGAAATAGTTGACCCACCGCACCCCGTGGTCGCCGTAGTAGCTCCCGTCGGGGTTGCTGCCCGCCATCGTGGTCGACTGGAAGCGGCGGTAGACGAAGTGCGTCCCCGTCGGGGTCGGCCTCGACGCCATGCCGGTGTTGGCGACCGACGTGTAGACGTCGGTGCCGTCGTGCCAGAGGGTGAGCGACTCCGGGAGATCCTGGGAGACCAGGGCGTAGGTGTAGCGGACCGGATTGGTCCGGCGCCTCCTCCGCCGCGAGCAGGGCGGGCCACAGCAACGGCCGGATCGAGGTGTAGCCGGGCAGCCCGTCGTGGCGGGCCGGACTGCCGGCCCGGGCGGCGCCCGGGTGCTGCTGCAGGGTGTCGTAGAGGCGGAGCCCGCCGAAGGCGCCACCGATCCCGACCGCCCCCACGAGCAGCACCTCGAGGGTGCGCACCAGGCCGTGGACGAGGCGCTGCGGCGCCGCATCTCTTGCTGCGGGGGACATGCGAGCCGCGTCTCCTTGCGAGCCTGGGTTCCGAGCCTGGCCGGCGGTCCGGCGACCACTCGAAACGGTCGATCGGGGAGTTTCACCTCCGGCACGGTCCGTGCTGATCGCGCCCCCGCCCGACGCTGGGCGCGCGATGTACGGGCGGGGCCGGGGCTACCGTCGACGGCACGGCTGACGATTTCGACAAACGCGGCATCGCGCCGCGCCGCCGCCCGCTACGTCGCCGGCGGTGGCCCAGACGGGTGCTCGCCGCGATGACGGTCGTCGTGGCGCTGGCGCTCGTGGCGGCCGGCGCCAGCTATGGCTACCTCCGCTACCAGCTCGGACGGGTCCACCGGGTGAGCATCCCGACGCTGCAGACCAGCGGGGCGGGGGGTGACCCGGCCGGCGGGTCGGTGCGATCGACCCCCGCCAGCGGCCCGTTCAACGTGCTGCTGGTCGGCGAGGACTCCCAGGGCGGCGGTCAGCGGGCCGACACCATGATCGTCGCCCGGGTCGACCCGCGCACCGGCCGGGCGGCGCTGCTCTCGGTCCCCTACGACTACTTCGGTCCCATCGTCGGCGCCAGCGGCCCCAACAAGATCAGCGATGCCCTCGTCAACGGTCCCGCCGACATGGTCGCCACCGTCGAGCAGGACCTCGGGATCCACATCCAGCACTACATCCAGATCAACTTCCAGGGTGTCGCATCCATGGTCAACGCGCTGGGTGGGGTGCGGCTGCACTTCCCCTACCCGACGCGCGACACCATGTCCGGGTTGTCGGTGCCGCACGCCGGCTGCGTCCGTCTGGACGGCAAGCAGGCGCTGGCGCTCGTGCGGAGCCGCTTCTTCTCCTACGACAAGGGCGGGGTCTGGCAGTACGACCCGAGTGGCGCGTTCGGTCGGATCAAGCGCCAGCAGGCGTTCCTCCGGGCGGCCGTCAGGCGGGTGCAGGGCAGCCTCCTCGGCAACCCGCTGCGCCTCAACCGCTTCATCAGCACCGCCGTGAAGGACGTCACCGTCGACAAGGGTCTCGGGGTCGGCACCTTGTTGCAACTCGCCCGGGCCTTCCGTGGCCTGGGTTCGTCCAGCCTCGCCACCTTCACGTTGCCGACCCAGATCGTCAACAACGACGGGCAGTACGGCGACGTGCTGTATCCCGTCGCCCACCTCGACGACGCCACGATCGCCAAGTGGGACGCCGCGGTCACTGCCGGCAGCGCCGCAGGCACCGCCAACGCGGCGGGCGCCTCGGCGCACCACACGGGCACCTCGGCGGCGAGCGGCTCGGCGGCGAGCGGATCCTCGTCCTCCGGGACCCCGACGTCGACGTCGTCGACGACCACCGGTTCGAAGGGCGTCGTCGTGCCCGGGGCTCCCCAGGCGCCGCTGGGCTCGATCGTCCAGGACCGCACGGCCGCCTCCTACGACCCGACGCCCTGCTGAGCGATCCGGATCGGGCGGTTCAGCGCCCGATGTGGGCCAGGGGCGACGCGCCCGCAGGCGAGCGGAGGTCGAGGTCGGCGAGGGCGGCCGGCCGCCCGAGGAGGTAGCCCTGCCCGTGGCTGATGCGCAGTCCCCGCAGCACGCCCAACTCGGGTTCGGTCTCGATCCCCTCGGCGACGACCGAGGAGCCGGTGTCGGCGGCGAAGGCCACGACGGCGGTGGCGAGGCTGCGCCGGACCGGGTCCAGGTCGATGCCCCGGGTGAGGTTGAGGTCGAGCTTGATGATGTCGGGGGCCAGCTGGATGATGTGGGAGAAGCTGGCGAAGCCGGCGCCGGTGTCGTCGACGGCCAGGCGGGCGCCGCGGCGGCGGAAGGGGGCCAGCAGGCGGCGGAGCTCGGCGTAGTCGTCGACGGCGGCGTGCTCGGTGACCTCGATGGTCAACCGGCTCAGGTCGACGCCCCCGGTCAGGGAGGCCAGGTCGGGGTGGGCGATGGCGTCGGGGCTCAGGTTGACCGCCATAACCAGCCCCTCGGGGAGCCGCTCGAGGTGACCGAGGGCGACCCGGAGCGTCGCCAGCTCCAGCTCGGGGCCGAGGCCGGCGGCGTGGGCGTCGGCGAACCAGCAGTCGGGCCCGCGCGGCGGGGTCGGCGTGAAGCGGGTCAGCGCCTCGACCCCGACGGTGGCGCCGGTGGCGAGATCGACGACGGGCTGGAACACCGGGAAGAAGGCGACGTCGTCGATCACCTGCCGGATCCGCCGCCGGGCCTGGGCGTCGCGGGAGGCGGCGGGCACCAGCACACGGGCGACGAAGCGGGCGATGGCAGCCTCGTCGCCGCCGCTGACGGCCGGCTCGGTGCTCAGGGCGGAGGCGACGGCGCCGGAGAGCGACGCCGCCGCGTCGATGACGAAGCCGACGAATTCCGCCAGCCGGCGTAGGGTCGCCACGTCCCGCTCGTCGAACGCCGCCGGCTCGCCGGCGCTGAGCTTCAGGACCCCCACGGCGGCGTCGGCGCGAAGCAGCGGCACGCAGATCATCGACCGGACGCCGACCTTCCGGCAGGCCTCCCGGTCCACCCTCCGGTCGGTCTCCGAGTCGTCGCAGCGCAGGACCGACCGGGCACGGACGGCGAGGCCGGAGAGGCTGGCGTCGGCGGCCAGGCGAAGGCCGACCGAGCCGGCCAGGCGGCCGGCAGCGGCCACGTAGGTCATGCCGCCCGCGTCCGCCAACTCGACCGCCGCCCCGTCCGCGCCCTCGACCAGGGCGACCGCCTCGTCCACGACCCGCTGCATCACCCGGAGAGGGTCCACCGCCTCGCCGAGCCCCGGGAAGGGCGCGTCGAGGCCGCTCACGGTCCCCCCGGTTGACGAATTGGACGAAGGTCCCACACCGGTAACATCGGCAGCCCGCACCGAAACTTGAGCGACCCGCCTGCTGGGTACGGGTGGCCGTCGGTGGGCGACGGATCGGATCAGCGGCGCGCCGCGCTCCTCTTCGGCGTGCCGGCCTTCGCCGACGTCGCCCACAGCTACCAGCAGTTCGCGGTCGTCCCCGCCATCGGCCGGCGCCGGGGCGGCGCACCTAGGCG
>DASSZM010000128.1:0-4745 GCA_035702855.1 Acidimicrobiales bacterium | reverse complement strand
TGGTCGAAGTAGACCATCGCCTCGCTGAGCCCGACCCAGCCGGGCGCCGGGGAGCCGGCGCCGGAGGCACCCGGCGCCGGGGAGCCGGCGAGCGGGCCCTTGCCGCTGCCGGTGATGGCGAACTTCTCGGTCATGTACGTGCACACGGCGCTCAGGCCCCCAGCGTCCGGCCGAAGAACTCCCAGATCAGCTCCCAACCCTTGTTGGCGACCTCCACCCGGTAGGCGGGGCGGTCGACGGAGAAGAACGAGTGGCCGGCCCCCTCGAAGGTGTGGAAGTCGTGCTCCTTGCCGAGCTCCGACAGGCGCTTGTCGATGGCGGCGACGTCCTCGGGCGAGGGATGGGTGTCCTCGGCACCGAACAGACCCAGCATCGGGCAGCCGATCCCCTCGGCCTGGTCGAGGATCGGGGTCAGCTCGATGCCGAGCCCCTCCGGAGGGGTGCCCACGACGAACGCCCCGTAGCAGTCCACGGCGGCGTCGAGCGGCAGGCGGCAGGCGGCCAGGAAGCTCTGGCGGCCGCCCGAGCAGTACCCGATGGTCCCGACCTTGCCGTTGGCGTTGGGGAGGCGCTCCAGCCAGTTCATGGCGGCCTCGGCGTCGCCCACGAAGCGGTCGTCGGGCACCCCGCCGGCGGCGCGGTTGGCGGCGGCGGCGTCGTCGGGGCTGGCGCCGGGCGCCTCGCGGTAGTGGAGGTTGGGGCAGATGGCGTTGTAGCCCTCCACCGCGAAGCGGCGGGTGATCTCCTTGCTCGCCCAGTCGTAGCCCGGCATGTGGTGGATGACGACCACCCCACCGAACGGCCCGGCGGCGAGCGGCCGGGCGGTGTAGGCCTCGATGACGTCGCCGCCGTGGCCGGCCAGGTTGACCGTCTCCGCCAGCACTGCGTCGTACATGCAACCTCCTCGACGGGCGCCCGGGCGGCGCCCACCCCTTCATCCTGGCACTTCGTCAGGCAAACGAATCACGGGCGGCCAGGTTGCGGGCCGTGTTGACGAGGCCGACGTGGCTGAACGCCTGGGGGAAGTTGCCGACGAGGCGCCCGAAGCGGTGGTCGTACTCCTCGGACAGCAGGCCGAGGTCGTTGGCCAGCCCCACGAGCCGGTCGAACAGCGCCCGGGCGTCGTCGAGCCGCCCGATCAGCGCCAGGCAGTCGGCGAGCCAGAAGCTGCAGGGGAGAAAGGCCCCCTCCTGCCCGGGGAGCCCGTCGACGCCGGAGTCGTTCTGGTAGCGGCGCACGAAGCCGTCCGCCAGCAGCTCGCGCTCCACCGCCTCCACCGTCGACACCACCCGGCGGTCGTCGGGCGGCAGGAACCCGACGATCGGCAGCATCAGGATGCTGGCGTCGAGGGCGTCGCCGCCGTAGTACTGGGTGAAGGCGCCCCGCTTCTCGCTCCATCCGTGCTCGAGCACCTCGGCGTGGACCTCGTCGCGCGCCCGGCGCCACTCGTCGACCGGGCCGTCCTTGCCGTAGCGCTCCACGGCGCGCACGGCCCGGTCGAACGCCACCCACGCCATCACCTTGGAGTGGGTGAAGTGGCGGCGGGGGCCGCGCACCTCCCAGATCCCGTCGTCGGGGTCGCGCCAGTGCGCCGAGACGAAGTCCATCACCGCCCGCTGCAGCGCCCAGGCCTCCGGCGGTTCGGCGATCCCGTGCCGGCGGGCCCGGTCGGTGGCGTCCATCAGCTCGCCGTAGACGTCGAGCTGGAACTGCTCGGAGGCGGCGTTGCCGACCCGCACCGGCTTGGAGCCCTCGTAGCCGGGCAGGTGGTCGACCTCGAACTCCGTCAGGCGCCGCTCGCCCGCCGGCCCGTACATGATCTGCAGCTGGTCGGGGGCGCCGGCGGCGGCCCGCACCAGCCACGCCATCCACCGCTCCGCCTCCTCCCGGCAGCCGGCCTCCACCAGGGCGTCGAGGGTCAGCGAGGCGTCCCGCACCCAGCAGTAGCGGTAGTCCCAGTTGCGCACCCCCCCGAGGTCCTCGGGCAGCGAGGTGGTGGCCGCCGCCACGATGCCACCGGTCGGGGCGTAGGTGAGCGCCTTCAGGGTGATGAGGGAGCGCAGCACGGCGTCCTCCCAGGGGCCGTGCACCCGGCGCACCCGGTCGCACCACTGCTCCCAGAAGGCGGCCGTCGCCTCCAGCGCCGCCGCCGGGTCGATGGGCGACGGCGGGTGCTCGTGGGAGGCGTGCCAGCCGAGGCAGAACGTCACCTGCTCGCCGCGCGCCACCCGGAACGTCCCCACGCTGCGATGGTCACGTCCCTGCAGCGTCACCGGCGTGTCGAGGCACAGGCCGTCGGGGCCGGCCACCGCCGACAGGCTGCGACCGCTCTGCACCACCCAGGGGATGGCGTCGCCGTACGAGCAGCGGATCACCAGCTCCGTGGTCATGGTCACGTCGCCCTCGAGACCCTCGACGATGCGCACCAGGCGGGGGTGGACGTGGCGGGGGGGCATGAAGTCGATCACCCGCACCCGGCCCTCGTCGGTGGCGAACTCCGTCTCGAGGATCGTGCTCGCCCCCCGGTACCGGCGCGAGGCGGCCGTCCCGCCGCCCGCCGGGGCGAGCAGCCACCGACCGTGGTCCTCGGTGCCGAGCAGGCGCGCGAAGCAGCTCGGCGAGTCGAAGCGGGGCAGGCACAGCCAGTCCACCGACCCGTCCCGACCGATCAGGGCGGCGGTGTGGGTGTCGCCGACCAGTGCGTAGTCCTCGATCCGCTGGCTCACGGCGGGTGACCCTACGCCCACGGGCACACGCCGGCGCAGCGGCCGTAGGCTGGCGGCAGTGCGACGGGAGGGGCAGCCTGCGCCGAGTGAACGGGTGCGCACACCCGCGCCGTACGTGCGGCGGCGCGTCCCCTCGGGCCGGGGGGCGACCGAACAGCCCAACGTCACCTCCGAGACCGCCGCCCTGACGCCCCGCTTCTGGCTGGCGGTGCTCGTCACCGGCGTCGCCGCCGGCCTGCTGGGGATCGCCATGATGGCGATCCTCTTCACCGTCGAGGCGGTCGCCTTCGGCGGAGGCCCCTTCCTGGCGGCCGTCGAGCGCAGCAGGGGCTGGGCGCGCGTCGCCCCCCTGCTCGTCGCCGGGGCGGTGGCGGGACCGGCGTGGTACCTGCTCCGCCGCTTCACCAAGGGACAACGCTCGGAGCTCGACGACGCCCTGTGGAGCGGGGACGGGTCGCTGTCGGTACGCCGCAGCGTCGGCACCTCGGTGCTCTCGGAGCTGGTGATCGGCACCGGGGCCTCCATCGGCCGGGAGTCCGCCCCCAAGCTCCTCGGGGGCCTGTCGGGCAGCGTCCTCGCCGGGCCGCTGCGGCTCACCGCCGAGCAGCGCCGACTGCTCGTCGCCTGCGGGGCCGGGGCCGGCCTGGCGGCGGTCTCAACGTCCCGGTCGCCGGCGCCCTGTTCACCGCCGAGGTCCTGCTCGGCTCGATCGCCCTGCCGACCGTCCTGCCGGCGCTCGCCTGCTCCGGTGTGGCCACGCTCACCGGCTGGCTCTACCTGCACAGCCACGCCGTCTACCCCGACGTGCCCGCCTACCACTTCCGGCCGGCCGAGCTCGTCTGGGCCCTGCTCGCCGGGCCGCTCATCGGGCTCGTCGCCGCCGGCTGGATCCGCCTGGTCGCCTGGGTCTCCTACCACCGGGTGGGGGGCCGCTGGGCGGCGGCCGCCCCGCTGGCGGCGTTCGCCATCCTGGCGGTGATCGGGCTGCGCTACCCGCAGCTGTTCGGCAACGGCAAGGACATGGCCAACCTGGCCTTCCTCGGCGACGGCACCGTCGGGCTGTTCCTGGTGCTCGGGGTGCTCAAGCCGCTCGTCACGGCCCTGTGCCTCGAGAGCGGCGCGTCGGGGGGGCTGCTCACGCCGAGCATGAGCGCCGGGGCGGTGCTCGGCGCCGGCCTCGGGCTGGCGTGGTCCCACCTCTGGCCCGGGGGGGCGACCGGTGCCTACGGCGTCATCGGCGGCGCGGCGATGCTCGCCGCCGCCATGCAGGCGCCGCTCACCGGGCTGGTGCTGATGCTGGAGATGACCCACTCCGGTTTCGGGATCGCCGTCCCGGTGCTGGCGGCGGTGGTGACCGCCACCGTCGTGGCGCGCCGCATCGACGGCTACTCGATCTACTCCGGCCGCCTCGCACCCCACGAGCGACCGGCGCGTACGCTCGGCCCATGGAACGGCGAGAGCGGCCACGGAGCAGCACCGCCGCCGTCGTCGCCGTCCTGAGCTTCGGGTTGCTGTTCTGGCTCTGGACCCTGCTGGTCGGCGCCATCGACCTCGAGGACGTGCTGGCCGGGCTGGTCACCGCCGCCGCCGCCTGCGGGGTGGGCTGGCTCGCCACCCAGCGGGGCCGGGCGATCCCCCGCTTCGCCGCCCGGGACCTCGCCGAGCTCGCCCGCATGGCCCCGCGGCTGCTCACCGAGACGGCCGAGGTCTACGCCGCCGCCGCCCGCCACGCCACCGGCCGCCCGATCGGGAGCCGCACCCGGACCGTCGGGACCGACGTGCGCAGTGGTGGGTGGCCGGGCGCCCGGCGCAGCGCCGTGGTCGCCGCCCTGCAGTCGTTCACCCCCGGGCGCATCGTCATCGAGCTCGACACCGAGTCGGGCGAGGCGCTCGTCCACGAGTTGCACGCCCGGCCGTGAGCGCCTTCCTCGTCGCCGCCGTGGCCCTGCTCGTGGCGCTGGTGCCCTGCGGCTGGGTCTGCTGGCGCGCCGACCCGGAGAGCCGCCTCGTCGCCCTCTC
>DASSZM010000225.1:0-4738 GCA_035702855.1 Acidimicrobiales bacterium | reverse complement strand
GCGCGGTCTGGCGTCGCGGCTGCAACCGTTGTTCGTGGAAATGCCTCCCGACACCCGGGCCACGGGTGTGCGCCGGTGGAGCGAGCTGCTGCGGGCCGGGCGCCGGCTCCGTGGGATGGGGGGCCGGGACATCGAGGGGCTCACCAGCTTCCTCACCGGCAGCCTGGGAGAGCTCGCCGACGCCCGCTTCGAGTCGCACGCCGCCAAGTCGCTGCTGCTGGCCAACAACCTCTACGGCAAGCACGGCGGCCCGTACACGCCGGGGACGTTGTCGGGGCTGCTGTTCCACCTGCTCACGGGCGGGGAGGAGGAGGTACAGGGCTTCTTCGGGCACGTGATGGGCGGCATGGGGTCGATCACCGCGGCGATGGCCGCCGCCGGGCGGAGCCACGGCATGGAGATCCGCACCGGGGCGGGCGTGGCGTCGATCCTGGTCGACGGGGGCCGGGCCCGGGGCGTCGTGCTCGAGGACGGCACCGAGCTGGCCGCCGGCACGGTGGTCTCCGGCGCCGACCCCAAGCGGACCTTCCTGGGCCTGGTCGACAAGCAGGCGCTGCCGGAGGACTTCGTCGCCGCCGTGGCGGCGATCAAGATGGACGGGCCGTGCGCCAAGGTCAACCTGGTCCTCGACGCCGAGCCGGTCGTCCACGGCATGCCGGCCGACGCCGGGCCCGGCCGACGAGCCCTCTTCACGCTCCCGCCGGAGACGCACGTCGCCGACCGCTGCTACGACCGCAGCAAGCGCGGGGAACTGGCCGACGCCGACGAGCTGTTCCTCGACTGCGTCGTCGCCTCCAACGTCGACGATTCGCTGGCCCCGCCGGGCCGCCACGTCATGACGGTCTTCGTCCAGTACGGGCCCTACCGCCTGGCGCAGGGCACGTGGGACACCGAGCGCGACACCCTCGGCGACCGGGTCATCGAGCGGATCTCCCGCTACGCCCCCAACGTGCCGGGGTCGGTGGTGGCGCGCCAGGTGCTCACGCCGCTCGACCTCGAGCGCACCTACGGCCTCACGGAGGGCAACATCTTCCACGGCGACGTCCGCCCCGACCAGCTGTTCCACATGCGCCCCGTGCCCGGGTGGGCCGGCTACCGGACCCCGATCCGGGATCTCTACCTCTGCAGCGCCGGCACCCACCCCGGCGGCGGCGTCACCGGCGCCCCCGGCTACAACGCCGCCCGCAGGATCCTCGCCGACCGCAAGGCCCGCCGGTGATCGTCGACGGCACGGTCGGGGTCCTGCGCGAGGACCAGCTCGAGGCCGTCCACGAACGGGCCATGACGATCCTCGAGGTCATCGGGGTCGAGATCCGCCAGGAGGCGGCGTGCCGGCTGGCGGCGGCCGGCGGCGGAGGGCCAGAAGGTCGAGGACAGCCGTGTCCGCTTCGACCGCCACTTCGTGGAGGCGATGGTGGCCAGGGCCCCGGAGCGCTTCACGTTGCGGGCCCGCAACCCCGACCGGTCGGTCACGCTCGGCGGCGGGTCGCTCGTCCACACGCCGTCGGGTGGCGCGCCCTTCTGCTCGGACCTCGAGCGGAGCCGCCGGGACGGCACCCTCGCCGACCACGTCGAGCTGGTGAAGCTCGCCCACGCCGCCCCGGTGCTGCGCTGCCAGCAGAGCGGCGTCGTCGAGGCCAACGACCTCGACGACCGCAGCCGCCGCCTCGACATGGACTACACCGTCCTGCGCTGGTCCGACAAGCCCTACATCTGTTACGGCGGTTCGGGGTCGCGGGCCGCCGACGCCGTCGACCTGGCCGCCGTCGTCGCCGGCGGGCGGGCGGCGCTCGAGCGCGATCCGTGGATCGTGGGGGTGGTCAACTCCAACAGCCCCCTGGTCTGGGACCGGGCGATGGTCGACGCGCTCACGGTGTGGGCCGAGGCCAACCAGGCGATCGCCATCACCCCGTTCCTGCTCGTCAGCGCCACCGCCCCGCTCGGCCTCGCCGGCGGCCTGGCCCAGCAGGTCGCCGAGGCGCTGGCGGGCCTCGCCGTCGCCCAGCTGATCCGCCCGGGCGTGCCGTGCGTGTTCGGCTCGTTCCTCTCCGCCGTCGACATGCGCACGGGGGGCCCGGCCTTCGGGATGCCCGGCGGCGTGCTGGGCACGCTGGCGGGCGGCCAGATCGCCCGGCGCTACGGCGTGCCCTACCGCGGTGGGGGCGGCCTGTGCTCGGGGATGACGGTCGACGCCCAGTCGGCGACCGAGTCGCTCAACATGCTGTGGGCCACCTACCTGTCCGGCTGCGACCTGGTGCTGCACGCCGCCGGCTGGCTGGAGGCGGGGCTCACGACGAGCTACGAGAAGCTCGCCCTGGACGTGGAGGTGCTGTCGATGTTCGAGGCCATGCGGGAGGGGATCGTCACCGACGAGGAGCACTTCGCGATCGACACCATCCGCGACGAGGGTCCGGGCGGCATGTTCCTCGCCGCTCCCCACACCCTCGAGCACTTCCGGGACTGGGTCTGGATGAGCCCGCTGTTCCGGTCGGACGCCCACGCCAACTGGGTGAAGCGGGGCTCGCCCGACGCCGAGCAGGTGGCCACGGAGGCCTGGCGCCGGCTCCTGGAAGGCTACGAGGACCCCGGCATCGACGCCGCCACGGACGCCGAGATGGTCGCCTGCGTCGAGCGGGCACGCCGGCGGATCGGGGCGGCATGACCCCCGACGTGCTGATCGTGGGCGCCGGCGTCATCGGCGCGTCGACGGCGTTCCACCTGGCGCGCGCCGGCGTGGCGGTCGAGGTCGTCGAGCGTGCCGCCGTCGGCGCCGGCATGAGCAGCCGCTCGTCGGCGCTGATCCGGATGCACTACACCTACGCGCCCGAGGTCGAGTTGGCGGTGCGCAGCGACGCCATGTTCGACGCCTGGCCGGATCTGGTGGGCCGCCCGGCGTTCGTCCGGCGCACCGGCTTCGTCCGCATCGTGCGACCCGGCGAGGAGGACCAGCTGCGTGCCAACGTGGCGGCCATGCAGGCCCTCGGAGCCGGCGTCGAGCTGGTGGACGGGGAGGCCCTGGCGGCGCTCGCCCCGGGCATGCGCACCGACGACGTGACGCTGGCGGCGTGGGAGCCGCACGGCGGCTTCGGCGACGGTGCCCTCGTCGCCGGCGACTTCCTGGCCGCCGCCCGGGCGGCGGGCGCCGGCTACCACCCGGGCACCATGGTCACCGGTCTGGTTCGGGACGGCCAGCGGGTCGTCGGCGTGTCGACCCCCGGCGGGGTGCTCCCGGCCGGCACCGTGGTGATCGCCGCCAACGTGTGGTCGCCGCTGATCCTGCACAGCATCGGCGTCGAGCTGCCCATCGAGACCGAGCTGCACCGGGTGGCGCACCTGCGTCACGCTCCGGGGACGGGGGCGCCGGTGGCGGTGATCGACTCGGCGACCGCCACCTACTTCCGGCCCGAGGGCACCGGCTTCGACCGCACCCTGGTCGGCGACGAGTTCAGCGGGAAGCGGGGCGTCGACCCCGACGAGGTGCCGCCGTCGGGCCCGGCCGACCTCGTGCCCGACATCGTGGAGGCCGCCGCCCGCCGGGTGCCGGGCCTGGCCGACGCCGGGATCACCGGTGCCACGACCGGGGTGCTCGACATGACCCCCGACGGCCGCCCGCTCCTCGGCCCGCTGCCGGGCTGGGAGGGCCTCGTGCTCGCGACCGGGCTTTCGGGGACCGGTTTCAAGGTGTCGCCGGCCATCGGGGAGGCGGTGGCGGCGCAGCTCGTCGGGACCCCGGCCGACGCCGTGGACCTGACGCCGTTCCGGCCCGGCCGCTTCGAGGAGGGCCGGCCGATCCGCTCGCCCCACCCGTACCAGGACGAGTGGTGACCCGCCGCCGCGGCCACCGGGTGGCTTGCCATCTGGAGAGAGTTACGTGAGCCGACCACTGCGCCCCGTGCGCACCATCGAGCACCAGCGGATCAAGCTGGCGGACGGCACCCGCCTCGCCGGCCGCATCTGGCTGCCCCGAGGACGCCGCCGAAGACCCGGTGCCGGCGATCCTCGACTTCATCCCCTACCGCTACGGCGACCTGATGGCCGAGCGGGACGCCCCGATGTACGCCTGGCTGGCCGCCCGGGGGTACGCCTGCGCCCGCTTCGACCTGCGGGGCACGGGCAACTCCGAGGGGATCATCGAGGACGAGTACACCCCCCAGGAGCAGCGCGACGGCATCGAGGTGATCGAGTGGCTGGCGGCCCAGGCCTGGTGCACGGGCGCGGTTGGCATGACCGGCATCTCGTGGGGCGGGTTCAACGCCCTGCAGGTCGCCGCCCACCGCCCGCCGGCCCTGCGGGCCGTCATCACCCTCTGCAGCACCGACGACCGCTACGCCGACGACGTCCACTACCGGGGCGGGTGCCTGCTCGGCACCGACATGTTGCAGTGGGCGGTGTCGATGCTCACCTGGAACGCCCTCCCGCCCGATCCCGAGGTGGCCGGCGACGGGTGGCGGGCGGCGTGGAAGGAGCGTATCGAGCGCACCCCTGCCTTCCTCGGGCCGTGGATGGCGCACGAGCGGCGGGACGCCTACTGGGAGCAGGGCTCGGTCTGCCAGGACTACGGCGCCATCGATGCGGCGGTCTACGCCGTGGGGGGCTGGGCGGACGGCTACAGCGACGCCGTCCTCCGTCTCCTGGCCGGCCTCCCCGGGCCGCGCAAGGGTCTGCTCGGGCCGTGGTCGCACGCCTTCCCCCACGACTCGATCCCCGGCCCGTCGATCGGGTGGCTCGAGGAGTCCCT
>DASSZM010000150.1:0-15374 GCA_035702855.1 Acidimicrobiales bacterium | reverse complement strand
GGGCCGCCGCTCCGAAGATGACCCGGCTGCTGGTGTGGCCGGTCCGACCGAACGGCGCGGTCGGTACGCGGCGGGAGGTGGTCGTCACGGCACCGAAGCTACGCCCCTTCCCCGCCGAGGAGGACGACCGCTTCGTGCTCCCCGAGGTGGCGGAGGTAGCGGAGCCGCACCTCGGCGCCACCCGCCTCCAGCGCCGCCGCCAGGTCGTCGACGTCCCGGAGATCGCGGCCGTCGGCGGCGACGAGCAGGTCCCCCCGCTGCAGCCCGGCCCGCCCCGCCGGCCCGCCGGCGTCCACCCCCGCGAGCAGCAGTCCCTCCCGCGCCGGCGGTCCGACCGCCTCCCGGAGTCGGCGCGCCGCCGCCGGGGGCACGAGGGCGACGCCCAGGCGCGGCCGGGTCGGGGACTGGCCCCGGGCCAGGTCGCGCAGGCGCCGGTGGAGGTCGTCGGTGGCGGGCACCGCCAGGTAGAAGCCGTCGCCCAACCGGTGGGTGTTGAGGCCGACGAGGCGGCCCTCCCGGTCGACCACGGGCCCGCCCGACGAGCCCGGGGCGGCGGGGGCGGTGTGCTCGATCGCGGCGGGGATGAGCCGCCCGCCCGGCCCCCGGAACGCCTGGCCCGTCGCCGAGACCGTCCCCACGGTCAGGCGGGCGCCGCCCTCCGGGAGGGCACCCAGGCCGAACACGACCTGCCCGACGGCGGGATCGGGGGCGCCGTCGATCCAGTCGATCGGGCGGGCGCCCCCGGTGTCGACGGTGATCGCCGCCAGGTCACCGTCGCCGTCCACCCCGGCCACGGTGCCGGTGGCCTCCCGGCCGTCGGCGAAGCGCACGGTCGTGGTCGCACCCCGCAGGTTGTGGGCGTTGGTGACGACTACGCCCGGGTCCACGACCACGCCCGTGCCGCGCCCCGGCCGGCGCCCGATCCCGACGACCGAGGGCACGCAGCGCTCGTGCAGCGCGGCGGCCGCCCTTTCCCCTGTTTCGATGTCCATCCTGACCACCTCCTAGTCACTTGCAACTCGCAAGCTACTACTCAGTGGTGGAAGGCGGTGGCCTCCGTCGGAGCCTGGAGGGGGCCCGGTTGCGCCCCGAGCTCCGGCAGCAGCCGCTCGAGGTCGGCCACGAGGAGCCCCGCCAGGTCCTCGGTGAAGCCGTTGCGGATGACCACCCGCAGCACGCTGAGGTCCTCGCGGTCGGCGGGGAAGGTGTAGGCGGGCACGAGCCAGCCCCGCTCCCGCAGGCGCCGGCTCACGTCGAAGACGTTGTAGGCGGTGACCTCCGGGGCGGTGGTGAAGGCGAAGACGGGCAACTCGTCACCGCGGCTGAGCAACCGGAACGGGCCCAGGCGCTCGATCCGGCCGGCGAGGTCCTGGGCGATCTCCCGCGAGGCGCGCTGCACGCCGACGTAGCCCTCGAAGCCCAGGCGGAGGAAGAGGTAGTACTGGGCGACCACCTCGGCGCCGGGGCGGGAGAAGTTCAGCGAGAAGGTGGGCATGTTGCCGCCCAGGTAGTTGACCGAGAACACGAGCTCCTCGGGCAGGGCCTCGTGCGAGCGCCACACGACCCAGCCCACGCCGGGGTAGACGAGGCCGTACTTGTGGCCCGAGGTGTTGATGGAGGCGACCCGGGGGAGGCGGAAGTCCCAGGCGAGGTCCGGGTCGAGGAACGGGGCGATCATCGCCCCGGAGGCCCCGTCGACGTGGATCGGCACGTCGATGCCGGTGCGCGCCTGCAGGTCGTCCAGGGCGCCGGCGATCGCCGCCACCGGCTCGTAGCTGCCGTCGAAGGTCGAGCCGAGCACCGCCACCACCCCGATGGTGTCCTCGTCGCACCGCTCGACCGCCGAGGCGGCGTCGAGGTGGTAGCGATGGCCCTCCATCGGTACCAGGCGCGGCTCGACCTCCCAGTAGTTGCAGAACTTCTCCCAACAGACCTGGACGTTGGCGCCCATCACCAGGTTGGGTCGGCGACCCTGGCGCCAGGCGTCGGGGTTGCGCTGCGTCCAGCGGCGCTTCAGCGCCATCCCGCCGAGCATGCCGGCCTCCGACGACCCGGTCGTCGAGCAGCCGACGGCGTTGTCGGCCACGGGGGCGTGCCAGAGGTGGGCGAGGATCGAGACGCACCGCTGCTCGAGGGCGGCCGTCTGGGGGTACTCGTCCTTGTCGATCATGTTCTTCTCGACGCAGTCGGCCATGAGCCGGGCCGCCTGCGGCTCCATCCAGGTCGTGACGAACGTCGCCAGGTTGAGCCGGGCGTTGCCGTCGAGCAGCAGTTCGTCGTGGACCAACTGGTAGGCGGTGTCGGGCGGCACCGGCCGGGCGGCGAGCCGGTGGGTCGGCGGGGCCAGGGTGGCGGCGAGCTCGGGGTCGGCGCCCGCCGCCATCGGGTTGGCCCGGTGGCGGCGTGCGGGGGCGTGGCTGGAGGCGCGGTGGAGGGCCATGGGAGGATCCTGCCCCGCCCGGGTAGCACTACGCCGTGCGGGTGGTGGTGACCGGGGCGACGAGCGGCTTGGGGGCGGCGATGGCCGACGCCCTCCTGGCCGCCGGGCACCGGGTGGCCCTCGTCGCCCGCCCGACGCCCCGCCTGGAGCGGGCGGTGGCCGCTCGGCCGGGGGCGGTGGCCCTGGCGATGGACGTGCGCGACGAGCGCTCGGTCGCGACGGCGGCCGAGGGGGCGGAGGCGCTGCTCGGCGGCGTCGACCTCCTGGTCAACAACGCCGGCATCGGGATGCGCACCGTCAACCCCCGGTTCTTCCAGGACCCGATGCCGTTCTGGGAGGTCGGGCCCGGCGGCTTCCGCGACGTGATCGCCACCAACCTGACCGGGTACTTCCTCGTGGCCCGGGCGTTCGTGCCGGCGATGGTCCGGCGGGGGGAGGGTCGGGTGGTCAACGTCTCGATGAACCACGAGACGATGCGTCGCCGCGGTTTCGTCCCCTACGGGCCGTCCCGCGCGGGCGCCGAGTCGCTCGGCGCCATCATGACCGAGGACCTCCGCGACCGGGGCGTGACGGTCAACCTGCTCCTGCCCGGCGGGGCCACGGCGACCGGCATGATCCCCGACGGCCTCCCCGACGACGCCCGGTCCCGGCTCCTGCCGGCGGCGATCATGGGGCCGCCGATCGTCTGGCTGGCGTCGCCGGAGGCGGCGGGCGTGACCGGGGAGCGGATCGTCGCCACGGACTTCCAGCGCTGGCTCGCGGCCCGCGACGCCAGTCCGCGCACCGGCTGACGGCCTCTCAGGCGGGGGCGGGGGTCCCGATGACCGCCAGGTCCTGGACCGGGCCACGCGAGTGGACCGCCACGGCGTCGGCGGTCACCCCACGGCCGAGGTGGACCAGCACCCACGGGGCGGGCCCCCGCCGGGCGACGGTCCGCCATCCGGCAGCCGTCCGCAGCCGGATGGTGACTCCGGTCGTCGCTCCCACGCTGATCTGGTCGACGGTGGTGCCGGGCGGGAGCACCCAGGTGTGGCGCGGTGGCGCCGCGCGGGCCACCACCAGGCCGCGCAGGTCGGGGTGGGGCGTGCCCGGGCCCACCACCTCGTAGACGGTGGCGTCCCCTCGCGCCGTGTGGAGCAGGGGGACCGCCCACGGCTCGGTGTCGGCCAGGTGGGCGAGGCAGGGATCGTCGACGGTCTCGCCGTTGAAGGCCGCCGTGACCCCGTAGGCGGCGTGGTCGCGGCGGAGCCCGGCGAGGGCGGCGGCGGCGGAGCCCGCCGAGCAGCCGTGGTAGGTGACGTCCATCGCGCGCTGGGCCGCCGGGTGCCCGGAGAACAGGGCGGTGGTCCACTGGAAGTCGGATTCGACGACGCTGCGCCGCGGGCCGAGGTGGGCGAGCAGCGTCATGTACGGCGATCCCTCGGGTCGGTTGGTGCCCTGGCCGAGGTAGGACTTGTAGTCGGTCGGGAACTGTACGAGCAGGAGGGCGAGCCCGATAACGGTGGCGGCGGCGAACCGACGCCGCCAGACCTCCCTCGTTGCCCAGCGCCGCCGGGCGGCGACGCCGAGCACCCCCCGGGCGGTCGCCTGGGCGCCGAGCACATACCAGGCTGCCAGCACCGGGACCACGAGGATCGTGCGGCGCATGTTGACGTAGCGGTAGACGATGGACTCCAGCACGTAGACGGCGAGCATCCACGGCACCGGGTCGCGGCCCCCGAAGCGCCGCCACCACAGCACCGCTCCCACCGAGCAGAAGACCGCCGCCGTCGCCGACGCGAGACCGCCGACGAGGATCAGCGGCACCCAGTGGTCCGACAGGGGGCTGAACACCGGGGTCACGCCGTCGAACACAGCGTAGAAGAGGAACTCCGCCGCCCCGACCGGGAGGAGCGCCGCGTCGTGGAGCAGGCCGCCGGCCAGGTTGCGGTCGATCTCACCGGCGTAGCGGAGCCCGGCCAGCGGGACGTGGAGGAGGAGCCGGGCCACCAGGAGCGGCGCCAGCAGGGCGACGCTCGCCGCCGCGGCGGTCACCGCCCGGCCCCAGCGGCGGGAGTAGGCCAGCCACAGGACGATCCCGCCGTCGAGGGCGAGCCCCGCCTCCTTCAACCAGACGAGGGCCACGGCGAGGACGACGGTCAGCACGCCCGACGGCACCCAGGCCCGGGCGGAGCGCCCCCAGGCCTCGGCGGCGAGGAGCAGGGCCACCAAGGTGACGAGGAACGGCAGCTCCGCCATCACCATGCTGCCGAAGGTGGCGAGGAGGGGGTTGAGGGCGAGCAGGGCGAGCACGGCGGCGACGGGCCACGGGCCGAGCCCCCGCCGGCGCAGCCAGTACCAGGTGAGCGGCAGCAGCGCAGCGAAGCACAGCACCGACGTCAGGCGCTCGGCCACGAAGCCGGGCGGCCCGCCGAACGCCAGCAGCAGCGGCGCCAGCAGCGCCGGGTACCCCGGCGGGTAGTCGCGGACCAGCGGGTAGCCGGAGGGGAGGTGCCCGGTGAGCCCGACGCCGTGGGCGATGCCTTCGGCCATGTACAGGTAGGCGGCGTCGTCGTCGAAGGAGCCGACGTGGTAGCGGACCGACACGACGGCCACGTGGACCAGCCCGATGACGGTGAGCGCGACGACCAGCGCCGCCTCCCGGCGGCCGGCCGCCACGCGGGCGGGACGGGTCAGGGGGCCGCCGTCGATCCGGGACGGACGGGGGGACGAGACCGTGGTGCGGATGGCTCAATGGCTACCGCACCCGGGGGCGCTGCGGCGATCGGCCCCCGGGGCGGATCAGCCGACGGGGAGCTGCTGGTCCGCCGCTCGGCGGAAGGCGTCGAGGAGGGCGTCGACCGCCGCCTCGGTCGTGTCCCAGGCGCACATCAGGCGGACCTCCCCCCGGCTGCGGTCCCAGTCGTAGAAGTGGTAGTCGCGCCGGACGGCAGCGGCGACGGCCGCCGGGACGGCGGCGAAGACGCCGTTGGCCTCGACCGGCTGGGCCAGTCGCACGCCGGGGACGGCGGCGAGGCCGGCGGCCAGGCGGCTCGCCATGGCGTTGGCCCGCTGGGCCGAGCGCAGCCACAGGTCGCCCTCGTAGAGGGCGAGCAGCTGGGCGGACAGGAAGCGCATCTTGGAGGCCAGCTGGGTGTCCATCTTGCGGAGGTAGGGGATGCCCGGCGCGGCGCCGGGATCGAGCACGACGACCGCTTCGGCGAAGAGGCCGCCGTTTTTCGTGCCGCCGAGCGAGACGGCGTCCACACCGGCGTCGGTCGTGAGCTCGCGGAGGCCGCACCCGAGGCTCGCGGCGGCGTTGGCGAGGCGGGCGCCGTCCGCGTGGACCCGGAGCCCGAGCTCGTGGGCGTGGGCGGTGAGGGCCCGCAGCTCGGCCAGCGTGTACACCGTGCCGACCTCGGAGGACTGCGTGAGCGACACCACCGCGGGTTGCGCCCGGTGCTCGTCACCGAAGCCCCACGCCTGCCGGTCGACGAGCTCGGGGGTGAGCTTGCCGTCGGCGGTCGGCACGGTGAGGAGCTTGATGGCGGCCACCCGCTCCGGCGCCCCGCCCTCGTCGGTGGCGATGTGGGCGCCCTCGGCGCACACGACCGCACCCCACTTGGGGAGCAGCGCCTGGAGGGCCACGACGTTGGCGCCGGTCCCGTTGAAGACGGGGTAGACGGCCGCCTGCTCGCCGAAGTGGCGGCGGACGACGTCGCCGAGGCGGGCGGTCCAGGCGTCAGCGCCGTACGAGCCGGCGGGACCGACGTTGGCGTCGGCGATGGCGGCGAGGACTTCCGGGTGGGCGCCGGCGTAGTTGTCGGAGGCGAAGGCCCCGTCGGGGTGCTGGGCGTCGTCGGTCACCCCGACGACGTTACCGGGGTGCCGCCTGGCGGCCGGCGGGGGTCGGTGACCGCCCCGGGTAGCCCACCGGCGGCACGCCCGGCGTCGGCCGTGGCGGCCGGGGCTCAGTCGAGCCCGGGCGGTCGCCGCTGGCGCTCGACGATGTCGGCGGCGACGTCGCGCAGCTTGCGCCCCGAGCGTTGCGACGAGCGGCGCAGCAGGTCGAACGCCTCGTCGGCGCCGACGTCGTGGTGCGCCATGAGGATCCCCTTCGCCTGCCCGATGACGTCGCGGTGCTCGAGGGCGAGCTGCAGGTGCTCGGCGGTGAGGCGGGCGGACATGAGGGCGGCGGCGCTGCGCAGGAGCACGCCGCCGACCTCGGCGACCGCCCGCACCGCCTCGACGGCCTCGGAGGAGGGCTCGGTGCACGAGCGCGAGTACAGGTTGAGCGAACCGGTCGGGGTCCCCGCCCCGGGAAGGCCGATCGACCACGCCCGCACCACGCCGACGTGGCTCGCCCGGGCGCTCAGGGCGGGTGGGCCGCCCCAGGACACGTCCCAGCGGGCCTCCTCGGCGGGACCGGCGGTGCGGATGCACGGTCCGTCCCCGACGGTGCACTGCACGTCATCGAGGTCCCGGGCGGTGGCCGAGGTTGCCGCCGCCGTCACCAGACCCCGCGAGCCGCACAGCGTGACGCTGGCGTCCACGCCGGCACCGCAGGAGTCGGCAGCGACGGCGGCCACCACGGCGGCGACGTCCGCCACGGTCAGGTCGTCGACGTCGAGGTCGGCGAGCCCGGCGACGAGCGCGCCGATGGGGTGGTAGGTGTCGACGGCGCTCACGAGGTGGCCCGCCACGAGTGCGGCTCACCCGGCCACGTCGGGTGCACGCCGGTCGCGTCGGCGACCGCGATCCTGCTCGGCAAGGCTGCCTCCCACCGGCGGTGGACAGGTCGGCGGCGGCTGGGTCGACAACCGCCCCGTGCCAGCGGGCGCTCAATCTAGCCAATGTGCGCCAGGTGACCAACCGGGGGGCGTCCGGCCTGGGCTCATGCCCCCGCCGGTGGGCCGGGAGCGGGGCGACTGACGCTGTCGACGATCTCGGCGGCGAGGTCCCGCAGCTTGCGGTTCGTGCGCTGCGACGCCCGTCGCAGCACGTCGAACGCCGCGTCCCCGTCGATGTGCTGGCGGGCCATCAGGATCCCCTCGGCCTGGCCGATCAGCTCCTGGGTCCGCAGTGCCCGCCGCAGCGCCCGGTTGGCGAGCTCGGCCTCCGAGAGGGCCGCCACGTTGGCGAGCACGACCGCCGCCTGGTCGGCGAGCGCCCGGGCGAGCACCCCGGCGCGCTCGTCCCAGAGCGGTCGCCCGTACGAGTACAGGTTGAGGGCGCCGAGGGTGGCGTCACCGACCCGCAGCGGCAGGGACCACGCGGCCCGGATGCCCACCGATCCGGCGTCGGCGGTGAAGGTCGGCCAGCGCCCGTTCAGCGTGGCGGCGACCTCGACGCCGCCGCGCATGGCGTCGACGCCCGGGCCGGCGAGTGAGCGGTACTGCGATTCGTCCACCTCGCGCACACGGTCGGAGGAGGCGCTGACGGTCCGGAAGCGCCCGCCGCCGGCGCCGCCGTGGAGGACCGAGACGCTGGCCTCGTCGACGCCGGCGACCCCCGCCACCGCTACGGTCACCACCCGGTCGAGGACAGAGGAGACGGTCTCCTCGGCGAGCACCAGCCCGGTGATCTCGGACAGGCGTCCCTCGTCGTCGGCCCGTCGCTGCCGCGCCGTCATCCCGACCGCCGGGCACGTCGTTTGCGGTGCGACCGGACCGGCATGGCGGCTCGCTTGCGCGCGGAACAGCATCGGAACGAAGCACACGCGGTCGCGTGTGCTTCGAGGCCCTGGCCGGAGGCTGCCCCGCCGAGCCGGGCTCCCTCCAGAGGCTACCCCTCGGCGCGCCGATCGGCAGGCGTGTCGCGCCGCCCGCGCGCACCGCCGCCGCCCGCCTCGCCCGCCGCCCGTGGCCGGCCGCGCGCGCCGGGACGGGGCGTGCCCCGGGCTGCTCAGCGGGTGGGCTCGGCTGCGCCCTGCCAGGCGGCGAAGAGGTCGGCGTAGGCACCGCCGGAGGCGACCAGCTCGTCGTGGGAGCCGACCTCGAGGACTTGTCCCTGGTCGATGAGGGCGACGCGGTCGGCCCGCTGGGCGATGGTGAGCCGGTGGGCGACCGTGATGGTGGTGCGCCCCTCGGTGAGCTTCGCCAGCGCGGTCTCGACCCAGCGCTCGGTCCCCGGGTCGACGCTGGAGGTGGCTTCGTCCATGACCAGGACCGCCGGGTCGGTGAGGGCGGCACGTACCAGGGAGACGAGTTGGCGTTCGCCGGCGGACAGGTGCGAGCCGCGCTCGCCCACCTCGGTGAGCAGGCCGTCGGGCAGCTCGGCGAAGCGGTCGGTGAGCCCGAGTGCCTCCACCGCCTGGCGCACGTCGGTCTCCCGGGCGCCGGGCCGACCGATGCGTACGTTGTCGAGCACGGTACCCCTGAAGAGGAATCCCTCCTGGGGGACGATCACGATGCGCCGGCGGAGGCCGGCGAGGCTGCTGCAGCGCAGGTCGATGCCCCCGAAGCGGATCGTCCCCCGCGCCGGGTCGTACAGCCGGCCGATGAGCTTGGCGAGCGTCGACTTGCCTGCACCCGTCGGGCCGACGAGCACGACGTGCTCCCCGGCGGCGATCTCGAGGTCCACCGCCGACATGACGGGCCGCTCACCGTCGTAGGCGAAGTGGACGTCGGCGAGCTCGAGCGGGCCGCGGTCGGGGAGGGGCAGGGGATCCTCGGGGTCGGTCATCGTCGGCTCGGTGTCGAGCAGCGTGACCACCGTCGAGAGGGCGGCGCCGGAGGACTGCAGCAGGTCGAAGAGCTGGCTCAGGCTCTGGATCGAGTTGAACAGGTTGCCGACGTAGAGCACGTAGGCGGCGACGGCGCCGATCGAGGTGAGGTGGAGGTGGACGAACAACCCGCCGACGAGCAGGATCGCCGCCGTGGCGAGCACGCCGGTCCCCTCGACCTTCGGGAAGAACACCGACGCCAACCGGACGGTGTGCAGCTCTGCGGCGAGCTGCTCGGCGTTGCGCCGGTCGAAGGCCTCGCCCACCGACTCCTCCTGGCGGAAGGCCTGGATCACCCGCACGCCGGCGAGGCCCTCGTCGAGGGAGGAGACCGTCTCGCCGATCCGGAGCCGCACGGCCCGGTAGGCCTTGGTCGACGCCGTGCGGTAGTGCGCCGAGGCGACGACGATCGGCACCAGGCAGGCGGCGGTGGCGAGGAACAGCACGGGCGAGATGACGACGAGCACCACCACCGAGGCGAAGAAGAGGCCGACGCTCATCACGAACGTCCCGATCCCGCTCTGGACGAGCGACTCGAGGGTGTCGATGTCGGCGGTCATCCGGGACAGGAGCTGGCCCGAGCTCTCGCCGTCGTAGAACGCCATCGGCTGCGACAGCAGGTGGGCGAACACGCGCTTGCGGAGGTCGTTGAGGATCAGCTCACCCGTGCCCGACAGCAGGCTCGTCTGCCAGCGGGTGAAGGCGAACGAGGCGACGGCGACCGCCAGGTAGGCGCCCCCGGCGATGTCGACGACGCGCATGGAGTGGTGGTGGACCAGGCCCCGGTTGATGAGGTACTCGACGAGGGCGGGACCGGCGAGGGTGGTCGCCAGGGCGCCGATCACGGTGACCATCGCCAGCCTCACCTTGCCCCGGTACGGGCGCATCATCTGCCGGGCGGCGCGTCCCAGGCGCTGCTGGGAGGGCCCGGTGCCGGCCGCGGCCGTCGCCGTCACGCCGAGCGCTCCTCGACGCCGCCGGGCTCCCCCGGCTGCTCCTGCCGGCGACCGGGCCGCTCGGTCCCGCCGCTCAGCCCGAGCACCTGGCGGTAGCGACGGGAGCTGCGCAGCAGCTGCTGGTGGCTGCCGGTCGCCACGACCTGGCCGGCGTCGAGCAGGACGACCCGGTCGGCGAGGGCGATGGTCGCAGCGCGGTGGGAGATGATGACGATCGTCCGGTCGCCCATCAGCGCCCCGATGCCCTCGAGGATCTCGCGCTCCTTGGCGGCGTCGACCGCTGAGGTGGCATCGTCGAGGACCAGCACCCGGGGGCGGGCCAGGATGGCTCGGGCGAGGGCGAGCCGCTGGCGCTGGCCGCCGGACAGGGACATGCCGCGCTCGCCGATGAGGGTGTCGTAGCCGTCGGGGAGCGCCTCGACGAACTCGGCCGCCTGCGCCAGCCGGGCCGCCTCGCGCAGCTCGGCGTCGCTCGCCCCGGCGCGCCCGACGCGGAGGTTGTCGGCGACGGTCCCGTCGAAGAGGAAGTTGTCCTCGAAGACCACGCCGACGGCGGCGCGCACCGCCGCCACCTTCACGTGCCGCACGTCGATGCCGTCGAGGGTGACGCTGCCCGTGCCGGGGTCGTAGAGGCGGGCGATCAGCGCGGCGACGGTCGACTTGCCACTGCCCGTGGGGCCGACCAGGGCGATCACCTCCCCGCCCTCGATGTCGAGGTCGAAGTCGTCCAGCACCGGCCGGGGCGCCTCGGGATAGCCGAAGGACACGCTGCGGAAGGCGACGGCGCCGTGGCCCTCCGGCAGGGGCACCGCCCGGTCCGCCGGCGGTTCGGTGATCGTCGGCTGGAGGTGCATGATCGCCTCGATCCGGCGGCTGGAGACCAGAGCGCGCTGGAGCTGCACGACGAACCAGCCGATGGACTGCAGGGGGCCGGTCAGCAGCACGAGGTAGGTGTTGAATGCCAGCAGGAGGCCGATGGTGATGTGGTGGTGGAGCACCAGGTAGCCGCCGACCCAGTTGATGGCCACCAGCTCCACGAGGGGGACGACGTTGAGGTAGGGGCTGTAGGTCGCCCGCGTGCGGACCACGGCCATCGCCTCGTCGCGCACGGCGTCGGCCTGGCGGCCGAGACGGTCCTCGAGGACGCCCTCGGCGCCGAACCCCTTCACCGCACGGATGCCGCTGATGGCCTCCTCCACGACCCCGGCGAGCTCGCCGCGCTCGCGCTGCAGCGTGCCGAGGGCCGGCCGCACCGTCCCCGAGTACTTCTTGGAGGTGAGCACGATGATCGGCAGCATCACGAGGGCGACGCCGCCGAGGACCGGGCTCAGCACGAGCAGGATCACCGCCACGGTGGCGACGGCGAAGGCGTTGCCGATCAGCGCCGGGGCGGAGCTGATGAACGCCTGGATCTGGAACAGGTCGTTGGTGACGCGCGACAGCAGCTGCCCCCGGTTGACCTGGTCGTGGTAGGCGACGTCCAGCCCGAGGAGGCGGCTGAAGAAACGTTTGCGCAGCTCCGCCTCGACCCGGCGGGACGACAGGCCGTTGTTGCGGCGGCGCACCCCTGAGGCCAGGCCCTGGACCACGCCGAGCACGGCGACGAGCCCTACGTCGAGCCCGAGGCGGTCCCACCGGCGCGAGAGCAGCCCGACGTCGACGGCCCGGCCCACGAGGAGCGGGTAGGTCGAGATGGCGGCGGTCCACGCCAGGGCGGCGGCGACGGAGGTCCCCTCGGTCCGCCAGTGGCCGCCGAGGGACGCGAAGAGGAAGCTCCAGCCTCCCTTTTGCCCGGTATCGGTCTCGTTGCGGGCGGTTGTGCCGGCCCCGGCCGCGGTCATGAACGTCCCAGTCGTCGCACAGCCACCCGGGCCCGGCTCGGCGCCACCGGCCCGCTCACCTCCCCGAGGAGCTCGTCATCCCACGCCCGGAGCGGGCTGGAAGCCCTCGAGCGGTTCGCCGCGCGAAGGATCCTACCGTTCCCCGCCGCCCTCGCCGGCGGATTCCTGGGGCGGTGTGGTCAACGTTCGGGGGCGCCCGCCCCCCGCTGACCGCCGTCCAGTGCCACCCGCTCGGGGTGGACCAGGCCGAGCGAGACCAGCGGCCGGGGCGAGGTCGCCGAGAGCAGCCAGTCGAGCCCGACCTGCAGGCGGTTGGCGCGGTGGGGTAACGCCACCAGGTGGTAGCCCCGGGTCACGGCCTTTGCCGCCAGGCCCGACAGCGGCACGCCGAAGGGGTTGGCCACCGCGAAGCCGGGGCCGAGGTCGACGGTGAGGCCGAGGTCGCGGTGGCGGTACGGCGTCAGCCGGTCACCGCGGAGGCTCGCCAGCACGTTGCGGGCGAGCGTGCGACCCTGGCGTGTGGCGTGCTGGGCGGTCGGCGGCGTCACGAGTCCGGGCTTGGTGAGGTCCGGGGCGGCGGCGGCGTCCCCGGCGGCGAACACCTCCGGCCGGCCGGGGACCTGCAGGTGCTCGTCGACGACGGCTCGCCCCTGGTGCAACTCCAGCGGCAGCCGGCCCACGAGGGGGTTGGCCGTCACCCCGGTCACCCAGGCGAGGGTGCCGCACGGCAGGGTCTGGCCGTCGCTGAGCGTCACCGTGTCGGGCTGCACCGAGCGCAGCGTCGTCTCGAGCCGCACGTCGACGCCGCGGCCGCGGAGGACCTCCAGCGCCCGGCGCCCGAGGCGGCTGCCGACCTCGGGCATGACCTCGGCGGCGACGTCGAGGAGCACCACGTGCAGGTCCGAGGCGGGGAAGCGGTAGTGCCGAGCGGCGTCATGGGCGAGGCCCCGCAGCTGGGCCACCAGCTCCGTACCCGCGTAGGAGGCGCCGACCACGACGACGGTCCGGCACGCGCTGCAGGCGGGATCGCCCGGCGGGAGGCTCGCCGAGCGCTCCAGCTGCCCGAGGAGGTGGTCGCGGAGATAGACGGCCTCGGCGAGCGTCTTGAGCCCCCGGGCGCGCTCCGCCAGGCCGGGGATGTCGAGCACCCGGGTGACCGAGCCGGGGGTGAGCACCAAGCGGTCCCAGTGCTCGGTACGGCTGCCGGCGGCGTCGGGCACCGCCACCTCGGCGGTGTGC
Organism: Acidimicrobiales bacterium; assembly: GCA_035702855.1. GTDB lineage: Bacteria > Actinomycetota > Acidimicrobiia > Acidimicrobiales > Palsa-688 > JAKAQB01. The sequence goes on along the minus strand of DASSZM010000150.1, from coordinate 2,195 downwards.
CCGTCGAGGTCGACGTCGGCGACCACGCCACGCAGCACCCGCACCCCCGGCAGCGACCCGGCGAGGGGGACGGCGGCGTGTCGCGGGTCGAGGACGCTGCCGGCCACCTCCGGCAGCAACGGCGTGTACAGGAAGTAGTCCTCGGGCGAGACGAGCGTGACGGCCGGCCCGCCCGGACGTGCGAGGCGCCGGGCGCACTCGAAACCGGCGAAGCCCCCACCGACGACGAGGACCCGGGGCTCGCGCACGCCTCCTTGCATGCCCGTCGGGCGCAGCGGGGAATCCGGTTGTGAGAGCGGCGGCTGGCCCTCGTGCCCGGCCGCCCTCGTCCCGGTGCCGTCCCACCCGCCCGTCCTCGCGAACGGTGAGGACGAACACCCCGGAATTCGGGGAGCGGATCCGCACAGTTCGGGGCCGGGTCGCCGGGCACCGCTCCGAGTGGTTGTCGCCGCCGGCGCAGCCGGCGCAGGCGGCCGGGGCGCCGCCGTCTTCGACCGCCCGGATCGGGTGATCCCGACCTCGTCGTCCGTACGCACCGTTTGGGCATGGCACGGCATGGTCTCCCGGACGGCTGAGGGCGGCCCGTCGGCCGTTGTGAAGCGCTCGCCAGGGGCTGAACGCCGGCGCCTCCGGCGCCTCGCCACGGCACTCGTGCACGACGACGAGGCGGCGATCGAGGCGGCGGTCATGGAGCTCAGCCGCTCCCGACGAGCGCTCGCTCCCGTTGCGTTCGTGGTCGGCGCACTCATGATGCTCCTGGCGGGCCTTCGGGCGGCCTTCACCCGCCCGCGGCTGTTGCTCGTCGAGGTCCTGCCTGCGACCTGGGTCTGGCTCGGCATGCTCGACCTGAAGCTCCACGTGTTGCGCGGGCAGGACTTCCGCAACTGGCACGGTGCGCTGGCGCTGGCGCTGGCGCTGGCGGCCATGGCGCTCATCGTGGTCCTGACGGTGGCGGCCTACTGGCTCAGCACGGTCTTCGCGCTGGCCCTCGACTCACCCGATCGGCGAGTGCCGCCCGCGTTCAAGAGCGGCGCGATCCCACCTCCGCTCGGCGGCGGTCGTCGGTGTGATCGCCGGCGCGGTCCTCGCAGTCGCCGTCGTGATCGCCCCCCGGTGGGGCCGTGTGCCCTTCTCGGTCCTGATCAGCGCGGCCGTCGCCGTCCTGATGGTCTCCCTCGTGGCATTCCCGGCGCGCGTCGTCGGTCTCCCGGCGCGCGCCCGGCGGCGGGACAAGCTGCTCCTGACGGTGGTGGCGAGCGTCGCAGGAGCGCTCGTCTCCAGCCCCGTGTACGCCCTGGGTCGCGTGGGCACCCTCCTGCTCGGCTCCAGGCACCTCGTCGTCCTCGGCGTCGCCCTGGTCGCCGCCGGCTACCTGCTCGAAGTCGGTGCCTCTTGCGCCGTGCACACCGTGAAGACGAGCGCCAAGCTCCTCGGGGCGCGCAGCGAGCCCGCCACCCGGCGGGACGCCGGGATCGGGCCTCCATCCGGGCCGAAGGCCTAGATGCCTGCCTCGGCGGGCACCTCGCCGGCTGCGACGGCCTCGACGAGCCGCTCGTGGTCGAGGTCGTTCTGGTCGGCGTAGGCGGCGGCGAAGGCGGCGATGGCGCGGTCGAACCCGGAGCCGCGTCCCAGGTAGGCGGCGATCGCGAGCCGGTCACCGGAGCGGGCGTGCGCCCGCGCCAGCGACCAGCCACAGGCGCCGACGAAGGCGAGTAGTCCCGGTTCGCGCATGGTGGCCAGGTCGAGCGAGGCCTTCCAGTCCCACAACTGGCGCACGTAGAAGTCGTGCTCCTGCCCGTCGAGGCCGAGGCTGCGCTGCCAGCTGAGGAAGATGTCGCTGGCGGCGTGCGAGATCCGCTGCCCCCGCACGACGCGCTCGCCGTGGTTGCCCAGCGCGCTGGCGCCGATGTGGTGTTCCAGCACCGATGCCTGCGCCTCCTTGGCCTGCAGGACGAGGGGGTCGCGGCCGTCCCGACCGACCAGCAGGAAGATGGCCGCTCGCGTGCCGACGCTGCCCCCCCGACCACCTTGCGGGCCATGTCGACGAACCGGTAGGCATCCAAACGGTGATCGACCACTCGGACCACGTTCGCCATCCTCCCCGTCCGGCGCCCCAGCGAGTGGACCAGAGTGCTGCCATCTGGGGGTTCACCCGATTCGCGTGAGGGCACCCCGCCGTTCCGGGGCCCGGGAGG
>DASSZM010000143.1:0-3930 GCA_035702855.1 Acidimicrobiales bacterium | reverse complement strand
ACGAAGGTCCCACACCGGTAACATCGGCAGGACGCACCGAAACTTGAGCCACCCGCCTGCTGGACAGGGGTGGCCGTCGGTGAGCGACGGATCGGATCAGCCGCGCGCCGCCCTCCTCTTCGGCGTGCTGGCCTTCGCAGGCTTCGCCTACAGCTACCAGCAGTGCCCCGTCGTCCCCGCCATCGGCCGGTGGCGGGGCGGCGCACCTAGACGCCGGGTCCCACCTCCAGCCGCATCCCCGCCGCCCGGAGCCGCTCGACGAGCAGCATCCCGAAGGCCGTGGCCGGGGTCAGCACCCCCGCACGCGGCGGGAGCAGGTGGGCGTCGAGCGCCAGCGCCAGGGCGCACTCGCCGAGCATCACCGCCGTCGCCTCGTAGCCCGGATCGCCCGCCCCCGCCACGACGGCCCGCAGCCGCCGGCCGTCCCCGAGCCGGCTGTGGACCTCGCTGCGGAACCACCCGCGGCGCAGCGCCGCCTCGCTCGGCCCGGCGCCCGGAGCGGGCAGGGCGCGGTCGAGCACCCAGCGGCTCGGCCCGAACCGCATGGCGGCGAGCAACCCGGCCACCCCACCGGCCACGGCGGCGGCGGCCGCCGCCCCGTCGGGCCGGCGCCCGAAGGCCATCACCTCGCGGTACCGGAAGTCCCGACCGTAGGCCCAACCCATGAGGGCGTTGGAGCGGCGGACGATCCGCGTGTCGAACGGCCCCATCACCGACGGCGCCGACCACTCGCCGAGCAGCGGGTCCCGGCGGGGGCCGAACGCATCCGGTTGGGGCCCCACCACCGGCTCCCCGGCGGGGTCCGGGCTGAGCGAGTACGGGTCGGCGAGGACCCGGCGCAGCGACGGGTCCGCCCGGACGGCGTCGAGCTGCGCCCGCAGGGAGTCCACCGTGCCGCCGCTGAGACCGCCGCGGGCGCGGGCGACGAGCACCGTGTCGGTGAGACCGGCCCCGGCGGCCTCGGTGTGCAGCAACAACACGGCGAGGTCGGAGGGGACGGCGTCGTACCCGCAGGCGTGCACGATCCGGGCACCCGACGCCTCGGCGGCGGCCGACGCCCCGGCGATGCTGTCGCGCACGAACAGCACCTCCCCGCTGAGATCGGCGTAGTGGGTGCCGGCGGTCGCGCAGGCGAGCACCAGCTCCCGGCCGTAGCGGGCGTAGGGCCCGACGGTGGAGGCCACCGCCCTCGTCGACGTCGCCAGGCGGTCCATGGCGGCGCGGTCGGTGGAGTCGGCGACGACGAGGGGCCAGCCGGCGGCCCGCTCGCCGAGGCCGGCGCGGACCGCGGCGAGCGCGGCGGGATCCCGTCCCGACAGCGTCACCCGAGTGCCGGCCGGCGTCCGGTGGGCGAGGTAGCGGGCGACGCGGCGCCCGACGAACCCGGTGGCGCCGTGGACGACGAGGTCGCTGCTGCGTTGCCCGGTCACGCCCGCACGTTAGGGCCGCGCGGCCGGGTGGGGTTCCGCATCGGGGGCGACGGGGTACGAACCCCGCGACGCCGCCGGGGCCGAGAGGAGGCCTGCCATGCCGGCAACGAGGAACGAGGTGGACCTGCCCGCCACCCTGCAACGGTCGCCGGCGAAGGCGCAGCGCACCTTCGCCGAGACGCTGAGATCCGCCGAGCAGGAGTACGGCGACGAGGCCCGCGCCCGCCGCACCGCATACGGGGCGCTCGAGCACGGCTTCGAGAAGGTCGGTGACCACTGGGAGCGCAAGGAGGGCGGGCGAAAGGGCCCGAGCGACGCCCAGTCGGCCCGGGGAGGTCGCAAGGCGCTCGACCACCCCGACGAGAGCAAGGGCGGCGTCGACGCCAACGCCTCCAAGGCCCATCTCTACGAGAAGGCCAAGGAGCTCGACGTCGGAGGACGCTCGAAGATGTCCAAGGGCGAGCTCGTCGACGCCCTGCGCCACGCCAACGCACGCGCCACCCGGAAAGCGAGGTCCAAGTGATCGACACCCGTGCCGCCGACCATGCGATGGGGCTCGAGCTGCAGCTCGAGGAACTGACCGAGCAGCGGACCCGCGCCCACGTGCAGGGTCGCCACGACGACGTCGCCGTCCTCGACGGCGAGATCGCCGCCCTCCAACTGGAGCTGGCTCGCACGGCCGAGGCGGCGCTCGGGGTCGTCGACCCGCCGGCCGGCGAGCGCTGACCCCGGGGCGCGCGCCCGGCCCGCCTCGGTAGGCTGGCCCGGGACCCACCGGGGGGTGGGGCCGGCAGATCGAAGCGAGGTGCCCGGTGCGCAGCTTCCCGTCCTCCGCCATCCGCAACGTTGCCCTGGTGGGCCACGGCGGGGCGGGTAAGACGTCCCTGACCGAGGCCCTGCTCTTCGGTGCGGGCGCCCTCAGCCGCATGGGGAGGGTCGAGGACGGCACCACCGTCAGCGACTTCGACCCCGAGGCCGTCAAGCACCGGATCTCGGTGTCGCTGTCGGTCGCGCCCTTCGAGTGGGAGGGCCACAAGATCAACCTGATCGACACCCCCGGCTACGCCGACTTCATCGGCGAGGTGCACGCCGCCCTGGCCGTCGCCGACCTGGCTGTGTTCGTCGTGAGCGCCGTCGAAGGTGTCGAGGTCCAGACGCGGGTGGCGTGGCGCCTGGCTGCCGAGGCCGGCATCCCGCGCCTCGTCTTCGTCAACAAGCTCGACCGGGAGCGGGCCAGCTTCGACCGGACCCTCGAGCAGCTGCGCAGCGCCTTCGGGGCCGGCATCGCCCCCCTCGAGCTGCCGATCGGCGAGGAGGGCGCCTTCCGGGGCGTGGCCGACCTGCTGACCGAGACCGCCATCACCTACGAGGACGGCAAGGCCACCCCCGGCCCGCTCGAGGAGGGCATGGTCCCCGCCGAGCACGAGGTCCACGATGCCCTCGTCGAGGGGATCGTCGTCGCCGACGACGGGCTCATGGAGCGCTACCTGGAGGGCGAGGTGCCGAGCGTCGCCGAGCTCGAGAAGACCATGGCGCGCGGCGTCGCCGAGGCGACCGTGTTCCCCGTGGTGTGCGGCTCGGCGACCAAGCGCATCGCCGTCGACCGCCTCGCCAACTTCCTCTGCGAGATCGGCCCGTCGCCGGCCGACCGGCCGCCGGTGCAGGTGTCCGCCGGCGGCGGCACCCACCCCGTCCCGGCCGACGCCGGCGGGGCCCCGCTGGCCTACGTCTTCAAGACGCTGGTCGACCCCTACGTCGGGAAGGTGTCCCTGTTCAAGGTGCTCTCCGGCACGGTCCGGCCCGACGAGACGCTCGTCAACACCCGTGCCCGCTCCGACGAGCGCCTGCACGGGATCTTCGGGCTGCTCGGCAAGGAGCACGTGGAGCTGACCGAGGTCGTCGCCGGCGACATCGGCGCCGTGGCCAAGCTCAACGGCACCCTCACCAACGACACGCTCGCAGCCAGGACCATGCCGGTGGCCGTCCCCGGCTTCGCGGTGCCCGAGCCGGTCCTGTCCACGGCGATCCGGCCCCGCTCCAAGGGCGACGACGACAAGCTGATGACCGCCCTGCACCGCCTCCAGGACGAGGACGTCACCCTGGCGGTACGCCGGGACGACGAGACCCACCAGACCGTCCTGTCCGGCATGGGTGAGACCCACCTGGCCATCGTCCTCGAGCGCCTCGCCCGCAAGTTCGGCGTGGAGGTCGACCAGGAGCCGGTCCGGGTGCCCTACCGGGAGACGATCACCGCCACCGCCGAGGCCGAGGGCAAGTACAAGAAGCAGACCGGCGGTCACGGCCAGTTCGGCGTGGCGTCGATCCGGATCGAGCCGACGGAGCGGGGGAGCGGGTTTGCCTTCGTCGACGAGATCGTCGGTGGTGCCATCCCCCGCCAGTTCATCCCGGCGGTCGAGAAGGGCATCGCCGAGGCGATGGCCCAGGGCGGGCACTTCGGCTTCCCGGTCGTCGACGTCCGGGTCGTCTGCTTCGACGGCAA
>DASSZM010000108.1:0-10588 GCA_035702855.1 Acidimicrobiales bacterium | reverse complement strand
GTGCTGGCGGTCGCCGTCGACGGCGGCGAACGCCCCGACCGGCAGGTCGCAGCCGCCGCCGAGGCGGGCGAGGAACGCCCGCTCCGCCTCGACCGGGACCCGGACGGCCGGGTCGTCGATCGCCGCCAGCAGCTCGAGTGCCCCGGCGTCGTCCTCCCGGCACTCGACCGCCAGGGCCCCCTGGGCGACCTGGGGCAACACGACCGCCGGTTCGAGCACCTCGGCGATGCGATCGGCCAGGTCGAGGCGCACCAGGGCGGCCACCGCCACCACGACCGCCCCGCCCGGGGGGACCCGCTGCAGCCGGGTGGCGATGTTGCCGCGCAGGTCGGCGAAGCTCAGGTCGGGGCGGGCGGCGGCGAGCTGCACCCGCCGGCGGACCGACCCGGTGGCGATGGTGGCGCCCGGCGCCAGGTCGGCGAGGGCGGCGCCGACGAGGGCGTCACGGGGGTCGTCGCGCTCGGGGTAGGCGCCGATGAGCAACCCCGGGGTGGACAGGGACGGCAGGTCCTTGGCGGAGTGGACGGCGAGGTCGGCCCGACCGTCGAGGACGGCGGCCTGCACCTCCTTGACGAACACGCCCTGGCCGCCGAGCTCGGGGATCGGCAGGTCCTGGCGGCGGTCGCCGGTCGTCTCGATGACCACCAGCTCGCAGGACAGCTCGGGCCGGGCGCCCCGCAGCCACGCGGCGACCGACTCCGCCTGCCAGCGGGCGAGGCTGCTGCCCCGGGTGGCGATCCGCATCCTCGGCCCGCTCCCCTCTGGTCCCGGCTCCACGTCAGGGACCGAGCGGCCGGGGCCCGGGCGGGTCCTGCCGGCCGGAGGCCGCCAGCACCGCCGTCCAGGCCGGGCCGGCGGGGACGGGCTCGGGGAGCAGGCGCCGCCCCTCGAGCAGGACCTCCGGGTCGGCGGGGCGGTAGTCCCAGCCGAGGGCGCCGGCCAGGTCCCAGGCGTGGAGGTGCCACTCGCCGGCGGCGAGCATCGTGTGCTGCCGGAGGGTCAGCACGCCGACGCCGTCCCACTCGCCGAGCACCAGGTCCGGGTCGAGGTCGTGCAGCCGCTCGCCGTAGCGGGTGGCGACGGCGTCGAAGGCGACGATGCGGTCGGCGCCGGCGCTGAGCCCGAGCGTGGCCGGCCGGGCCGCCCCGCAGTCCGCCAGGTCGTCGCCGCGGGGCAGGCCGCGCTCGGGGGCGCCGGCGAGGGCGGCGTCGAGCAGGTGGTGGTAGGAGCGGGCCGTGGCCAGCACGTGTCCCGCCAGGTCGATGGCCGGCCAGCGGCCGGCGGCGACGGTGAGCGTCCAGTCGACGTACTTGAGGCCGAGACGCTGCAGCGCCCGGACCCCGTCGCCGTGGGCCCGCAGCACCCGGGTCCACGCCGGGTCGAGGGCGGCGATGGGGAGGGGTGCGCTACCGGCCACCGGTCCATCTTGGCGGACCCGCGCCGGGTCGCGGCTACGCCTCCAGGCCGAACAGCTCGACCAGGGCGCCGGCGAGCCGGCCCCCCCGAGCGTCGCTGGAGGCCGCCTTGACGTTGACGGTGGGGTCGTGGAGCAGCTTGGCGACGATCCCGCGCGTGAGGGCCTCGACAGCCTTGCGCTGCGCCGGGTCGAGGCCGGCGAGGCGGCCGGCGAGGCGCTCGAGCTCGGCGACGCGGATCTGCTCGCCCCGGCGGTGCAGGGCGGCGACGACGGGGGCGGCGACCGCCCGCTGGGCGGAGGCGTCGACCCAGCGGTCGAGCTCCTGCTCGAGGATCATCTCCGCCTGGGGGATCTCGGCCCGCCGGCCCGCCACGGCGATGTCGGCGTGGGCCTGCAGGTGCTGCAGGTCGAGGAGGGTGACGCCGGGGAGGGCGCCGACGTCGGGCTCGACGTTGCGGGGCACCCCGAGGTCGACCACGACGACCGGCCGGCCGGTCCGGTCACCGACGGTGGCGGCGTCGAGGATGGCGTGGGGAGCATCGGTGGCGCAGAAGACGACGTCGGCGCCGGCCAGCGCAACGGGGAGGGCCTCCCAGGCGACGGGCGTCGCCCCGGCCCGCGCGGCGACCTCCCGGGCCCGGGCGGGGGTGCGGTTGGCCACGAGGACCTCGGCGGCGTCGGGCGCCGAGGTCACGAGCGACGCCAGGGCGCCGCCCATCTCCCCGGCGCCGACGACGAGGACGGTGCGGCCCGTGTAGGCGCCCGCCCCGGGGCAGGGCGGCCCGCCGGGGAAGGCGGCGCCGGCGAGGCGCTCGCCGGCGAGCATGACGGCGGTGTGGGAGAGCGAGGTGGTGCCCCGGGCGATGCCGGTCTCCGAGCGGACCCGCTTGCCGGCCTCGACCGCCGAGCGGGTCAGCGCCTCGAGGACCGGGCCGCTGAAACCCTGCTCCCGGGCGGCGTCGGCGGCGGCCCGGATCTGGCGCAGGATCTCGCCCTCGCCGAGGACCGCCGAGTCCAGCCCGCCCGCGACCCGGAGCAGGTGGCCCGCGGCCGCCCGGTCGTGGAAGTCGTACAGCCCGTCGGCGAAGTCCTCCGGCGGGCGCCCCGACCACAGGGCGAGGAAGTCGCGCACGTCGCCCAGGGCGCCGTGGAAGCGCTCGGTGGTGGCGTAGATCTCCGTGCGCATGCAGGTGGAGACGAGCAGCACCTCGTCGAGGTGGGCGCGGCCGGCCAGGTCCCCGAGCGCCTTGGGCAGCGCTTCGGCGGGCACGGCGGTCGCCTCGAGCACGTCGAGGGGGGCGCTGCGGTGGTTGAGTCCGACGACGACGACTGACACGCGTGGAGGAGTTCCCTTACTCGGGCGGTATCGCCCGCTTTGATCGAAGTCGAGCTTGGTCCTTCGACCGGGCCGGCGCCAATCGGCCCGGGCCTAGCTGCCGGCGGCGTCGACGGCGTCGTACGCCGTCAGGCCGGCGGCCGCCTGCAGGCCGTAGTAGCAGAGGATCTGCAGCTCGACGCCGAGGTCGACCTGGCGGACGGCGACGTGGGCCGGCGCCGCCACCCGGGCGGGGGCGAAGTTGAGGATGGAGTTGACCCCGGCGGCGACCAGGGCGTCGGTGGCGGCCTGCGCCGCCGCCGCCGGGGTCGTGAGCAGCGCCAACTCGACGCCTTTCCCCGAGACGACCTCGGCGAGGCGCTCGAAGGGCTCCACCAACACGCCGCCGACCCGCTGGCCGACGGTGCGCGGGTCGACGTCGAAGGCGGCGACCACCTGGAACCCCCGGGCGGCGAACCCGCCGTAGCGGGCCAGCGCGTGGCCCAGGTTGCCGACGCCGACGATGGCCACCCGCCGGTCGGCGCTCAGGCCGAGCTGCCGGCTGATCTGGCGCACCAGGTAGGCCACGTCGTAGCCGACGCCCCGGGTCCCGTACGAACCCAGGTGCGAGAGGTCCTTGCGGACCTGGGCGGCGTTGACCCCGGCGCCGGCCGCCAGGTGGTCCGACGAGATCGTGGCCTCGGTCGTCTCGGTCAGCACCCGCAGGTACACGGGGAGGCGGGCGACGGTCGCCTCGGGGAGCCGGCGGATCGACACGCCCTCGCATGGTACCGGCGACCGTAGTGGGCGCTGGATCAGCCCGCCTCCGTGAAGCGGGCGCCGAGGTAGCGGTCGACGTCCTCGGCGCGGATGCGATAGCTGCGCCCGACCCGCACCGCGGGGAGCTGACCGGACTGGACGAGACGGTAGACGGTCATGCTCGAGACCCGCAGCTGGTTCGCCACCTCGGCGACGGTCACGAACGGCGACCGCGACTGATCTGGTTGCACAGTGGGACCACCCTTCTCCGTCCTTCGAGCGTAGGCCACCGCCGGCCGAAGAGCCAGGGGCGCCTGCCTCCGGCGGCCTCCTGCGGTCGCGGGACGCCGGCGCCCGTCCCGGGCGCGTCGACCGTCAGGCCGGCGGCCCACCCCGCCCCAGCTCGGCGGCCCGCTCGGCGGAGGCGGTCACGGCCTCGAGCAGCGCCGCTCGGACCGCTCTCGCCTCCAGCGCCCGGAGGCCGGCGGCGGTGGTCCCACCCGGGGAGGTGACCGCCGCCCGCAGCGCCTCGGGCGACTCGCCCGACTCGGTGAGCATGCGGCCGGCCCCGAGGATGGTCTGGGTCGCCAGCCGGGCGGCGACCGCACGGGGCAGGCCGTTGAGCACGCCACCGTCGATCAGCGCCTCCGCGACGAGGAACAGGTAGGCGGGTCCCGAGCCGGAGAGGCCGGTGACGGCGTCGAGGTGGCGCTCCTCGACGACCTCGACGCTCCCGACCGCCTCCAGGATCCCCCGCGCCCACGCCACGTCGGCCTCGCCGGCACCGGGCCCCGGGGCGACGGCGGAGGCGCCGGCGGAGACCAGCGCCGGCGTGTTGGGCATGGCGCGCAGCACGGTGGGGCCGTCTCCGAGCCATCCCCGCAGCGAGCTCAGCGTCACCCCGGCGGCGATGGAGAGGACCCGGCCGGCACCGGCGGCGGCCAGGTCCCGGCAGGCGGCCTCCACGTCGTGCGGCTTGACGGCGATGACGGCGGAGCCGACCGACGGCGGCAGGTCGGCGGTGACCGTGACGCCACCGTCGGTGAAGCGCTGCTCGAGCTGGCGGCGCCGGGCGGGGAGGCGTTCGACCAGCACGACCTCGCCCGATCCGCCCGCGTCGGCGTCGCCCTGGCGGGCGCGCCGCAACCCGGCGACCAGGGCCGTTCCCATGTTGCCGCCGCCGACGACGGCCAGGGCGGTGCTCACGCGCGCCGAGTCCCGAGTCGCCGCCGGACCGTTCGCACTTCCCCGAACGAACGACGCGCCAGCTCCCTCGGGACCACGGCAGGCCGAGCGTAGTGAGGGGGTGCCCCCACGGCAAGGTCCGGTCGGGGGCCCGGCGTCCCCGAGCGGCGCACCCGGCGGCGTCCGGCGGGGCCGCCGGGCTCAGCGGAAGCGGGAGCCGTACCCGATGCGCATCGCCGGGCGGAACCACCGCTCGGTGTACGCGTAGCCGGAGCCGACGATCCGGTCGAGCTCCTCCTCGTCGACGGCGCCGACCGGCAGCTGCCCCACGAGGTAGACGGCGTCCTCGGCCCCGACGGCGAAGCGCCAGGCGAACAGGCCGGCGCTCGCCCGCAGGAGGTAGTCGAAGCACTCCTCCCGGCGTTCCTCGGGGGACGGCATGAAGTACGTCTCGAAGTGGAGGGTGCGCTCGCGAAGGGTCAGCCAGATCGTGGTGACCGCCTTCTCCTCGCCGCGCAGGCGCAGGTACCAGCGGTCGAGCTCGGGGTCCCTGTCGACGGAGTCGAGCAGCGGGTTGTCGCGCTGCGCCCCGGCGGCCCAGTCGTCGATCAGGCGGCGCAGCCGCGCCAGGTCGGCGGCGGAGGCGCGCCCTACCGGCACGCGACCAGCGCCTTGTCGGTGACGCGGTCGAGGCGGAGGTGGAGGGTGGCGGCGGCGCTCGACCACGTGTACGCCCCGGCCCGGGCGGCGCCCGCCCGGCCGAGCGCCTCGGCGTGCGCCGGGCGGGCCAGCAGCTCCACGAGCCCGGCCGCCCACCGGCGGGGGTCGTGGGGGTCGAGCAGGTAGCCGGTGCGGCCGTCCTCCACGAGGGTGACGAGCCCTCCCACGGCGGAGGCGAGCACGGGCACCCCGCACGCCGCCGCCTCGAGCGCCACCAGCCCGAACGACTCCGACCGGCTCGGCACGACGCACACGTCGCTCGCCCGCAGGTAGGTCGCCAGCATCTCGTGGGGCTGGGGGGCCACGAAGCGCGTGCGGTCCCCGAGGCCGAGCTCGGCGACGCGGGCCTCGATGCGGGCGAGCTCGGCCGGCCCCTCCGGCCCGCTCGGGCCGCCGACGACCACCAGGGTCGCCCGGGCCGGGCGTCCCCCGGCCCGCTGCAGCCCGGCAAGGGCTTCGACCACGACCCGCAGACCCTTGAGCGGCTGGATCCGCCCGACGAACAGCACCAGCGGGTCCTCGCCCGGCATGCCGATCGCCCGCCGTGCCTGGACCCGGTCGCCGGGGCCGAAGTAGGCGTGGTCGACGCCCGGGGCGACGATCTCGATGCGTTCGGGGTCGGCGCCGTACAACTCGGTGAGCTGTGCCGCCTCGACGCTGCAGCTGGCGAGGATCACGTCGGAGCAGCCGACGATTTCCGCCTCGGCCTGCGCCCGGCGGGCGGGCTCCGCCGAGCGGATCTCCTCGGGGCTCGCTTCCGCCTTGACCCGGTCCAGCGTGTGGAACGTCGACACCAGCGGCACGTCCAGCTCGTGCTTGAGGCGGTGGCCGGCGACCCCCGACAGCCAGTAGTTGGCATGGATCGCCTCGGGGTGGAAACCCTGCTCGTCGAGGGTGCGGAGGCGGTCCCCGACGCCGTCCGCCCACTCCCCCACCAGCCCCGGCAGCGCCTCCTTGGCGACCGGCGCGAGCGGGCCGGCAGGCACGTGGTGCACCCGGAAGCCGGGCTCGATCGGGACCACGGCGGCGCAGTCGGGGCTGTCGGCCCGGGTGAAGACCTCGCAGCGCACGCCGCTGCGGGCCAGGGCCGCGGCCAGCTCGCGGACGTAGACGTTCATCCCGCCGCCGTCCCCGGTGCCCGGCTGCGCACGAGGCGACGTGTGCATGGAGAGGATCACCAGGTCACGCACGGTCGAGCAACCTAGCGGCCCCCTGCGGCCTAGCTGTCGGGCGGATCCCCCCGGCCCGTCGCCGCGGGGCCGCCCCCCGGTCGGTCGGGCCGCTGCCCGCCGGCGGGATCCGGATCACCGCCGGGGGGGCCGGTTGCCACCGGCTGGCGCCCGTTGGCCAGGAGGAACGAGCGGTAGACCCGGACGAGCGTCTCCTTCTGCTCGCTGTCGAGCAGGGCGTCGGCGAAGATCGCCGCCTCGAGGTTGCCGCCGGCTGCCGGCGGGTCCAGGAACCCGGCCCGCACGTAGAGACTCTCGGCGGAGATCCGCAGCCCGCGGGCGATCTGCTGCAGGATCTCGGCCGACGGGCGCCGCAGGCCCCGCTCGATCTGGCTCAGGTACGGGTTGGAGATGCCCGCCAGCTCCGAGAGGCGCCGGAGCGACATGCGGGCCATGGCCCGCTGCTCGCGGATGAAGGCGCCGAGCTCGGCCAGCGGGTCGGGGCGGTGGTCGGGGTCGTTCACGCCCGGGGGCGCCGTCTCCGCCTCATGGGAGGATGTCCGTCGGGACCTCGCCCTGCTGGTAGCGCCGCACCACCTCGGCGTTGAGGGCGTCGACGACGGCGTGCAGGGAGCGCCGGGTGGTCGAGACCTCCCGCTCCAGTTCCCGCAGCGCACCGATGATGGCGTCCAGGCGCTCCTCGGAGATGTTCGGCGGGTCGCTCAGCTCGGCGATGGACACGATCTCGTCCATCCGCCGCTCGACGTCGTGGTCGACGTCCCCGGGGCCGAGCAGCTGCGGCAGCCGGCCGCGCCCGGGAGCGTGGATGCCGACGGCGAGGATCGCCGGGAGGCGGTCGACGAGCGAGCTGCCCTCCTCCAGCGGCGTGCCCGAGTCGCGCCGGGAGCGCTCGTCGGCCACGATGTCCAGGCGGCCCTGCACCTGGCGGCGCAGGTAGGAGTAGCCGGTCTCGTGCTCATCGGCGAGGACGCGCCGACGGCGGATCTCGGCGAGCGGCAGCCCCCTGAGGTCACGGCAGAACTCGGGGTCGAGCGGTGCGACCGGCTGGGCGTCCATATGCGCAACGAGGGTACCCCAGCGCTCGGCCGCTGCCCTGCCTCCCGAGCCGCTCGGCCCCGCAGCGCCGGCCGCAGCGTCCGCTCAGCCGGTGGCGCCACCCGAGACGGGCGGCAGGACCGCCACCTCGTCACCGTCGGCCAGCGGGGTCGACGCCTCCGCCGGGGTGCCATTGACCCAGACGCGGCTGGCAGCCAGGACGTCGGCGAACGCCCCGCCGAAGTGCTCCACCGCCGCCGTCAGCGCTTCCCCCACGGTGGCGGCCTCGAAGGCCGCCTGCCCGGTCCCCACCGCCTCCCGGGCCGAGGCGAACAGGCGCAGCCGCACCACGGCGCGCCCGGGCGCGCCGCCGGCGCCCGCTGGCCCACCGACCATCTGGCCCGGCTCCTCCGCCGGCTCTGGGGCGCGCCCGTCGGCCATGTCCGTCCTTTCGGGGCGAGGCTACCCCGGTCCCCACCGTCCCGCCCCACGGTCAGCGGGGCCCGCTTCCGGGTCCCGCCTACCGGCGGGCGCCACCCGAGCTGCGCCGGGTGACCGACCTCGGGGGTCGCCACCCTCCGCGGGCGGGGGGTCGGCGCGGCGCCGGTTGCTCCGCTACGTTCCGGGGGGTGAGGGTCGAGGTCGTCCGCAGTCCTCGCCGGCGGAAGACGGTGCAGGCGCGCGAGGTCAACGGCGTCCTGCGGGTGTCGATCCCCGCCACCATGACCAAGGCCGACGAGGAGCGGTGGGTGCAGGAGATGGTCCGGCGGATGGCGCGCCGGGCGGGCACCGAGGCGGTCGACCTCGGCCGGCGGGCCGAGGAGCTGGCGCGCCGCCACGGTCTGCCCGCGCCGCTGTCGATCCGCTGGGCCGACAACCAGGAGTGGCGCTGGGGGAGCTGTACGCCGAGCGCCCGGACGATCCGGATCTCCTCCCGCCTGGGGCGCGAGCCGGGGTGGGTCCTCGACTACGTGATCGTCCACGAGCTCGCCCACCTCGAGGTCGCCCGCCACGACCGCCGCTTCTGGGATCTCGTCAACCGCTACCCGATGGCGGAGCGCGCCCGCGGCTTCCTCATCGCCCGTGGATTGGAGCCCGCCCCCGACGAGACCGCGCCCCCGCCCGCGCCCGCCCCGACCGTCCCCCCGACCGCCGCCGGCGGCGGCCGGGTCGCCGCCGCCTCGCGCGGCCGGCGCCGGGCGTAACACGTCGGCCCGGCGACCGGTCAGAACCCCGATGACCACCGAAGCGGCGACAGCGACGAACGGGCGGGGAGCCGTCCGGCTCCGGGCGTTGGTCCCCGGCACGGCCTCGGCCCGGGTGGAGAGCCTGCCGGGCACGGACCGCCGGGTGGTGACCGTCCGGATCGACCCGGCCCACCGCCGCGGCGCCCTCACCGCCCAGGACAGCACCACGCTGGCGGAGGCCGCCCACCTGGCGCTCAGCCAGCGGATCCCGCTGCTCGTGATCATGGCCTCCTCCGGTGCCGACGTCAACGAGGGGGTGGCCGCCCTGCACGGCTGGGGATCGGCGGCGCTGGCGCTGAGCCAGTGCTCCGGGGTCGTCCCGGTGGTGTTCGTGGCCGTCGGGCTCGCCCTGTCCGGCCCGGCGTTGCTGCTGGGCATGGCCGACATCGTGGTGATGACACCCGACGCGGTCGCCTACGTGTCGGGGCCTGCGGCGGTCAGCCAGTGGACCGGGCAGCGGCTGGCACCCGAGGCCCTCGGCGGTCTGGCGGTGCACGACCGCACCACCGGGGTGGCGGCGCTCACCGCCGCCGACGAGAACGAGGCGGTCGAGGTGGTCGCCACCCTCCTCGACCACCTGCCGGACCACGCCGACTCCCTGGCCCCGCCGGTGCCGACCGACGACCCGCCCGACCGGCCCAGCCCCGAGCTGCGGGACCTCATCCCGGTGTCGGCGACGGGCTCCTACGACGTACGGGACGTGGTGCGGGCGATCGCCGACGACGGGGACTTCCTGGAGCTGCGGCCCCGCTGGGCGCCCCAGCTGGTCACCGGGCTCACCCACCTCGGCGGCATGGCGGTCGGCGTGATCGCCAACCAGCCGCAGGCCATGGCCGGCACCCTGGACATCGCCGCCTCCCAGAAGGGGGCGCGCTTCGTGTCGTTCTGCGACTCGTTCAACCTGCCGCTGCTCACGCTGGTGGACACGCCGGGGTTCATGCCCGGCAAGGACCTCGAGTGGCGGGGGATGATCCGCCACGGGGCCGAGCTCGTGTACGCCTACGCCGACGCCCAGGTCCCCCGGGTGTGCCTGGTGCTGCGCAAGGCCTTCGGCGGCGCCTACATCGTGATGGACTCCAAGGGCATCGCCAACGACCTGTGCCTGGCGTGGCCGTCGGCGCAGATCGCGGTGATGGGAGCCCAGGGGGCGGTGCAGATCCTGCACCGCCGGGAGGACGCCGGCACGCAGGCGCGCCTCGCCCAGGAGTACGAGGAGGAGCACCTCAACCCGTACACGGCCGCCGCCCGCGGCTACGTCGACCGGGTGATCGACCCGGCCGACACCCGCGCGACGGTGGTGCGGGCGCTGCAGATGCTGGCCGGGAAGCGGGAGACGCTCGTCTCCCGCAAGCACGGCAACGGCCCGCTCTAGACCCCCGAGCCGCCGCCGGCGGCGGCGTGCGATGCGCAACGCCGGGTCAGCGGCCGGGCGCGCAGCTCCTCCGGGTCCAAGGGGTCGGCGCAGAGCTCGCAGCTGCCGTAGGAGCCGTCCTCCAGGCGACGCAGCGCGACATCGAGGCCCTCGAGGACCGCTTCGGCCTCCTCCAGCAGCGCCACGTCGGCGGTCGGATCGGCGGCCTGGCCTTCGCTCATGACCTGCCACGGTACCCCGGCCGCCGGTCGCCTCCTACGCTCCCTGGCGTGCGACCGGCCGCGCCCGACCCTCGTCGGGCCCGGCCCGGCGCACCGCCGCCGGGACCGCTGACGGCGATCCGAGGGC
>DASSZM010000127.1:0-2117 GCA_035702855.1 Acidimicrobiales bacterium | reverse complement strand
TGGCGCCGTAGGTGGCCCGCACCCGCTCCTGTCCCTCGTCGTCCATCATGAAGTTGGCGTACGCCGCGCCGGCCGAGTACGGGTGGGTCGCCTCCCAGTAGTCGACCGCCCAACGCTTGATGGCGGCGGCGTTGCCCGGGTCCGGATCGACCCCGATGATCACCTCGGAGAAGGTGACGTCGCGATGCGCCCACGCCGTCTCGGCCGGGCCGACCCGCTGGACCGCCCCGTCGACGGGGTAGAGGTGCATGCCCGACTGCGGGGTGGGCAGCTCCTGGGCAAAGCGGGCGTGGGTCGCGATCGCCTCGTCGCTGATGGAGCGGAAGAAGTCGCCCCGCCAGTACCACTGCAACCCCGCGGGGTAGACGGCGTCGAAGGCCGACTGCAGCGCCGGGTACGGCACCTGGCCGATCCCGTCGAAGGCGGGTTCGAGGGCGCGCACCGGGGCCAGTACGTCGGCGGCGTCGTCGGGGTCCCCGAGGTAGCACCAGACCACGGCGCAGGCCTTGTGGAGGTGGAACGCCTCCGGGAACTGCGGCGCCGGCGGGACCGTCATGGTGGCGAAGAACCCGTAGAGGTCGTCACCCTGGGCGGGGAGGAAGTCGCGGTACCAGCGCAGGACGTCGGCGGTGGCCGACGCCGGCCAGGCCGTCGGTCCGCACACCACGGTGCCCACCGGGTGGAGCCGGAAGGTGACGGAGGTGACGACCCCGAAGTTGCCGCCGCCGCCGCCGCGCAACGCCCAGAACAGGTCGGGGTGCCGGTCCTCGGAGGCGGTGACGACGGTCCCGTCGGCGAGGACCACCTCGGCCTCGAGCAGGTTGTCCACCGTGAGGCCGTGGCGGCGGGAGAGGTAGCCGTGCCCGCCCCCCAGGGTGAGGCGCCCGATGCCGGTGGACGAGACCACCCCCGCCGGCGTCGCCAGGCCGTGCCCCCCGGCGGCGGCGTCGAGGGCCTCGAGGGTGGCACCGCCCTGCACCCGGGCGGTGCGCCCGGCGTCGTCGAGCTCGACCGACCCCATCGGGGCGAGGTCGAGCACCACCCCGCCGTCGATCGTCCCGAACCCCGGTCCGCTGTGGCCCCCGCCGCGCACGGCGACGGGGAGGCCGCCACGGCGTGCCGCCCCGAGGGCGGTCGCCACGTCCGTGGCGGAGCGGCAGCGGGCGACCAGGGCCGGTCGGTGGTCGATCATGGCGTTGTACACCCGGCGCGCCTGGTCGTAGCCGGGGTCGTCCGGGCCGACGACGTCGCCCGAGAGGTGGCTGCGCAGGTCGGGGATGGCGATGGCGTTGCTCACGGTCGTGCTCCTTGGTGGTGCGGCGGCGCCGGCCGGGGGAGCGCGCGATCTCGACGCGCCGAAGGCTGAGGACGCCGGCGGCCGCCGTCATGACCGAGCCTGACCTTTGTCTGCGCCGTGCAGGGGGTCAGATCTGACTACGCCGGCCGGCCTGGTCCGCTCCATGGAGGGGGAATGGAGGGGAATCAGGCCAGATGGCGGGCGGCGGCGTACACGGCGGCCTGGGTCCGGTTGGCGGCGCCGGTCTTGGTGAGGATGCTGCGGACGTGGTTGGCGGCGGTGTTGGCGCTGATGTGGAGCCGGGCGCCGATCTCCTGGTTGCTGCAGCCGGCGGCGAGGAGGCGCAGGACGTCGACCTCCCGGCCGGTGAGACAGCCGGGGACCGGCTCCGTGGCCAGGTCCTCGACGAGGCGCAGGACCCGCACCTGGCCGGACGGCCCGGCCAGCGCCCGTGCCTGCCGGGCCAGGTCGGCCGCCGCTGCCGGCGCCCGGCGCCGGCAGCGAAGCGCGCCTGGTGGGCGAGCGTCTCGGCCTCGTGGACCGTGGAGCGCATGTGCCGGTCCATGGCGAGTGCCACGCCGAAGTGACGCTCCGCCGCGCTCGGCTCGCCGAGCAGGTGGGCGACGCGGGCCAGGAAGCGGTCGGCGCTGCCGAAGGTGGCGATCAGCGTCCCGCACACGACGTTCATGCCCTCGTACTCCGCCAGCATCGGCTGAAGGGCCTGCGCCGCCGCCTTGTCGCCGAGCGCGAGGGCGGCCTCCACCATGAACACGAGCTCCATCGGCCACGGCGCCTCGACTCGCCGGGCGTGGAGGTCCCG
>DASSZM010000045.1:0-2457 GCA_035702855.1 Acidimicrobiales bacterium | reverse complement strand
GGCTGCCGGTTCGACGGTGACCAGCACCCGGCTCAGGTCCAGCTCCAGCTTGGCCGCCGGGTCGTCCCCGGCCGGCCGGTCGGCGGGCACGATCGTGAGCGCGGCGTCCTTGCGTACGACCAACGCCCGGCCCTCGGCGGTGACGGCGACGGCGTCGGCGGCCTCCGCCAGCGTCGTGAGCTTTCCCGTGGCGAGGTCGAGGTGCTCGAGGCGGGCCTTGGCAGGCTCGCTGCCGGGCTGGGCCCGGCCCTGCCCGAGGTTGCCCTCGCCCGGCAGGGACCGCCACACCAGGCCGCCGGCAGTGGCGCGCAGGTCGGCGAGCCGACCGGCGGCCACGGGGAGCTCGACGAGCCGGTCGGCCAGGCCGTCGGTCTCGACCACGACGTCCGGGACGCTCCTGTCCGGACCAGCCCCGCCGGCAGCGGCCCCACCCGCAACGGCCCCGGGGGCCCCGGATGTGCCTGGGCCCCCGGCGCCCCCGGGGACCCCGGAAGCGCCGGAGGTGCCGGAGGTGCCGGAGGTGCCGGAGCCCCCGGACGTGCCTGGGCCCCCGGAGGTTCCGGAGGTGCCCAGCAGGGCGGCGGGCAGCTCCTTGCCGCCGGCCTCGGGCGACAGCGGCCCCGGGGTGGCGGCGGCCAGGCGCAGCAGGTACGGCCGGGTCGACGCCGCGAACGCCAGGTCGAAGCGCAGCTCGTCGTAGACGGGGTCGAAGGTGCGGCGGGACAGGAAGGCGAGGTACCTGCCGTCGGGGGTGAACACCGGCGACAGGTCGGAGAAGCGCAGCGGCGTGGCCTCAACGACCGTGCCGGTGGCGACGTCGGCCAGCCGGATCTGGCGGAGGCCGCCGGTGTCGTCGGCGTCGGCGGCGCCGGCGTGCGACCAGGCCAGCCAGCGGGAGTCGGGGGACCAGGCGAGGCCGTTGACGTTGTCGTAGGCGGACCGGTCGAGCTGGCGCACCGTGCCGGAGGCGACCTCGGTGACCCGCACCGAGCCGTCGTCGGCGGCGGTCGCCACCCAGGCGCCGTCGGGGGAGGCAGCCAGGTCGACGACCTGCGAGAGCTCCCCGGAGGCCAGCCGGCGGCGCTCGCCGCCGTCGACGGGCGCGACCTCGAGGGCGTCCTCGCCCTCGGCGTCGGTGACCCACACGACCCGCCCGGCACCGAGGGGGGCCACGAAACGGGCCCGCACCCGGCCGCCCGGCGAGAGCGTGACCGCCGGGCCGTCCCGGTGGGTGAGCCACACCGCCGCGCCCCGCACCTGCAGGGCGCTGCCGCGACCCTCCCGGTCGGGCACGAAGCGGGTGACGGCGGTGCCGGCGTCGAGGGTGTAGGGCACCCGCCCCCGGCGGGCGGAGCCGAGCCGCGCCTCGAGGCGCCGGGGCGTGGAATCGGCCGCCAGGTCCTCCAGCAGCCACAGGTCACCCATGCAGCCGTAGACGACCCGCTCGTCGTCGGAGGCGGCGTTGCGGGCATAGGCGTCGCCGTGGTCGCTGTGGCGCCGGAGGTCGCTGCCGTCCGCCAGGCGCGAGTAGACGTTGCCCCACCCCTCGTGGTCCGAGAGGAACACGACCCGCTCCCCCACCCACGCCGGGTCCTCGAGCTGGCCGTCCAGGTCGGCGGCGAAGCGCTCGAAGCGGCCCTCGCCCGCCGGGTCGATCCACAGCTTGCCGGCCGTGCCGCCCCGGTACCGCTTCCAGGAGGCGGCCCCGTGGGAGCCCTGGTCGACGCCGAGCACCACCCCGGTGCCGGGCGCCGGCGCCTCGGCCACCGCCGTGACCGGTCCGTAGGGCAGCCGCTCGGGGGCGCCGCCGTCGAGGGGCACCGCCCACGCCCACGCCTGCCAGGCGTACGGCTCGCCGTGGGCGGTGGCCACCAGCACCCGGCCGTCGGCCCGCCAGCCGAGGACGGTGGTGGCGTCGTCGCCCCACCAGGTGAGCCGGCGGGGCTCCCCGCCGTCGAAGGCGGCGACCCACGCCTCGGGGCCGCCGGCAGCGCGCGAGGTCCACGCCAGCCAGGAACCGTCCGGCGAGAACCGGGGGCCGCGCACGGCGGCGGGCCCGACGCCGAGACGCCACGCTTCCCCCTGTCGGATCGAACCGACCCAGATGTCGTCGTCGGTCACGAAGGCGAGGCGATCCCCGCGAATCGCGGGATGCCGGAGGTAGGGGAGTTCGGGCATGCCCGAACCGTACGCGCCGTCGTCGCGAAAGCGCCCGGAGTTGTGCGCGGCGGCCGCACGGTTGTCCCGCACGTCCCGGTGACCCCGACGAAGGGCGACACGGAGGCCGCGCAGCGTGCTTCGCGCCACGCAGCGGCGCAAAGCGCAGACGAACGGCGCGCGGATCACCGAATGTGACCGCCCCCGAACCTTGACGCTGACAGCGGCCAGGCTTAGGGTTGCATTGGCCGCGCAGGGGCAGACCAGAGGCCGGCCGAACCACACCGAATGAATCGGTCG
>DASSZM010000052.1:0-9037 GCA_035702855.1 Acidimicrobiales bacterium | reverse complement strand
TGGCGGGTAGTTCAACTGGCAGAACGTCGGACTTTGGATCCGAAAGTTGCAGGTTCGATCCCTGCCCCGCCAGCCACCGCCGGCCGGGCCCGGCTCAGCCGGCGGGTGTCATCACCGCGTCGACGAGGTGCGGGCCCGGTTCGGCGTGGGCGGCCTCCAGCTGCGCGGCCAGCTCCTCGGCGGTGGTCGCCCGGGTGGCGGGCACCCCGAAGCCGCGGGCGAGCGCCACGAAGTCGAGGCTCGGCCCGGACAGGTCGAGCAGGCTGCGACCGCCGGGCCCCGGGGTACCGGCCTCGAGCCGGTCGAGCTCCATGGCGAGGATGGCGTAGGCCCCGTTGTCGACGATCACGGTGGTGACGTCGAGGCCCTCCCGGGCCTGGGTCCACAGCGCCGGCAGGGTGTACACGGCGCTGCCGTCACCCTCCAGGCACACCACCGGCCGCCCGCCGCCGGCGACGGCGGCGCCCGTCGCGCACGGCAGCCCGAAGCCGATCGAGCCGCCCGTCAGGGTCAGCAGGTCGTGGGGCGCCGCCCCGGCCAGGCCGGAGCCGAGCCCGAAGCTGGCGCTGATCGACTCGTCGACGACGATGGCGTCGTCGGGGAGGGTGGCGCCGACGGCCGCCGCCAGGCTGGCCGGCTCGATCGGGCCGGACGGGCGGGCGGGACGGGCCACCCCCTCGCCCCCGCTGGCCGCCGGGGGCGTGATGCCGAGGGCGGCGGCGAGGGCGGCCAGCGCCTCCACGGCGTCGGTGCCGGGCGGGGCGAGCTCGTGGACGGCGGCCCCCTCGGGGGTGAGGTCCCCCGGGCGGCCCGGGTAGGCGAAGAAGGCCGCCGGCCGGCGCGCCCCCAGCAGGACGAGGTGGCGGGCGCCGCGCAGCTGGGCCGCCGCCATCTCCCCCAGGTAGGCCAGCCGCCCGATGCGCGGGCGCCCCGCCCCGCGGGCCATCCGGGCGGGGAAGGTCTCGCAGAGCAGGGTGGCGCCGGTGGCGGCGGCGAGGCCCGCCGCCAGGGCCTGGGCCCCCGGATCGGCGGCGACGGCACCGCCGATCAGGACGGCGGCGGGCTCCCCGGCGCGCAGCGCCGCCGCTGCCGCCGCCACCGCGGCGTCACCGGGCGGCGCCGCCGGCTGGACCGGCTGCGGGTCGGCCACCCGGCCCCCGGGGCTCCAGGAGGCGTCGGCGGGGAGGACCAGGGTGGCGACGCCGCCGGGCGCCCGCCGGGCGGCGGCGACGGCGGCGGCGGCGTCGGGGCCGACGTCCTCGGGCCGCCACGAGCGGCGCACCCAGCACGAGACGGTGCCGGCGAGGGCGTCGATGTCGGACTCGAGCGGGGCGTCGAGGCGCTTGTGGAACGTGGCGTGGTCGCCCACCACGGCGATCACCGGCGTGTGGGCCCGCCGGGCGTTGTGCAGGTTGGAGACGCCGTTGGCGAGCCCGGGCCCGAGGTGGAGCAGGGCGGCCGCCGGGCGCCCGGCGATGCGCCCGTACCCGTCGGCGGCGCCGGTCACCGCTCCCTCGGCCAGCCCGAGCACCGGGCGCAGGCCCGCCACGGCGTCCAGGGCGGCGACGAAGTGCATCTCCGAGGTCCCGGGGTTGGCGAAGCAGGTGTCCACGCCGGCGGCCACGAGCGTCCCGACCAGCGCCTGGGCGCCGGTCGGGGAGGTCCCCCCCGCCACCGCTCAGGCCGCCTCTCCGAGCGGCGGCCGGCGGTCGTCGTGGTGGGAGTCGGGCGGCTCCACGTGGCGGCGCGCCCACCCGTAGGCGGGGACCGACAGCAAGAGCGGGGCCCAGTAGCCGACCGCCCGGTAGACGGCGACCACGGCCAGCGCCGGGCCGGCGGGGGTGCCGAGGGCGACGAGCACCCCGACCATGCCGGTCTCCACGACGCCGAGGCCACCCGGCAACGGCACGAGGGCGCCGGCGAGCTGCCCGGCGGCGTAGGCGAGGAGCAGGGCGTGCCAGGGCACGGGGAGGCGCAGCAGCCAGAAGGCGGCGGCGAGGCAGGCGGCGTCGGCCAGCCAGTTGACGCCGCAGGCGACGAGGACGGCGGCGCCCGTCACCCACCCGGCGCGCTGACCGGCGGTGTCACCCACCAGGGTGACGAGCCGTGCGGTCAGGCGGTGCCAGCGCCGCTCGAGGGGTGCGTGGTCGGGCCGGCGGACCCCCTCGGCGCGATGCGTCAGCGCCACGATGCCGGCCGTCGCCCCGACGAAGACCACGGACCCGCCGAGCAGCAGCGACGGGCCGGCCACGTGGGCGGCCAGGGCACCGACGATGGCGACGGCGAGCAGCGTCACCGCCGACGCGAACCCCGAGGCGAGGACCGTCCAGGTGGCCAGCGCCGCCCGCGCCCCCCGCCGGCTGTACTGGTGGGCCGTCCACACCGTCGAGCTGACCGCGCCCGCCGGCAGGATGATGGCCATCCCGTTGGCCGCCAGGGTGAGGGCGACGGCGTCGACCGGACCGAGCCGCACCCCACCCCGACGCAGGAGCCAGCGCGGCACCTGGGAGATGGCGAGCAGCGAGACGACCTCGGCGGAGACGGCGAGCGTCAGCCCCGACGCCGAGGGGTGGCGGAGCCGGGCCAGGTCCCGGGCGATCTCCGAGGCGAACCCCGGCGCCTCCTCGGCGGCGAAGCCGACCACCAGGGCGAGGACGACGACCTCGACCACGAGCACCGTCCGGCCGTGGTGACGGCGGGGACCCTCACCGCCGGGGGCCGGCCCCCCCGTCCCCCGCCCACCGCTCGCGTCCGGGCCGGGATCGAGGTCCGGTCCGGGTGGCCGGTGCGCGGGGGTGAGGGAGGTGCTCGTCACGTGGTGGTGCCGGTCGGGGGCGGCCCGGCACTCATCTAAACAGCTTGCAGATGCGAACCATTCCGGGCTTTCGGCTCAGGGTCGGGTGCCGTTCGCCTCGCTCCGGCAGGTGTTGCGACACTCGCCCAGGCCTTCGATGGCCGTGACCAGGACATCCCCGTCCCGCAGGTAGCGGGGCGGGGTCCGGCCGTGACCGACCCCGCCGGGCGTGCCGGTGGCGATCACATCCCCCGGGTGGAGGGTGATGAACGTCGAGAGGTAGCGGACCAGCTCGACCGGCCCGAAGAGCAGCTGCGCGGTGGTGTCGTCCTGCACCACCTCGCCGTTGACCGACGCCGAGATCCGCAGGCCCGCCTCGGCGTCGACCTCGTCGGCGGTGACCAGCGCCGGCCCGAGCGGGGTGCTCGCCTCGAACGACTTGCCCTGCAGCCACTGGAGCGTGCGGTTCTGCCAGTCACGGGCGGTGACGTCGTCGAGGATCGTGTAGCCGGCGATGGCCGCCCGGGCGGCACGCTCGTCCGCGGCGCGCACCGGCGAGCCGATGACGATCGCCAGCTCCGCCTCCCAGTCCATCTGCTCCGACACCCGGGGCAGGACGATGTCGTCCCGGGCCCCGATCAGCGCCGGCGGGTACTTGGCGAACAAGGTCGGGTGGGTGGGCAGTTGCCGACCCATCTCCTCGATGTGGTTGCGGTAGTTGAGCCCGACGCAGACGATCTTCTCGGGGTGCGGCACGAGCGGGGCGTAGTCGAGGCCCTCGACGGCGAAGCGCTCCCCCGCCGCCGACGCCGCCCGCTCCCGCCACTCCGGGTCGCCGAGCAGGGCACCGACGTCGCCGGCGCCGAGATGGACGGCGTCATCGGCCTCGAGGCGGACGGCGGCGGTGCCCGACGGGGTGCGAACGGTGGCGAGCTTCACGGTTCCTCCGGTGTGCGGGCCGCCGGCGGCGACCGGGTGGCGTACGCGAAGCAGGCTAGGTGCCGAGGCGGCGGCCCGCCCCCGGGGCGAGGCCGACGGCCACGGCGGCGACCCCCACGGCGCCGCCCACGGCGCTGACCGCCGCCCAGCCGGCGGCGCCGTAGACGGCGGCGGCCACCGCCGAGCCGACGGCGCCACCCACGAAGTAGCAGACCATGTAGGCGGCGTTGATCCGGCTGCGCGCCTCGGCTGACAGCCGGTAGATGAGGCTCTGGTTGGTGACGTGCAGGCCCTGCACCCCGATGTCGAGCACCACGATCCCGACGATGAGGGCGACCAGGGAGTGCCGCCCGAACCAGATCGGCAGGAACGAGACGGCGATCGCCGCCGAGAACCCGAGCGTCGCCGCCGGGGCACGACCCCGGTCGGCGAGGCGGCCGGCGGCGTTGGCGCACAGCGCACCGGCGGCGCCGACGAGGCCGAACAGCCCGATGACCGTGTCGGAGTAGTGGTACGGGGGCCCGGCCAGCAGGAACGCCATCGTCGTCCAGAACACCGAGAAGGCTGCGAACCCGAGGCCGCCGAGCGCCGCCCGCCGGCGCAGGAGCGGCTCCGCCCGCCACAGGGTGACGATCGAGCGCAGCAGGGCGGGGTACGCCAGGCGGGGCCTCGGCGCCTCCCGGGGCAGCGCCACCGCCAGGACGGCGGCGAGCCCGACGACGATCACCGCCGCCACGACGTAGACCACCCGCCAGCTGCTCGCCCCGGCCACGATGCCCGACGCCGTCCGGGCCAGGAGGATGCCGACCAGCAGGCCGCTCATGACCGTGCCCACGACCCGCCCGCGGTCGTGGTCGCTCGCCAGCGACGCGGCCAGGGGCACCAGGATCTGTGCGGCGACGGAGCCGACGCCGACCAGCGCGGCCAGGGCGATCAGCACCCCGATCGACGGCGCCGCCGCCGACCCGACGAGGGCGAGGGCGGTGAGGCCCAGCACGGCCGGCACCAGCCGCCGGCGGTCGAGCATGTCGCCGGCGGGGACCAGGAGAGCGAGGCCGACGGCGTAACCCACCTGGGAGAGCGTGACGACCAGCCCTGCCGTGCCGGGGCCGGTCCCGAGGCCGGCGGCGACCGTGGAGAGCAGCGGCTGGGCGTAGTAGAGGTTGGCGACGGACACGCCGCAGGCCACGGCGAGCAGCAGGGTGAGCCGCCGCCCGATGGCCGAGCGGGCGGGAGCGGGGGACGCCATGCCGGGCGCAAGCTACCGACGCGCCACTGCTAGCGAGAGCGGGGCCGGCGGACGATCTAGGGTCGGGCCATGACGACCGCCCCTCCCGAGGCGCCCGCCAAGCCGGCGCGCGAACGCTGGCGCGCCCATTGGACCGAGCTGTTCGACGAGGTGGTCACCACGGGGCTGTGCACCGGCTGCGCCGGGTGCGTGATCTCCTGCCCCCACGACGTGCTCGGCTACGACACGAGCAACGGCGTGTACCGGCCCTTCCACCTGGAGGAGGAGGGCGGCCCCGGCGGCTGCGGCCACGGCGACCGCGGGTGCACCAGCTGCACGCGTGCCTGCCCCCGCTTCCGGCACTGGGAACCGGAGATCGACACCTACCTGCACAGCCGCGAGCGGCTCCCCGAGGAGCAGGCAGGGATCACCGGCGACATCTTCCTCGCCCGGGCGACGGACCCCGAGCTGCACCAGCGGGGCCAGGACGGTGGGCTCGTGTCGGCCATCCTCGCGTGGTGCCTCGAGCACGATCGCATCGACGCCGCCCTCGTCTCGTACCTGGAGGGCGACGGGCGCTCCTGGCGGGCTGTGCCGGGCGTGGCCCGGACCCGCGCCGAGGTGCTCGCCGCCAGCGGGTCGCGCTACACCTACTCGGCCAACACCCTCGCCTACGCCGACGCCGTCGGACAGGGCGCCGAGCGGTTGGCGGTGGTCGGCATGAGCTGCCAGGCGTCGGTGCCGGCCGTGATGCGGGCGCGCAAGGCCGGCAAGCCCGGTCGCCGCCTGGCGCTGTCCATCGGCTTGCTGTGCTCCAAGACCTTCGACGACGCCATCTTCCCGGAGCTGTTCGAGGCGCGCTACGGCCTGCGCCGCGAGGACATCGTGAAGATGAACATCAAGGGCGTCTTCCAGATCTGGATGCGCGACGGGTCCTACCACGAGGTCCCGTTGAAGGAGTGCCACGCCTGGACGCGGGAGGGCTGCAAGTCCTGCCCCGACTTCGCGGCGGAGCACGCCGACATCTCGACCGGCGGCATCGGCGCCTTCAACGACTGGACGCTGACGATCGTGCGCACCGACGCCGGCCGGGAGCTCATGACGGCCATGGTCGCCGACGGCGCCGTCGAGACCCGGCCCGGCGACGACGACCCCGGGGCGATCGCCCTCTTGCGCAAGCTGTCGACGGTGTCGCGCCGGCGTTGGCCGGAGCAGGCCGTCGCCGCCCCCCGCCTCGGCGTGCCGCCGCCCAAGCCCAAGGCGGTCTGAGCGCCGGGGCCGGCCCGGTTCGCACGGACGGCCGGCCAGGCACTAGGTTGGCCAACCGGCATGGGATCGCTCATCAAGAAGCGCCGCAAGCGCATGCGTAAGAAGAAGCACAAGAAGATGCTGAAGGCCACCCGCTGGCAGCGGCGCGCCGGGCGGTAGCCGCCGTCCCGGCTCCTCTCACCAACAGACGGGTGCGGGCGGGCGGCTGACGCGCGCCACGACCCGTCCCGGTGCGGGATGGGCGCCGGCCACGAACCAGGTCGAGCCGCTCCCCGCCAGGACCGGTGGCTGCCCGGTGGCGTCCCCGAGGGCGTCCCGCCAGGCCGCCAGGCGGGGCTCGACGGCGAGGGCGGCCGGCTCGAGGTCATTGCCGTGGTCGCCGACGGGCCCGCCCAGGCGGTCCCAGGCGCGGTACACCTCCACCGTCGACACGCCGAAGGGGGGTGTCGACAGCGTGAACGGCGCGCCGTCGAGCTCGCCGGGCTCCACCGGCTCCAGCACCTCGCCGATGCCGCCGACGCGCGCCCGGCCGCCCACGAGGCAGAACGGGACGTCCCCGCCGAGGCGCGCCGCGACCGTGAGGTCCCGGCAGCCGGCCCAGCGCAGGACGGCGGCGGCGTCGGCCGACCCGCCGCCGAGCCCGGCGCCCGCCGGGATGCGCTTGGTCAGCCGCACCGCCGCGCGCCGGCCCACCGCCTGCAGGGCCCGGCTCACGAGGTTGGAGCCGTCGGCGGGCACCGGCGACCCGGTGGCGCCGACCACCTCCAGGCCGTCGCCCGGGCCGATCTCGACGGTGTCGGCCAGGTCCACGGTCACCATCTCCGCGGCGAGCAGGTGGTAGCCGTCGGCGCGCACACCGGTGACCCGCAGCGAGAGGGTCAGCTTGGCGTACGCCTCGATCCGGGCGTGGCCGCCGGGCGCGCTCACCGGCCGGCCCCGGCGAGGGTGGCGGTGGCGAGGCGGCCCCACGCCTCCACGCCCAGCTGCTCGGCGCGGGCCTCCGGATCGATGCCGGCCGCCGCCCAGGCGTCCGCCGGCACCCGGTCGGCCAGCGCCCGGCGGAGCATCTTGCGCCGCTGGCCGAACCCGGCGCGCACCAGCTCGAAGAGCCGCTCGGCGGGCACGGTGGCCGGGTCGACCGCCGGCCGCTCCCGGCGCTCGATGCCGACCAGGGCCGACTCCACGTTGGGGCGGGGCACGAACACCGACGCCGGCACCCGGCCGAGGAGCCGGGCCGTCGCCCAGTACGCCACCTTGACGCTGACGGCGCCGTAGCCGGCGTCGCCCGGGCCGGCGGCCAGCCGCTCGGCCACCTCGCGCTGGACCATCACGACCATGCGGGCGATGGCGGGGACCCCGTCGAGCAGGTCGGCGACGAGCGGCGTGGCGATGTTGTAGGGGAGGTTGGCGACCAGCACCCAGGGGCCGGCGCCGAGCAGCGCCGCCCAGTCGAGGTGCATGGCGTCGCCGCCGACGACCTCGACGCCGGCGCCACCGACCTGGCGGCGCAGGACCGGCAGGAGGCCGCGGTCGACCTCGACGGCGGTCACCGCCGCCCCGGTCTCGGCCAGCGCCAGGGTGAGCGAGCCGAGCCCGGCGCCGATCTCCACCACCCGGTCGCCGGGGCCGACCCCGGCGAGGCGGGCGATGCGCCGGACGGTGTTGGGGTCGGCCACGAAGTTCTGCCCGAGCGCCCGGCTCGGGTGCAGGCCGCCGGCGGCGAGCAGCTCCTGGACCCGGCCGCGGGTGAGCGTCATGCCGGCAACCCGAAGGCGGCCGCCGTCGCCGCCCAGGTGGCGTCCTCCACCACCCCCCGGCGCTCCCCCCGTGCCTCGGCCACCGCCGCCCCGACGAGGGTCACCCAGGCGGGGCGGTTGGGCCGGCCCCGGTGGGGCACCGGCGCCAGGTAGGGGGCGTCGGTCTCGACCAGCAGCCGGTCGGGCGGGCACAGCCTGGCGGCGGCGCGCACGTCGTCGGCGCCCTTGAAGGTGACGATCCCGCTGAAGCTCAGCCAGGCCCCCGCCCCCAGGGCCCTGCGCGCCTCGTCCGGCCCGCCGGTGAAGCAGTGGAAGACGGTGCGCTCCGGCACGCCTTCCCGCTCGAGGATGGCGAAGGTGTCGTCCCAGGCCTCCCTGGTGTGGATCACCAGGGTGAGGTGGAGCCGGTGGGCGAGGCGCACCTGCTCGGCGAACGCCTCCTGCTGCCGGTCGCGGGGCGAGTGGTCGTAGTGGTAGTCGAGGCCGCACTCGCCGATGCCGACCACCCGCTCCGCGGGCGGCGCGAGCAGCCCGTCGAGGCTCGCCACGCCCTCACCGGCGTCGTGGGGATGGAGCCCGACGGTCGCCCAGACCTCGGGGCGGGCGCCGGCCAGCGCCACCGCCGCCGCCGACTGGCGCGCGTCGGTGCCCACGCTGATCAGCCGTCCCACCCCCGCATCCAGGGCCTCGTCGACGCTGTCGGTGCCGACGCCCTCGTAGGGCACGTGGCAGTGGCTGTCGGCCCACACGCCGTTCAGCCCGCGAGGCGGGGGAAGAGCGGCTCCCCCTTCTCGACCGGCAGCCCGCCGGGGTAGCCGCCCCACGCCGCCGCCTCGGGGAGCCGTTGGTCGGTCGGGCCGCCGGGCAGCCCGATTCGCCGCCAGATCTCGGCGGCGGCACGCGGCACGGCCGGGCTGGCGAGGATGGCGAGCACCCGCAGCGCTTCGAGGGCGTCGCCGAGGACGGCATCGACGGCGGGTCCGGGTTCGGCCTTCCACGGCTCGGCCGCCTCGAGGGCGGCGTTGGTCTCGCGCACGATGCGCCAGGTGG
>DASSZM010000267.1:0-3783 GCA_035702855.1 Acidimicrobiales bacterium | reverse complement strand
CCGGCGGATGGGCGCTCGACGAGCGGGCGGCAGGTCCGCCTCGCGTTCGAGGCGGTGTTCGAGAGAGTCGACCGCTACCAGATGCCGATGTTCCGCCACGACATCCCCGGGGCCGGCGGCGACCGGGCCACCTTCGTCCGCCGGCACTGGGCCTCGGTCACCACCCGCATCCAGGACCGCTCCGGCCGGGTGATCGGGGCGGTGTGCCACGCCGAGGACGTCACCTCGGTCGCCGAGGCCCTTGCGGCGTCGTCCCCGAGCGGCCTCCGGCTCGACGCTGAGTCCTGGAGCCACCTGCTCACCGCCCTGGCCCGCGAGGCGCGGGGCCACGCGCGGGCGGCCCGGACCGCGGAGCAGTTGCTGGTGGCGCTGGACTCCCGGGTCGTCATCGAGGAGGCCAAGGGGTTCATCGCGGCCCGCAGCGGGATCGGCGTCGACGAGGCGTTCGCCCGGCTCCGGCAGCACGCCAGGAGCACCAACAGCCGCCTCCAGGAGACCGCCCGCGCCGTCATCGAGCGGGGCCTCGCGCTGTAGCCGGCCCGGCCCGGACCCGATCGGCGGCGCCGCTACCGCCGGTGGTGTGCCACCCTCGCTACCGTGGCTCCCTCGTCCCCGGACTTCGCCGCGCTGCTCGACCGCCTGGACGCCGTCGCCCCGAGCGACCTCGGCCCGGCGCTGGCGGCCTACCTCGCCGAGTCGTACGGTGCCGCCCGGAGCGAGCTGTGGCTGGTGAGCCACGACTGGGCGGCCCTGCGCGCCGTGGGGGCTGGCGAGTCCCTCGCCCCGGCACTGGTCAACGTGCGCTCGTCGAGCCCCGTGGCGGGCGTGTGGCGCAGCCAGCAGCCCGCCGTCACCTCCCGCCCGGGCGGGAGCCTCGCCCACCTGCCCGTCACCTACCGGGGCGAGCGGCTCGGGGTCCTGCAGGTGGAGCTGCCTGCGCCGCCCACCGATGGCGAGCTCGCCGGGCTCGGCCGCGTCGCCCGGACCGCCGCCGGCCGGGTCCTGCTCGACGGGCGCTACGCCGACCGCTACGAGCGGGTCCGCCGGCTGCAACCGTTCAACCTGCCGGCAGAGCTGCAGTCGGTCCTCCTGCCGGCCCGGGGGTGCCACACCGCCCACTTCACCCTGGCCGCCCAGGTCATCCCGGCCGCCCGGGTGGGCGGCGATCACTTCGACTACCAGATCCACCCCGACGGCGTCACCGTCACCGTGAGCGACGCCATGGGCCACGGCCTGGACGCTGCGATGGTGACCACCCTCGGCGTCGGGGCGCTCCGCCACGCCCGCCGCCACCGGCAGCCCCCCGCCGAGCAGTTCGAGGCCGCCAACGACGCCCTCCACGAGCGCTTCGGCGGCGAGAAGTTCATGACCGCCGTCATGGTCCACGCCGGCGGGGAGGGGGCCCTGGTGGTGCAGGCGGGCCACCCCAACGTCACCCGGGTGCGGGGCGGGCGGGCGGTGCCGCTCGACTTCCGGCCGCAGCTGCCCCTCGGCCTGTTCCCGACGTCCCGCTACGAGGCCCAGGCCGTCGACCTGGTGGCGGGCGACCGGCTGGTCCTGGTCAGCGACGGCACCCTCGAGGCCGTGGACGGCGATGGTGAGCAGTTCGCGGACCGGTCCTTCGCCCGGGTCCTCACCGAGACCGCCGGCGGGGACCCGCACGCCACGGTCGCGGCGCTGCAGCAGGCGCTCCTGGACCACCAGACCGGCGACCTGCGCGACGACGCCACCATCGTGTGCCTGGACTGGCACCCCACCTGGGAGCGGGGCCCGGGGGCGTAGCGTCCGGGGGTGGACCTGGACGAGCTGCAAGCAGTGATCGCCGCGACCTACGGCGAGCGGGACGCCGAACGGGGCATCCCGGCGACGGTCGCATGGCTGACGGAGGAGGTCGGCGAGCTGGCCCGTGCCGCCCGGAAGGGGACCCGGGCCGAGCAGCTGCACGAGCTGTCGGACGTGGTGGCGTGGACCGCCTCCCTCGCCAACCAGCTCGGTCTGTCGCTGTCGGAGGCACTGGCCCGCTACGCCGAGGGATGCCCGAAGTGCCGCCGGGTGCCGTGCGGGTGCTGAGCAGCGTGGCAGGCGGCACGCCGGGCGGCGGTGCCGTCGGCGGCGCGCCGCCCCGGGGCTAGGATCGTGGCGTGCTCACGACCACGGTGGTCTCGCTCGTCGTGCTGGCGTGGGCCATTCTCTTCCTGCTCCACGACGCCCGGCGCCGTTCCCGGCGGATGCCGCTGCTCCGGCGGGTGGAGCACCTCGGCGGCAACCTCGCCGAGGAGGCGGAGGCCTGGCTCCGCCGGCAGCGCTGAACCTGGCCCACCGCGGCCCGGCGACGCCGGCGGCTCCGGCGGCGCCGGGCGTGGTGGCCCGAACCCCACAGGCGGTCACGACGCGTAGCTTCGCTGCCGGAGGTCGGCGGATGCGGCACGTGGCAATGGAGTTCCCCGGCGAGCCGGAGTCCGTGCGCGAGGCGCGGGCCTTCGTGGGCGACACGCTCGAAGCCTGGGGGCTGCCGTCGGCGATGGAGGTCGCCGTGCTGCTCACCAGCGAGGTGGCAACCAATGCCGTGCGCCACGCCGGCGGGCCCTTCGAGGTGACCGTCGAGGAGCGCACCCCGGAGGTGCTGGTCAAGGTGCGCGACGGCTCGGCGCGCCCGGCGACGCTGCGGGTGGTGCCGGTCGACGCCGAGAACGGGCGCGGCCTCCCGATGGTGCGGATCCTCGCCGACCGGTGGGGCTCGACGACGCTGGCGGCGGGCAAGCTCGTGTGGTTTGCCGTGCCGGCCCGCTGACCTCCCGGCTCCCGCCCGGCCCTAGCTAGGAGCCGCCAGGCGCGGCGGGCAGGTCGACACCGGTGCGCGCCAGGAGCGCCCGGAGGCGGCGGAAGGCGGCCGGCTCCGTCGCCGCCTGGGCGGCGGGCGTCAAGGCGGCCACGGCGGCGGTCGAGCCGGTCACCCACCGGGCGAACATGCCCTCGTCCATCCAGCCGGCGAGACCGGCGGGACAGAGGAGGTCGAGGGTGCCGAGCTCGGCGGTGGCCACCCGGAGGCGGTCCCACGTCCAGACCCGAGGGGCGGCCACGATCGCCTCCTCCAGCGCCGCGTCGGGCAGCCCCTCCGTGCCGGCGCCGCCGTGGCCGTGGGCCTCGAGCGCCCCGGCAGCGGGGTGGAGTCGCAGGGTGGGCGCCCAGCCGAGGCGGGGAGCGCCGTGGTGGTCGGCGAGCGCCCCCAGCCAGAGGGCGGCGAGCAGCCCGGCGGTCGAGGCCGCCGGCGGCGGCGTCGCCAGCCCCAGGCACCGGCGGAGGGCGTCGAGGAGCCGGCCGCCGGCGGGCGGGCGGTGCTCCACGGTGGTCCCCACCCGGAGGCGCCCGGCCTCGTGCCCGGCCCGGTCGACGGCGACGACGACCCGCACCGTCGGGGTGCGGCCCCTCTCCGGCGGCAGCGACCGGGCCGCCGCTCCGGCGGTGCTCGCCGTCCCCTCGCCCACGAACACGAGGGTGTCGACGTCGGGCGGGGCGTCCCAGCCGAGGAGGGTGTCGACCGGGACCACCTCGACGTGGCCGGGCGGCCGGTCCGGCCAGCCGCGGGGGAGGGCCAGGGCGCAGGGGCCGGAGGCCCCGATGATGCGGTCGAGGCGGTCCTCGTCGAGGCAGGCGACGAGGGCTTCGAGCGCGGCGGGGGGACGGGGCGAGGCGGCGGCCTCGGCGGCGACGGACCAGGTCATGGGGGCTCCTCTGCCCTCGGCGGCGCCCACCGGGCGCCGGCACCGGGGTCGGGGGGGGGGG
>DASSZM010000173.1:0-15115 GCA_035702855.1 Acidimicrobiales bacterium | reverse complement strand
TGCGGGGCAACCCGACGGCGCCGGTGACCGGCAGCGTCCCGGCCCTGGGCAGCGCCGTGCTCTACGGCGGCAGCGTGCAGCTCGTCACCCACTGAGCCGCGGTCCCCGCCGCCCGCCCGGGTTGGCGTCGCGCCGAGCATGCTTTAGCATGCGTTTGCCGCCGGGCCTCACGTGGGGCGGCGTGCTGAGGCAGCGTTCCCCAGCCGCTGCCGGTGCCGCCGCCCCTCCTGAGGCCCGGGCCGCCGGGCGGCTAGGCGGTGATGGCCCGCAGCCGGGTGAACACCTCGCCCACCACCGGGTCGAGCGGCGCCGGGTTCATCTGCAGCGCCAGCAGCTTGGTGAGGTCCCCGTCGACCCGGATGCGGCCCCCGAGGAACGCCGCCATC
Organism: Acidimicrobiales bacterium; assembly: GCA_035702855.1. Lineage (GTDB taxonomy): Bacteria > Actinomycetota > Acidimicrobiia > Acidimicrobiales > Palsa-688 > JAKAQB01. The sequence continues at coordinate 14,729 of DASSZM010000173.1, read as the reverse complement.
GCCACCTGCATGTCGCCGTCGACGAGGATCGCCCGGGCGGTGGCGTGCTCGAGGGTGATGGTGGCGTCGGCCTCGTCGAGTCGGCCGACCTCGAGGCTGACGCTGCCGCCGGTGGTGTCGACGTAGCCCTCCACCCGGCGCGGCTCCCAGGGGACGTCGGTGACGACGACGTTCAACCGGAGGGCCACCGGGGCTTCCGGTGCCCGGCCCTCGTACTCGGCGCGGATGCGCCGGGCCTCGTCGATCCACTCGTCGCTCAGGAAGGGAAAGGCCACGCGCACCTCGGCTCACTCCGCGTCAACGGCAGGGACCGTACTCGGCGCCGGGGGGAACCCGTCGGGGTCCGGTCCCGTCCCCACCTAGCATGGCGGTGATGGCCGACCGCATCACCGCCGGCGACGTGGCCCACGTGGCCCGTCTCGCCCGGCTGCAGCTGACCGACGACGAGCTCGACCGGTACACCGGCCAGCTGGCGGCGGTCCTCGACCACGCCCGTGACATCGAGGCGCTGGACCTGGCCGGGGTGCCGCCGACCGCCCACCCCCTGCCGCGGGAGAACGTCCTGCGGGAGGACGTCGCCCGGCCGGGGATCGACCGGGCCGAGGTGCTCGCCGCCGCCCCGTCGGTGGAGGGCGACCGCTTCCGGGTGCCCCGCATCCTCGGGGAGGCCCCGTGACCACGACCGCCGTCGAGACCGCCGCCGCCGTCCGCTCGGGTGAGCGGCCGGCCCTCGAGGTGCTCGACGAGCACCTCGCCCGGATCGGCGAGCAGGACAGCGAGCTGCACGCCTTCCTGGCGGTCACCGGCGACGCCGCCCGGGATGCGGCGGCCCGCGTCGACGCCGCCGTGGCCGCCGGTCTCGACCCGGGGCCGCTCGCCGGCGTCCCGATCGCCTTGAAGGACAACCTGTGCACCCGGGGCGTGGCGACCACCTGCGGTTCGAGGATCCTGGAGGGGTGGCTGCCGCCCTACGACGCCACGGTGGTCAGTCGGCTGGCCGCCGCCGGGGCGGTATTCGTGGGCAAGACCAACCTCGACGAGTTCGCCATGGGCTCCTCGACGGAGAACTCCGCCTTCGGCCCGACCCGCAACCCGGTCGACCGCAGCCGCGTCCCCGGCGGCTCGTCGGGGGGCAGCGCCGCCGCGGTGGCCGCCGGCTTCGCCCCGCTGGCCCTCGGCTCCGACACCGGTGGCTCGATCCGCCAGCCGGCCGCCCTCTGCGGCGTGGTCGGTGCCAAGCCGACCTACGGGCTGGTGTCCCGCTACGGGCTCATCGCCTTCGCCAGCTCCCTCGACCAGATCGGGCCGTTCGCCACCACCGTGGCCGACGCCGCCCTCCTGCTCGACGTGATCGCCGGGCACGACCCGGCCGACTCCACCTCCCTCGCCACCAACCCGCCCCGGGCCGGCGCCGCCCTCGACCGGGGCGTCGACGGCCTGCGCATCGGCCTCGTCAGCGAGCTGGCGTCGGCCGAGGGGCTGGACCCCCAGGTCGTGGCCCGCACCCGGGAGGCGGCCGACGCCCTCGCCGGCGCGGGGGCGAAGGTGGAGGAGGTGTCGGTGCCGGCGGCCGTCTACGGCCTCACCGCCTACTACCTCATCGCCCCGGCGGAGGCGTCCTCCAACCTCGCCCGCTACGACGGGGTGCGCTACGGGCAGCGGGAGGCGGGCGCCGACATCACCGAGATGTACCTGCGCACGCGCTCCGCCGGCTTCGGCGCCGAGGTGAAGCGGCGGATCATGCTCGGCACCTACGCCCTGTCGGCGGGGTACTACGACGCCTACTACGGCAAGGCGCAGAAGGTGCGCACGCTGATCGTGCGGGACTTCGAGGCCGCGTACCAGCGCTTCGACGCCCTGCTGGCGCCCACCGCCCCGGGGGGCGCCTTTCCCCTCGGCTCCAAGACCGCCGACCCGCTCCTCATGTACCTGAACGACGTGTGCACCATCCCCTCCAACCTGGCCGGGCACCCGGCGATCAGCGTCCCCTTCGGCGTCGACGACGCCGGCCTGCCGCTCGGCGTGCAGGTCCTCGCCCCCGCCCTCGGCGAGACCGTGATGTTCCAGGTGGCCGCCGCCCTGGAGGCCGCCCGATGACCACGACCGGCACCACCTGGGAGACCGTCATCGGCCTCGAGGTCCACGTCGAGCTCGGCACCGAGACCAAGCTGTTCTGCTCCTGCCCCAACCGGTTCGGGGAGGAGCCCAACACCAACATCTGCCCGGTCTGCCTGGGCCTGCCCGGCTCCCTGCCCGTGCTCAACGCCCGGGCGGTCGAGTACGCCGCCCGCATCGGCATGGCGTTGCACTGCACGGTGCAGCCGTCGCGGTTCCACCGGAAGAACTACTTCTATCCCGACATGCCGAAGGACTACCAGATCAGCCAGTACGACGTCCCCATCGACGCCGACGGCTGGCTGGAGCTCCCCGGCGGCACGCGCGTCGGCATCGAGCGGGCCCACCTCGAGGAGGACACCGGCAAGACCAGCCACCTCGGCGGTGGCGGCCGGATCCACGACGCCGACCACAGCCTGGTCGACTACAACCGGGCCGGGGTGCCCCTGGTCGAGATCGTGAGCCGCCCGGACCTGCGCTCCGCCGACGACGCCCGCGCCTACGTCGACGAGCTGCGCGGCATCCTCGTGGCCGCCGGCGTCTCCGACGGCAAGATGGAGGAGGGGTCCCTGCGCGTCGACGCCAACGTGTCGGTCCGACCGGCCGGCTCGGAGCGCTACGGCACCCGCTGCGAGATCAAGAACATGAACTCGCTCCGTTCCCTCGGGCGCGCCATCGACTACGAGGCCGCCCGCCAGGTGCGGCTGCTCGAGGAGGGCGGCACCGTCACGCAGGAGACCCGGCACTGGAACGAGGACGAGGGTCGGACGTCGTCGATGCGCTCCAAGGAGGAGGCCTTCGACTACCGGTACTTCCCGGAGCCGGACCTGGTGCCCCTCCGCCCGGACCCCGCGTGGCTGGACGACATCCGGGCGTCGCTGCCGCCGATGCCCGCCGACGTGCGCCGCAAGGTCGCCGAGGCGGCCGGGACGGCCCCCGACGTCGATGCCGTGATCACCGTCGTCCGTCTGGGCCTGGACCCGTACGTGGACGCCGCCGTGGACGCCGGGGCCGACGGCAACCTCGCCGTCCGCCGCCTGGCCAACGAGGTGGCGGCCGACGCCGCCTCGGTGGGCAACCTGGCGCCGGCCGCCTTCGTCGACCTGCTGCACATGGAGAGCGCCGGCGAGCTCACCACCGCCCAGGCGCGTGAGGTCCTCAAGGAGCTGCTCGCGTCCGGCGGCGACCCGGCGACCATCGCCGCCGCTCGCGGCTTCGAGGCACTCGGCGAGGACGCCCTCGCCGCCGCCCTCGACCAGGTGATCGCCGACAACGCCGACGCCTGGGCCCGCTTCGTCGGCGGCGAGGACAAGCTCCAGGGGTTGTTCATCGGCCGGCTGAAGGGCGCCACCGGCGGCAAGGCGGACCTGGCGGCCGCCGCCGCCCTCCTCCGGGCGAGGCGGGCGGCCGGCACCTAGCGGCGGGCGTCAGCCCTCCCGCATCCGGGTCAGGTTCTCCTCGAGCATCACCAGCAGCGAGCGGAGCGTCTTGCGCCGCTCGAGGCTCGCCGTGCGCATCGCCTCCAGCCGGGGGAGCAGCGCCCCGGCGCCGGCGGCTATCGGCTCCAGCTCCGCCAGGCGGCCTGCGAGGCCCTCCGCCCGGCTCAGCGCCCGGAGGGCGACCGCCTGCGCGGCGGCGGCGGGCAGCACGGGCGGGTCGTCCACCAGCGGCGAGCCGGCGGGCACGGCGGTGACCACGTACTCGGCGGTCAGCGCGTCGGGCTGGCCGACGAGCCGCTCGAGGAGCTGCTCGTCCCCGGCTGCCAGCTCGGCGTCGGCCCGGTCGAGGGGCCGGGCGATGCGCTCCAGACCGATCTCGACCAGGCCGGCCGCGGCCAGCAGCTCGTCCTTGCCCCGGGCGTCGAAGAGCCGCAGGGGGACCGGTCGCCCGCCGGGGGCGCCGGGGCGGCCGGCGAGCAGCCGCAGCCGCACCGAGGCGTGGGCGACGTTGGGCAGGGACAGGACCATCCAGCCGTTGGGGTCGAGCACCTCCCGGGCCACCCGTGCGAGGACGGGGGCGGGGTCGCGCAGCCAGCCGAGGACGTCGAGGGCGAGCACGACGTCGGCCGACGCCGCCCCGAAGGCGGCCCCGAGGTCGAGCGTCTCGACGTCGGCGACCACCACCTGCTCGCAGCCGCGCCGGGCGAGCTCGGCGACCACCGGGTCCACCTCGACCGCCCGGACCCGGCAGCCGGTCCGGCGCAGGGCCGCCGGCACGGCGCCGTCGCCGGTCCCCAGGTCGAGGACCCGGGACCCGGCCGGCACCCGGCCGACCGCCAGGACGCGGGCGTCGTCGAGCTGCGCCAGGTCGAGCGGCGGGGGCCCGGCGACCGGGCGGTCGGGGAGGCGGGTCACCGCCGCCACGGACGGTCGCCGGGCGGGCGTGGTCACGACCCGCTCAGCCGCCGGACCCGGCGGTAGACACCGCGGGCGCCGGCGGTGTAGCGGAAGGTGCGGGTGTTGAGCACCCGGGCGAGCTCCTCCTCGGCGGCGCGGGCGCGCACCTCGGCGTCGTCGGGGACAGGAGCCCCCTGGGTGGCGTCGAAGCGCTCCAGGGCGACCAGCCGCCGGTTGAGGGCCGTGAGCGCCGCCTCGCGGTGGCGCAGGCGCTCCCGGAGGGCGGCGATCTCCTTCTCCAGCGCCCGCCGCTCGGCGGCGTCCAGCCTCTGCTCGTCGGGTGCGGGTGGGGTGGTCGCCACCGCCTCCTCCTTCACTCTGTGGTCGCCCAGGGCAGGTACGGGTAGCGGTTGCGCAGCTCCTGGTGCAGCGACTCGGTGTCGAGGTCCACCGTCTGCTGGCGGGACGTGCTGTGCACCCGGTAGGTGGCCACCAACTCCGGCACGAAGGTGCCGTGCCCCCCGGCGGCGGCGAGGCGCAGCCAGAACTCGTAGTCCTCCCAGCCCTTCAGGCTGGACTCGCCGGTGTCGTAGCCGCCGAGGTGCTCCCACACCGACCGCCGGAGCAGGGTCATGGCGTCGATGTAGTTGTTCTCCAGGAGCCGGGGCAGGTCCCAGGGCAGGTGGCTGAGCACGCCGGGCAGGCCCAGGCGGCCGATGATGCCGTAGGCGAACGCCGCCCCCGGGTCGGCGTCGAGGGCGTCGACGAGCTTGCGGACCCCGTTGGGGTACACGAAGTTGTCGGCGTCCAGGACGAAGACGCGATCGGCGCGGCACGCGTCGAAGCCGGTGTTGCGGGCCGGCCCGACGCCGGCGTTGGCGGACTTGAAGATCACCTTGGCGGGGAACCACGGGTGCTCGTCGACGAAGCGGTGCAGCAGAGCCACCGAGCCGTCCCGGGAGTGGTCGTCGACCACCACCAGCTCGACCTCGACGTCCTGCACGGCCAGGACCGAGGCCATCGCCTCGCCGAGGTAGCCGGCGTAGTTGTACGACGTGATGAGGACGCTCACCTCCGGCTCGAAGCCCTCGTACACGGGGGTCGTCCGCTCGACCCGGTGGCGGGGGTCGCCGTGGCGGAGCTGCGCCTCGAGCCCTTCGATGGCCTGGCCGAGCTGCGTCTCGCTGTCGAGCAGCTCCTTGATGCGGGCCCGCACCCGGCCGTCGGTGGCGCGCACCCCGGCGAGCAGGGCCCCGCCGGTGTCGTGGTAGCGCACCTCGGGGCGCGCCACGGCGTAGGCGCGGCGGGACGGCGCCGGCAGCCACGCGCTCGACGCCAGCTCCTCGCAGATCGGCGCCAGGTGCGCCGTCAGCTCGAGCTTGGTGCGCACGTAGTCGTAGGCGTTGGCGACGATCTCACGGCGGAGCCCCTCGTCGAGCACCAGGCTGGCGGTGAGCGCAGGGAGCGTGTCGAAGGGCGCCGCCACCAGGTGCTCACCCCCCTGCAGGGGGCCGTAGTCGGTCGAGGCCTCCGTCACGAGCAGGCAGCCGTTGCAGACCGCCTCGAGGGCGCGCACCCACTCGAAGTAGGGGACGTCGTCGCGGTGGACGTTGAGCAGCACCCGGCTGTCGGCGAGCAGGTCCCACTTGTCGCCACCGGCGACGAAACGGCCGCGGGGGGTGCTCATCGGGCGGGGGAACTCGAACAGGCGCAGGTCGGCGCGCAGGTCCCACAGCAGCGGTGCCGCCTCCCCGAAGAAGCGCGCCCGCCGGTCGGTCATCGACCCGAGGAACAGCAGGTCCCGCGACCGGGGGCGGTCCAGGTCACCGCCCCAGTGGTCCAGCAGCGGGTGGTAGCCGAGCTGCAGGTGCCCGGCCTCGAGCCCGCGGCGCGAGTACTCCTCCACGGCCAGGGGGCTGATGTCGAGCACCGACCGCCCCACGCTGGCGAAGTGGACCGTCAGGTCGTACCAGAAGGTGCCCGGCTGCTCGACGCCGACGCAGGTCGAGGCGGCGGCCGCGGCCAGCAGCTCCCCCTCGCTGTGCTCGGGGTGCAGCGTGAAGAACTCGTGCGGGGCGACGACCAGGTTCACGACGCCGGGGCGGTCCTCCGGCAACCCGGGGGCGGGGAAGACCGTCTCGTAGCCGAGATCGGCGATCGCCGCCGCCAGCAGCTCGGCGATCTCCACCATGAAGATGTTGCCCCGCCGGGTGGCGTAGAGGTGGAACGCGGGACGCATAAGCCGGTCGCCGACCCTACCAAAGCCCCTGGCCGGCCCCGTGGACGGCCACGAACCGGAGGGTGGGAGGTGCAATACTGCCCTTCGTGTCGGGAGAGGTTCAGACGGGCGCGCCCGTCCTCGGCCCGGAGGAGCGGTCCGGGGCCGAGCCGGCGGCGGCCACCGCCCCCGGCCGTCGCCCGTGGGCCGGGCTCGCCGCCGTGGTCTGGGTCGTGCTGCTCGGCCTGGCGTCGCTGGCGCCGGCGCTCGCCCACGGCTCCAAGCTCGGCGCCTTCGGCGTGGTCCACTCCTACGGTATCGAGGCCACGCCCGGCCAGTCCGGGCCGTACAACCCGGTGGCCAGCGACCAGGTCCAGCAGACCGCCCCGTGGGTGGCGCTCGACTGGACCGAGGTGCACCACGGTCACCTCCCGCTGTGGAACCCCTACAGCGCCATGGGGACGCCGCTGCTGTTCGACTTCCAGTCGGCCGGCCTGAGCGTGCCGGCGCTGGTGTCGTACGTGTTCCCGTGGCGCTTCTCCTACGACGTGTTCGTCTTCGTGAAGCTCGTCATCGCCGGCACCGGGCTGCTCTTCGCCGCCCGCGTCCTGCGCGTCGGCTGGCTCGGAGCGGCGCTCGGGGCCAGCATCGGCGAGCTCAGCGGCGCCTTCTCGGGGTGGCTCGGCTGGCCGATGGACGGCGTGATGTGCTGGACCGGATGGGTCCTCGGGGCTGGCCTGCTGCTCGCCCGGGGCCGGCGCCGCCGGCTGGCCGTGCCCCTGCTCGCCTTCTCCCTGGCCGCCGCCGTCTACGGCGGTCACCCCGAGAGCCTCGTGATCCTCGCGGTGGCGGTCACGGTCCCGGTGGTCGTCGCCCTGGTCGCCGGTGCCCGCTCCGGCGGTGGGCGCGCCCTGCTCGCACGGCTCGGGACGCTCGTCGGCGGGGCCGCCGCCGGGGCCGCGCTCGGGGCGCCCCTGCTGCTGCCCGGCGCCCAGCTGCTCGCCGGCTCGGTCCACCAGGGGCGGGCCGGCTACTACGGGTTCCCGGCCCGCACGGCGGTCAACCTGCTGTTCGCCGGCTGGTACGGCTACCCGGTCCGCACCAGCCAGTACTTCGGCTTCGCCAACTACTACGAGACGGCCGCCTTCGTCGGCCTCGCCGGCCTGGCGTTGGCCGTCCTCGCCCTGCTCTGCGGCTGGCGGCGGCCGGGGGTCGCCGGCGTCGGGCTGGGCGCGGTCGTGCTCGGTTGCATCGTGTGGTGGCAGCGCATGGCGCTGTGGATCGACAAGGTCCCGGGCGGCAAGCTCATCATCTGGAGCCGCGCCCTCATCCCGCTCGACCTGTTCCTCGGGTTGCTCGCCGGTGTCGGCCTCGACGTCCTGCTGCGCAACCGGGCCGGCGCCCGGGCCACCGCCCGCTGGTACGCCCTGGTGGCGCTCGGCGGCGCCGTCGTCCTCGCCGGCTTTGGTTACCACGAGCTCGGCCACCCGCCCGGCGGGGGGGCGGCGGCGATCCGCGACCGCAGCTTCGGCTGGCCGGCCGTCCAGGCGGCGCTGCTGCTGGCGAGCGCAGCGGCGGCCGTGCTCGCCACCCACCGCCGCCCGGCCGGGCACCCCCGTCACGGCCGGCGCACGCCGCTCGAGCACGCCGCCCGGGCGGGGGTCGCCCTCGTCGCCCTCAGCGAGATCGGGTTCGTCCTGTTCGCCACCCCGCGCCTGTGGTCGTCGAGCGCGACGGGCTTCGCCCGCACACCCGCCGAGCAGCAGCTCGCCGCCCTGGTCGGCACCCAGCGGATCGGCTTCGACTGCCCCGACGCCACCCACTTCGCCGACCTCGGGATCCTCCCGGAGGCCAACGCTGCCAAGGGGATCGCCGAGGCGGAGATGTACGACGCCATCCTGCCGCTGCACTACCTCACCGTCTACGCCCGGCTCTCCCACACCCGGCCGGCGGCCCCCAACAGCGGCAACTTCTGCGTCCCGGTGACCAACGCCGCCATCGGGCGGGACTACGGCATCGCCTACGTCCTGACCGCCGCCGGCGGTTCGGCCATCCCCGGCGCGCGGCGGGCAGGCACCATCGGCGGGGAGCAGGTGTGGCACGTGCCGGGGGCGTCGGTGGTGAGCATCCAACCGGTCGGCGCGCCCCTCGACGACCGCTCGGCGACCGCCGTCCCGCTGAGCGAGCGGGACCCCGCCCGCCTCACCCTGCACCTCCACCCCGCGACGACGTCCCGCCTCGAGGTGCACCTCGGGGCCTTCCCCGGCTGGTCCGCCCGCATCGACGGCCGACCCCTGCACCTGCGGTCCCTCTTCGGCGACGAGCTGCAGGCCGTCGTCCCCGCCGGGGCCCACACGGTGGTGCTCCGCTACCAGCCGAGGCGCTTCGTCGAGGGGACGTTGCTGGCCATCGCCGCCCTGGTGGCGCTGGCCGCCGTGGCCGGCCTGCCGCTGCTCTTCCGCCGCCGGCCGAGGCGGGAGGCGATCGTGCTCCCCGCCGGGCTGGCCGGCCCGGCCGGCGACCCGCGAGCCGCCGGGGGCGCCGGGGGCGGCGCCACCGACCCGTACGGGGTGCCGCCCGCCGACAGGGGTGAGGGCCGGGCGCCGGCCACCCCGGCGCGCCCGGCCGGGCGTGGCGGCAGGAGCCGCCGGCGGTCGGTATCCTCGCCACCCACGCGGGCGTGGCGAAACCGGTAGACGCGCCAGGTTTAGGTCCTGGTCCCGAGAGGGGTGGAGGTTCGAGTCCTCTCGCCCGCACCACCGCCGTTGGCCGGCCGGGCGGCCGGCGTGGCGACCCGCCGGCATCGCCAGGGCGTCGGGGCCGGTGGCGCCGGGACGCTGGAGGCGCCGGGGGGGGGATCGCCGTTCAGGCGCCGGCGGCCGTCAGGATCGCCAGGGCGGCGGCCGGGTCGCCGGTGGACAGCCGGTCGACGCCGAGCTCGGTGGCCTCGAGGACCTCGGCCCGCCCGGTGACGACCGCCGGCAGGCGGCGCTTGACCTCGGCGACGACCATGTGCTCGGCGCCGGTCACCTGGACCCGCCCGCCGGCGCCCGAGGCCTCGACGGCCCGGCAGACCCCGGCGACGAGCTGCTCGGACGGGAGGCCCTTGAGCTCGACCTCCAGCTCGACGCCGGGCAGCGCCAGGACCTCCTCGAGGAGCGGGACGCGCTCGGCGGCGTAGGCCTCGTCGTACCACCGCCCGGCGCTGAGCGCCCGGATCTCGGCGAGGGTCCGCTCGTGCACCAGCCCGTCGCCGTCGGTGGTGCGGGCCAGGTCGTAGTCGTGGATCACCACGAGGTGGTGGTCGGCGGTGGCGTGGACGTCGAGCTCGACCGCGTCCGCCCCGGCGGCGACGCCGGCGCGGAAGGCGGCCATCGTGTTCTCCGGGCGGCAGCACGACGCGCCGCGATGGGCGCTCACCCGCAGGCGCGGTCGGGGGCTCCCGTCGGAAGCCCCGGCCGTCGCGGCGCTCATCCCTTGAACGGCGGGATCCCCATGGTGGAGGCGTGGGTCATCGTGAGCGAGTACGGCGGGGCGAGGTCGACCCCGTCGGGCTTGTGCAGGTAGCCGGGTTTGGTGCCGGGCACCTTGGTCACGCCGTACTGCCAGACGATCTTGTTGGTGTGGGGATCGATCACGATCACCCGGTCGTTGTAGTCGTCGTTGGCGAGGATGTCGCCGTTGGGCAGCGGCATCGCCAGGGACGGCTCGTCGAGGGCGTTCTTGCCGGTGGGGGCGTAGCGCCACAGCAGCTGGCCCTGGGAGTTGAACTCCTCGATGACCCCGGGGTTGGTGTAGGCGGCGACGAGGAAGACGCCGGGGCGGACCTCGTTGGTGTCGGAGGGGTACTGGATGCCGGGCGGGTGGGTCGACCACAGGATCTTGCCGGCGGGCGTCATCTCGTCCACCCAGTCGCCGTTGATCTCGGTGACCAGCCAGTTGCCGTTGGTCAGGGGGAACATGCCGTTGGGGCTCCCGAAGCGCAGCGGCGGCTGGTGGTAGCAGTACGGGTCGGTCATGCCGTAGATGTGCAGCAGGCTCGAGGTCTTGGTCGAGATGTACAGCAGGCGGCAGTTCTTGATGTCGGCGGAGAGGACGTTGCCGTTGGGCAGCACCATGGCGTCGTCGGGGTTGTGGACGTAGCCGGGTGCCGAGCCGGCGACGCCGGGGTGGCCGTAGTGCCAGACGATCTGGTCGGTCTTGAGCGAGATCTCCGAGATCGTGGCCTGGCTCTCCTGGGTCGCCAGGATGTGCTTGCCGTGTGGGGAGAAGAAGGCGTCGTCGGGCATGCGGAACGGCCCGGCGAGGGGGTGGCCCGGTGTCGGGAACTGCCAGAGGATCTGGCCCTTCGGGCTGACGAGCAGGAGCCGGTTGTTGTTGCGGTCGGCGATCAGGACCGGACCGGGCAGGACCGACGGGTTGGAGCCGGGCTGCAGGTAGCCGGGCTTGCCCTTGGCGGCCGCCTCGAGGGAGGCGACCCAGGACTCGGGTGTCCAGGCCTTGCGGACCGTGTGGGCCGCGCCCTTGTGCGTGTGTCGGCGGCTGGCCGCCGTGCTCGCCGCCGACCGCTTGCCTGACGCGCCGCTCCCGGCGCTGGTCACGGTGACGACGACGGCGACGATGAGCGCCAGGAAGACGGCCCCGGTGACGGCGCGCCGGCGGCGGATGACCCGGTGCCGGCGGGCGCGGTCGCCGGCGCTCAGGTGGCCGGGCGGGCGATCCGGGCGGGAGCGGGGGTCGGGGGGCCGGGATCCTGGAGACGCCATGACGCCGGCCAACACTATGAGCGGCGCGCTCGCCGCGAGGGTCGCGCGCGTCCCTTTTGAGGCGCCGTCGGTCGTTGCGCTGATATATCAGTACGGCTAGGGTGCTGGTCCCATGTCGGGCATCGGGGTGTGGCCGAGCGAGGCGACGACCGGGTCGCTGGCCGAGCAGGCCTACTTCGCGGTGCGGGACCGGCTCCTCACCCTCGCCATCCCGCCGGGTGCGCCGATCCAGGAGGACCGGCTGTGCGCCGAGCTGGGCTTCGGCCGCACCCCGGTGCGCGAGGCGCTCAAGCGCCTCGAGGCGGAGCACCTCGTGGTCGTCTACCCCCGCCGGGGCACCTTCGCCACCGAGATCGACATCGCCGACCACGCCCTCATCGCGGACGTCCGGCGCCACCTGGAGGCCCTGGCGGCGGAGCGGGCGGCCCAGCACATGACCCGGGCCGACGAAACCGCCCTGCGCGCCCTGCGCGTCGACGTCGACGTCGACGGGGGGGTCGCCCGGCCGGGACCGGGGGGCGACGGGCATGCGGCGGGGCCCGACCGCGACGAGCTGATGCGCCTCGACGGCCGGCTCCACCAGGCGCTCTACCGGGCGACGCACAACCCCTACCTGGAGGCGACGCTCGGGCAGTACTACAACCTCGCCCTGCGGCTCTGGTACGTGTTCATCGACCGGCTGGAGGACGTCGCCGACCACGTCGGCGGCCACGCCGCCCTCCTCGACGCCGTCCTGGCCCGCGACGCCGCCACGGCCGGCCGCCTGGCCGCCGAGCACGTCGAGCGCTTCGAGCGGGCGGTGCTGGCGGTCGAGCTGCAGGCGATTCCCTTGACGCCCCACGCCGGCTGAGATATACCAGCGATATACCTGCGCGGGGCAGGTGGGGAGGGAGAGCAGATGAGCGGAGCACCCGCCGAGGCCAACGTCGTCATCATCGGGGCCGGCATCGTCGGCAACGGCTTGGCCTGGCACCTCGCGCAGCTCGGGGAGACGCGGCTGGTGCTGGTCGACAAGGGGCCGCTGCCCAACCCGGGGGGCTCGACGGGGCACGCCTCCAACTTCCTGTTCCCCTTCGAGCACTCGCAGATGATGATGCAGCTCACCCGCGACAGCGTCGAGCAGTACAAGGCGCTCGGGGTCTTCACCGAGAGCGGGGGCATCGAGGTCGCCCGCACCGAGACCCGGATGCAGGAGTTCCACCGCAAGCAGGCGACCTGCAAGGCCTGGGACATCGAGAGCCAGCTGCTCACGCCGGAGGAGATCAAGAAGCTCGTCCCCTTCGTCAACGACGAGCTGTTGGTGGGCGGCCTGAGCTTCCCGACGACCGGCGTGGTGGACTCGCTGCGGGCGGGGACGATCATGCGGGAGCGGGCGCAGGCGATGGGCGCCCTCACCGTCGTCGGCAACGTGGAGGTCCTCGGCATCGACGTCGCCGACGGCCGGGTGCAGGCGGTGCGGACCGACGCCGGCACCATCCGGACCGAGCGGGTGGTCGTGTGCTGCGGCGTGTGGAGCCCCCGCGTCGCCCGGATGGCCGGGGCCCACCTCCCGCTCACCCCGGCGGTCCACCAGATGGTGAGCGTCGGGCCGATCGGGCTCTTCGCCGGGACCGAGGGCGAGATCTCGTACCCCATCGTCCGGGACGTCGACACCTACATGTACGAGCGCCAGCACGGCGCCGACATGGAGGTCGGCTCCTACGCCCACCGCCCGATCCTCGTCGACCCCGACGACATCCCCTCGATCGCCGAGTCGGCGCTGTCGCCGACGGAGCTGCCCTTCACCTCCGAGGACTTCGACCCCCAGCTCGCCGACGCCCTCGAGCTCATGCCCGAGCTGCTCGGCGACGAGAAGGCCGGTGTCCGCTACGCCATCAACGGGCTGATCTCGCTCACCCCCGACGGCCACCCCCTGCTCGGCGAGTCGCCGGAGGTGCGGGGGCTGTGGGCGGCCGCCGCCAGCTGGATCAAGGAGGCGCCGGGCATCGCTCGGGCGGTGGCGGAGTGGATGGTCGTCGGCCACAGCGAGCTCGACATCCACGAGGCCGACCTGGCCCGCTTCCACCCGCACCAGCGGACCCGGGCGCACGTGCGGGCGCGCGCCGACGAGGCGTTCAACAAGACCTACGGCATCGTCCACCCGGCCGAGCAGTGGCAGCAGAGCCGGGGCCTGCGGCGCAGCCCCGTCCACGCCCAGACCCAGGCGCTCGGCGCCGTCTACTTCGAGGCCGCCGGTTGGGACCGGCCCCACTGGTACCAGAGCAACGAGGCCCTCGTCGGACGCTACGCCGACCGGATCGCCACCCGCCCGGCCGAGTGGGACGCCCGGTGGTACTCGCCCATCGTCGAGGCCGAGCACCTCGCCATGCGCGATGGTGCCGGGCTCGTCGACCTCGGCGCCTTCTGCGTCTTCGACGTCACCGGCCGCGGCGCCCTGGACTTCCTCAACCGGGTGGCCGTCGCCCAGGTGGACGTGCCCGTCGGCAAGGTCGTCTACACGCCCTTCCTCGACGAGGAGGGCGGCATGCGCGCCGACGTGACGGTCATGCGGCTCGGCACGTCGTCGTTCCGGGTCGTGACCGGTGCCGGCGTCGGCATGCTCGACCGGCAGTGGCTCGCCGACCACCTGCCCGACGACGGGAGCGCCCACCTCGCCGACGCCACCTCCGGCTGGGCGACCGTCGGGCTCTGGGGGCCGCGCGCGCGCGACGTGCTGTCGACGGTCACGACCGCCGACGTGTCGCACGCCGGCTTCCCCTACGGCACCTGCCGGTGGATCGAGGTCGGGGACCTCGACGTGCTCGCCTCCCGCATCTCCTACGTGGGCGAGCTCGGCTGGGAGCTGTACGTGCCGGCCGAGTACGGTCCGGCCCTCTGGGAGCGGCTCCAGGAGGCCGGCGCGCCCCACGGTGTCGTGCCGGTCGGCATCGGGGTCTACGGCAGCACCGCCCGGATCGAGAAGGGCTACCGCTCCTACGGCCACGAGCTGACACCCGACTACACGCCGCGCGAGGCCGGCCTGGAGCGCAAGCTCGTGAAGCGCCAGCCCTTCATCGGCAAGGCCGCCCACCTCGCCGAGCGGTCCACGCCGCCGGCGGCCACCCTCTGCACGCTGAGCGTGGACTACACGGGCGTCGACCCGGGCGAGCGTCGCTACCCGCTCGGCCACGAGTCCGTCGTCTCCGCCGACGGCGAACCGCTCGTGGACCGCAAGGGCCGGCGCAGCTTCGTGACCAGCGCCGCCGCCGGCCCGTCGGTCGGCAGCCACCTGCTGCTCGCCTACCTGCCGACCCC
>DASSZM010000077.1:0-4387 GCA_035702855.1 Acidimicrobiales bacterium | reverse complement strand
CCCCTCCCGGTGGACGGCGGCGAGCACGTCGCCGTGCCCGTAGGGCACGACGAGCTCGACGATGTCGAGGGCGGACCGCAGGCGGTCGCCGACCGCCTGGAGCAGGTCTTCGATGCCCTCCCCCGTCAGCGCCGAGCACACCAGGCTGCCGGGGTGACGCTCGGCCAGGCGCTCGGCCTCGGGGGTGACGTCCGCCTTGTTGAAGGCGAGCAGCTCGGGGACGCCGGCGGCGCCGATCTCGTGCAGGACGGTGCGGACGGCGTCGATCTCGGCCTCCGGGTCGGGGCTGGCCGAGTCGACCAGGTGCACGAGCAGGTCGGACTCCTGGACCACCTCGAGGGTGGAGCGGAACGCCTCGACCAGTTGGTGCGGCAGCTTGCGCACGAAGCCGACCGTGTCGGAGAGCAGCACCGATTCGCCGCCCGGCAGGTCGAGGCGGCGGGTGCGCGGGTCGAGGGTGGCGAAGAGCCGGTCCTCCACGAGGACCCCGGCGTCGGTCAGGCGGTTGAGCAGCGTCGACTTGCCGGCGTTGGTGTAGCCGACCAGCGACACCGAGTACAGCCGGCCGCGGCGGCGGCTCTTGCGCTGCAGGCGGCGGGTGGCCGTGACCCGCCGCAGCTCGGCCTCGAGCTTGGTGGTGCGCCGCAGGAGCCGGCGGCGGTCCTCCTCCAGCTTGGTCTCGCCCGGGCCGCGGGTGCCGATGCGGCCGGCCTGCTGGGACAGCCCGACGCCCCGTCCGCGCAGGCGGGGCAGGCGGTAGCGGAGCTGGGCCAGCTCGACCTGGGCCTTGCCCTCCTCGGTGCGGGCGTTCTGGGCGAAGATGTCGAGGATCACGGCGGTGCGGTCGATGGCGGTCCGCCCGAGGATCTTCTCCAGGTTGCGGGACTGGGCGGGTGACAGCTCGTCGTCGAAGACGACGGTGTCGGCGTCGACCGCCTCCGACAGCTGCCGGAGCTCCTCGGCCTTGCCCTTGCCGATGTAGGTCGCCGGGTCGGGGGCGTCGCGCCGCTGCACCACCCGGGCGACCTCGTCGGCGCCGGCGGTGTCGACGAGGAGGGCCAGCTCGTCGAGGTGGCGCTCGGTCTCCTCGTCCGACGCCGGGGGGACGGTGACGCCGACCAGGACGATCTTCTCCCGGAACGACCGTTCGATGAGGCTCATCCGAGCGGCACCTCGCAGCGGGCGACCCGCTCGCTCGGCCCGGCCAGGCGGGCGCCGCCGGAGGCCGACAGGCGGACCACGACCGACCCGCCCGGTTGGTGGACCGTCACCGCCGGGCCGACCCGGCCCCAGTGGTGGAAGGCGACGGCGGCGGCCACCGACCCGGTGCCGCACGCCTCGGTCTCCCCCACCCCCCGCTCCCAGACCCGCATGGTGAGCTCGTCGGGGCCGGGCCCGAGGGCGACGAACTCGACGTTGCGCCCGGCGGGGTCGGCGGGGTCGGCCCACTCCAGCTCGGGGCCGAGGACGGCCACGTCCACCCCGGCGGGGTCGGGGCCGGCCACGACCAGGTGGGGGTTGCCGACCCGGACCCGCAGCTGGCCGTGGTCGACGTTGCACTGATCCCCACCGTCGCCCGGCCCGCCGCCGGGCCCGACCTCCGGGTCGCCCATGCCCACCTCACCCCACGCCGCCGCCGGGCCGCGCCGCTCGACGACGACGTCGCGGGGACCGGCGGGGGTGGCGACCACGACGGGGACGCCCTCGGCGACGAGGCCGGCGTCGAGGGCGGCGTGGGCCAGGCAGCGCAGGCCGTTGCCGCTCATCTCCGCCTCCGAGCCGTCGGCGTTGAAGAGCCGGAACGACAGCGGCTCGCCCCCGGAGGCGGGCAGGCGCCGGCCGACCACCAAGCCGTCGGCCCCGATCCCGCGGTGGCGGTCGCACAGGCGGCGGGCCAGGGCGGCGTCCGGCTCGACCTCGGGGTCCAGCGCCACCAGGAAGTCGTTGCCGAGACCGTGGTACTTGCCCACGGTCAGGATGGCCGTGGCGGGTGGCGCGGTCGTCATGGTGCGCTCCAGTCTCCCAGCAGGCGGGCGGTGACGGCCACCGGATTGTCCCCGACCTCGTACCAGGCGATGCGGGGGTCCCGCCGCCACCACACCCGCTGGCGGCGGGCGAAGGCCCGGGTGCGGCGCACCGCCTCGTCGCCGGCGGCGGCCAGCGGGACGCCGTCCTCGAGGTGGGCGAGCAGCTCCCGGTAGCCGAGCGCCTGGCGGGCGGTGCGGGCGAGGCCCCCGGGGCGGGCGGCCAGGGTCCGGACCTCGTCGAGCAGCCCGGCGGCGAGCATGCCGTCCCAGCGCCGGGCGATGCGCCCGGCCAGCGCCTCCCGGGGCGGGGCGAGGCCGGCGATGCGCCACGGGACGGCCGGGTAGGTGTCGAGTCCGGGGCCGAAGGAGGAGAAAGGCCTCCCGCTGCCGAGGGTCACCTCCAGCGCCCGGACGACACGCCGGCGGTTGCCGGGCAGCATCCGGCCGGCGGCCAGCGGGTCCAGGGCGGCGAGGCGGCCGTGGAGGGCGGCGGTGTCGGGGTCGGCGTCGAGCTCCGCCCGCACCTGCGGGTAGCGCCCCGGCGGGGTCAGCCCGTCGGCCAGCGCCCGGAAGTACAGGCCCGTCCCGCCGACGAGCAGCGCCCGCCGGCCGCGGCCCTCGATGGCGGCGAGCGCCTCCCGGGCGGCGGCCAGCCAGCGGGTGACGGTCCACTCCTCGGACGGGTCGGCCAGGTCGAGCAGGTGGTGGGGCACCCCGCCGCGCGCCGCCAGGTCCGGCTTGGCGGTGCCGATGTCCATCCCCCGGTAGACCTGCATGGAGTCGACCGTGACGATCTCGACGTCGCCCAGCGCCCGGGCGACGGCGACGGCCACCTCCGATTTGCCGGCGGCGGTGGGCCCGACCAGCGCCAGGTGCCGGGGGGAGCCGCTCAGACGGCCGCCACCGGGATGCGCGTGCGGTGGAGGGGCTCGGCGGTCACCGCGACGAGCTCGCCGACGAGGAAGTGCGGCGCCCCCCGCACGATGCGGGCGTCGGCGAAGGTCCCCGGCCGCAGCCCGGTCGCCGGCAGGTGGACGAGCTTGCCCTGCCGGGTGCGGCCGGAGGTCATCGCCGGGTCCCGCTTGGACGGGCCCTCGACGAGCACCTCCTCGACCCGGCCCACGCGGGCCTCGTGGCGGGCGAGGGCGGAGCGCTCGACCACCACCCGGAGCCGCTCGAAGCGCTCGGCGGCGACCTCGGGGGCGATGAAGTCCTCGGGTCGGGCGGCCGCCTCGGTCCCGGGTCGGGGCGAGTAGATGAACGTGTAGGCGCTGTCGTAGCCGGCCTCCGCCGCCACCTCCAGGGTGGCCGCGAAGTCGTCCTCGGTCTCGCCGGGGAAGCCCACGATGATGTCGGTGGTGACCGCCAGGTCGGGGACGGCGGCCCGGGCGGCGGCCAGGCGCTCGAGGTAGCGGGCGGCGGTGTAGCCGCGGTGCATGGCGGCGAGCACCCGGTCGCTGCCCGACTGCAGCGGCAGGTGGAGGTGCTCGCAGACGGCCGCCTCGGTCGCCATCGCCTCGATCGTCTCGGGGCGCAGGTCCTTCGGGTGGGGGCTGGTGTAGCGCACCCGGCGGATGCCCGGGACGGTGGAGACGGCCCGCAGCAGGTCGGCGAACAGCGGACGCGCCCGGGGGCGCTCGTCGCCCGCCCACGCCGGGCCGGTGATGGCGGCGCCTTTGCCCCACTCCGGATCGGTGCGCAACGCCGTGGTCAGGTCCCGCCCGTAGGAGTTGACGTTCTGGCCGAGGAGGGTCACCTCGACCACCCCCTCCTCGGCCAGGCGGGTCACCTCCTCCACGATCTGGCCGAACGGGCGGCTCGCCTCGGGGCCGCGCACCGCCGGGACGATGCAGAAGGCGCAGTGATTGTCGCAGCCGACCTGGATGGTCACCCACGCCGCCCAGCCCTGGTCGGGCTTGACGGGCAGGGCGGAGGCAAACGTGTCCTCGTCGCCGGACTCGACGATCTCGGTCAGCGGGCCCTCGGCGGCCGCCCGGGCGAGCAGCTCGCCGGCGCGCCCGACGTTGTGGGTGCCCCACACGGCGTCGACCCACGGGGCGCGCCGGCGGATGTCGTCGCGGTCCTTCTGGGCGAGGCAGCCGCCCACCGCGATCTGCAGCCCCGGACGCTCCGCCTTGGCGGCCTTCAGGTGGCCGAGCGCCCCGTAGAGCTTGTTGTCGGCGTTCTCCCGGATGCAGCAGGTGTTGAGCACCACCACGTCGGCGTCGGCGAGGTCCCCGGCCGGCACCATCCCGTCCGCTTCGAGGATGCCGGCGAGCCGCTGGGAGTCGTGCTCGTTCATCTGGCACCCGTAGGTGCGGATGAAGTAGCGGCGGGGGTGGGCGGCATCGGGCACGACC
>DASSZM010000035.1:0-22909 GCA_035702855.1 Acidimicrobiales bacterium | reverse complement strand
GCCGGCGAGCGGCGGCGACCGGGCGGGCCGGCGGGCAGCGGCGACCGGGTGGGCCGGCGGGCGGCGAGGCCGGCCGCCGGCCCGATCAGCCGGCGGGTGTCCCCCCGACCCGCCGCAGCTCGCCGTAGAGGCCGACCATCTCGGGCAGCTGGTAGCGGGCCTGCAGGCCGCTCGGGTTGGGCAGCAGCCACAGCGGGACGCCGCCGATGCCATCGGGTTGGCGGCCGACGGCCGCCCTGGGCCGGCGGAAGGCGGTCCGGTAGGCCAGCACCCCCAGCACGGCGACGCACCCCGGGCGCCACTCGCCGGCCAGCGCCGCCAGCCGGGTCGCCCCGGCCCGCAGCTCGTCGGCGGTCAGCGCGTCGGCGGCCGCCGACGCCCGGGGGACGAGGTTGGTGATCCCGATGCCGAGCGAGGGCAGGACGGCCTGCTCCGCCGGGTCGAGGACCCGGTCGGTGAAGCCCGCCTGGTGGAGCACCTTCCAGAACCGGTTGCCGGGCCGGGCGAAGTGCAGCCCGAGCTCCGCCGAGCGCAGCCCGGGGTTGATGCCGCAGAACAGCACCGACAGCCCCGGCCCGAGGAGGTCGGGGACGGGGCCGGCAGCCATGCCCGGACGCTACCGGCGGTCAGCCGGCGGTCCTGCCGGACGCTACCGGGCGTCAGCGGAAGTCCCGGGACCGCAGGGCGGCGCCGAGCGCCAGGGCCTCGATGCGCTCGGCCAGGACGGCGACCACCCCGTCGACGCGCTCCAGGCGACCGCCGACCACCAGCGCCGACGCCGCCCGGGCGACCCGCCGGTACCGGGACCACACCCCCTGGTGGCAGACGATGTTGACCAGCCCGGTCTCGTCCTCCAGGTTGAGGAACGTGATGCCCGCCGCCGTCGCCGGCCGCTGGCGGTGGGTGACCACCCCGGCGACGCGGACCCGGTCCCCGTGGGCGACGCCGGCGAGGCCGGCGGCGGTGACGACCCCCGCCCGGGTGAGGGCGTCGCGGACGAACTCCGTCGGGTAGTGGTCGGGGGACAGCCCGGTGGCCCACAGGTCCGCCCGGTTGGCCTCCGCCGGGGTCATGCCCGGCAGGGTGGGCGCCTCGGCGCCGGTGACCAGCCCCGGCAGGCGGGCCGACCGCATCCGGTGGCGGGCGTCGCCGCCGACGGCCACCGCCAGGTCGGCGCCGGCCTGGGCGGCCGCCCCCGCCGCCCACAGCGCCTCCCGCCGTTGGAGACCGAAGCACCCGAGGGCGCCGGCGGTGGCGAGCGCCTCCGCCTGGGGGACGCTGAGCCCGCTGCGTCGCACCAGGTCCTCGACGCCGGCGAACGGTTGCGCCGCCTCGATCCGCGCCGCCACGTCGTCGCCGACGTGGCGCACGGAGGACAGCCCGAGGCGGACCGCCGGCTGCGGGACGCCGGAGCCGGCGGCGTCGGGGACCGCCGCCGGCTCCAGCCGGGACCTGACCCCGCTGGCGTTGACGTCGGGGCCGCGCACCACCACCCCGTGGCGGCGGGCGTCGGCGACGATGGTCTGCGGCGACCAGAAGCCCATCGGCTGGCCGTCGAGCAGGCCGGCGGTGAACGCCGCCGGGTAGTGCAGCTTCAGCCACGCGGACGAGTACACGAGGTAGGCGAAGCTCACCGAGTGGCTCTCGGGGAACCCGAAGTTGGCGAAGGCGACGAGCTTGTCGTAGACCTCGTCGGCCACCCCCCCGGTGATGCCCCGCTCGGCCATGCCGGCGTAGAGGCGGGCCTCGAGCCGTTCCATCCGCTCCACGCTGCGCTTGGAGCCCATCGCCTGGCGCAGCTGGTCGGCCTCGGCGGGGGTGAAGCCGGCCACGTCGATGGCCATCTGCATGAGCTGCTCCTGGAACAGCGGCACCCCGAGGGTCTTGGCCAGGCTGCGCTCCAGGAGCGGGTGGAGGTAGGTGACCGGCTCCTGGCCGTTGCGCCGGCGGATGTAGGGGTGGACCGAGCCGCCCTGGATGGGGCCGGGGCGGATCAGGGCGACCTCCACCACCAGGTCGTAGAACTCCCGGGGCCGCAGCCGCGGCAGGGTCGCCATCTGGGCGCGGCTCTCGACCTGGAACACCCCGACCGAGTCCGCCCGGGACAGCATCTCGTAGACGGCGTCCTCCTGGGGGAGGGCGGCCAGGTCGACGGTGTCGCCGTGGAAGGCGGCGACGTGGTCGACGGTGGCGTGCAGCACGGTGAGCATCCCGAGGCCGAGCAGGTCGAACTTGACCAGCCCGGTGGCGGCGCAGTCGTCCTTGTCCCACTGCAGCACCGACCGGCCGGGCATGCGGGCCCACTCGACGGGGCAGACCTCGGCGACCGGCCGGTCGCAGAGCACCATCCCGCCGGAGTGGATGCCGAGGTGGCGGGGGAAGTGGGCCACCTCGTGGGCGAGCTCGAGGACCGGGGCGGGGATGTCGTGGTCGACGGTCGCCTCGAGCGGCCCCCAGGCGTCGATCTGCTTGGACCAGGCGTCGAGCTGGCCGGTCGACGCCCCGAGGGCCTTGCCCATGTCCCGCACCGACGAGCGGGGGCGGTAGGTGATGACGTTGGCGACCTGGGCGGCGCAGCCCCGCCCGTAGCGGCCGTAGACGTACTGGATGACCTCCTCCCGCCGGCCCGATTCGATGTCGACGTCGATGTCGGGCGGCCCGTCGCGCTCGGGGGACAGGAACCGCTCGAAGAGCAGCCCGAGGCGCACGGCGTCGGCCTTGGTGATGCCGAGGGCGTAGCAGACGGCGGAGTTGGCGGCCGACCCCCGCCCCTGGCAGTAGATGTCGTGGGTGCGGCAGAACTCGACGATGTCCCAGACGATGAGGAAGTAGCCGGGGAAGCCGAGCGCCTCGATGACCGCCAGCTCGTGGTCGATCTGCGCCCACGCCGCCGGGTGCTCGGGCGCCTCCCGGGGCCCGTAGCGGTGGCGGGCGCCCGCCTCGGCGAGGCGGCGCAGGTAGGCCATCTCGCTCTCCCCGCCCGGCGTCGGGTACGGCGGCAGCCGGGGGGCGACGAGGGCGAGGTCGAAGGCGCACGCACGCCCGAGGGCGGCGGCGGCCTCGACCACCCCCGGGTAGCGGGCGAAGCGGCGGGCCTGCTCCGCCCCGCTGCGCAGGTGGGCGGCGCCGGCGGCCGGCAGCCAGCCGTCCATGTCGTCCAGGCTGCGCCGGGCCCGCACGGCGGCGAGGGCGGCCGCCAGGCGCCGCCGGTCGGGGCGGTGGTAGTGGGCGTTGTTGGTGGCGACCAGCGTGGCGCCGGCCCGGTCGGCGAGGGCGACGAGGGCGTCGTTGCGGGCGGAGTCGAGCGGGTCGCCGTGGTCCCACAGCTCGACCACGACGTTGTCCCGGCCGAAGGCGGCCTGGAGCCGGCCGAGCTCGGCCGCCGCCCGCCCCGGTCCCGCCCGCAGCAGGGCCGCCGGCACCGCCCCCTTGCGGCAGCCGGTGAGCACGGCCCAGTGGTCCGCCCGGCCGGCCCCGGCGGGGAGCGGGTCACCGGGAGCGGTGAGGTCGGGCACCGCACCCGAGCCGATCGCCGCCAGGGAGGCGAGGTCGAGGGTGGGGCGGCCTTTCTCCCCTCCCCGCAGGTGCGCCACCGACAGCGCCCGGGCGAGGCGGGTGTAGCCGACCGGGTCCCGGGCCAGGACGACCACGTGGGTCCCGGCCGGGTCGGCCACCCCCACCTGCGCCGCCGGCAGGTCGAGGGTCACCTCCGCCCCGAAGATCGTCGGCATCCCCACCTCCCTGGCCGCCTCGGCGAAGCGGACCACGCCGTACAGGCCGTCGTGGTCGGTGAGCGCCAGCGCCTCCAGGCCGAGCCGGGTGGCCTCCTCCACCAGCTCCTCGGGGTGGGAGGCGCCGTCCAGGAAGCTGAAGTTGGAGTGGCAGTGCAGCTCGGCGTAGGCGACGGCGCCGACCGGCCGGGGCCGGGGGGCGCTCAGGGCGGCCGGCGGGGTGTAGGGCGGCCGCTTGGCGGACCAGGCGGGGGCGTCGTTGCCGTCCCCACGACCCCCCTGGCGGGCCCGGCCGGAGAGGCGGGCCTCGAGCTCCTTCCACCGCACCGGCGGGTTGTCGAACCCCATGCCGACACGGTATCGAACACGTGTTCGATGCGCTAGACCTCGAGCAGGGCGAAGCGGGTGCCCTGGTCGTCGCGGCACTCGGCGATCCGCCCGTAGGGCTCGTCCTCGGCCGGCCCGGCGGTCCCACCGGCGTCGCCCACCCGGGCGAGGGCGGCGTCGAGACCGGCGACGGCGTAGACCGGGACGGCGGTCGCCCGGGCGGCGCCGCCGAGGATCCCGATGCGGGGGTGGACGCCGGCGACGTTGCCCCCGTCGTCGGCCCGCCAGCCCAGCACGGATCCGTAGAAAGCCCTCGCCTTCCCCGGGTCCGGCACCTCCATGGTCACGTACACCAGGTCGCCGGGTCGGGCGGGGCCGGCCGGGCGGGGGGCGCCGGCGTCCAGGGCACCGGCGGGCGGCTGGTAGAGGGCGAAGGCGGTGCCCTGGTCGTCGTGGCAGTCCGCCACCCGGCCCCACGGCTGCTCCTCGGCGCCGCCGGCGGTGCCCCCGGCGGCGGCGACCGCCGCCAGGGCGGCGTCGAGGTCGGCGACGGCGAAGGCCAGCAGCAGCGTCGGCGGCCCGTCCTGGCCCCAGATGCCGTGGTGGAGGCCCTGGCCCACCACCTGGCGGGAGCGGCCGGCGGCCGCCGGTTCGTAGCGCCAGCCGAGGACGGCGCCGTAGAAGGCGGCCGCCCGGCCGGCGTCGGGCACGTTGAGGGAGGCGTAGCCGATGTCGCCGTGGCGGCGGCCGACGTCGGCGCGCGCCCCGCTCAGCATCCAGCGGTGCCCGAAGGGGTCCCGGAACACGGCCTGGCGGCCGTAGGGCTCGTCGCTCGCCGCCCGCTCGAGCGCGGCGCCGGCGGTGAGCGCCCGGGCGAGGGTGCCGTCGACGTCGCGCACGTCGAGGTGGAGGGTGACGCGTGCGCCCTCGCCCGGCGCCGGGGCGGTGACGCCGATCTCGGGGTGCTCGTCGGCGAGCATCAGCCGGGCGCCGCCGGCGGCGAGCTCGAGCTCGGCGTGGCCGATCCGCCCGTCGGGCATCACGATCGGGCCCTCGACCACCCGGGCGCCGAGGGCGTCGGCGTACCAGACGATGGCCGCTTCGGCACCGGCCACGGCCAGGTAGGGGGTGAGGGCGGGGCGGGCGGCGGCGTCGCCGCGTTCGGGCGGGCGGAGGGCGGGGTCGGTCGTGGCGGCGGTCGTGGCGGTCATGGCTGCTCCCTTCGGGGACGGGACGGGGCGGGCGAGCCGGGCGGCCAGGCGGCGGCGGAGGCCGGGTTTCGGGGCGAGCGGCCCGCCGCCGGTGGCGCGCAGGATGTCGAAGGCGTCAGGCACGGTCCCGGCCCCCTCCGGCGCAGGCCTTCCTGAACGCCCCCCGAGCCCGCACCAGCAGCCCCTCGGCGGCGTGCACGCTGACACCGAGGAGCCCGGCGACCTCGGGGACGGGCAGGTCGTCGAGGTAGCGCAGGGTGAGCACCTGGCGGTAGTGGCCGGGCAGGCCGGCGAGGGTGGCGTGGGCGGCGACGGCGTCGAGCCGCTGCTCCCAGGGGTCGTCGAGGTCCTCGCCGGCGCCGCCGGCCACGGCGAGGACCTCCAGGTTGCGCCCGGCGCGCCCCTGGCGGCGCCAGTGGTCGACGAGCTCGTGGCGGGCGACGCCGATGATCCACGGCAGCCCGAGCGGCGGGCTGCCGCCGTCGCGGACGGCGGCGACCGCCGCCAGCCAGGTCTCGGCCGTCAGGTCCTCGGCCACCTCGCGCCCCTCGCAGCGGCGCCGCAGGTAGCCGTAGACCTCGGGCAGCGCCTCGTCGTAGAAGCGCAGCAACTCGTCGGCGGCCGCGGGCCGCACCATCCCCACACCCCTATCGTCGTCGCTCACGGGCCTCCTCCGACGCGCGAACCTCACGGGATGACGACCTGGATCCTCCGCCACCCCGTCACCCCCGGCCCCGCCCTCCGGGTCGCCGTCAAGGACCTGATCGACGTCGCCGAGGAGCCGACGACGGCGGCCAGCCGCGCCGTGGAGGCCAAGGCGTGGCCGGCGACCCGCGACGCCGCCTGCCTCGGCGGGCTGCGGGCGGCGATCGACGCCGGGGAGGCGTGCTACGTCGGCAAGACCAACCTGCACGAGCTCGCCTACGGGATCAGCGGCGTCAACCCGGCGTTCGGCACCCCGGTCAACCCGCTCGACCCCCGCCGGGTCCCGGGCGGCTCGTCGAGCGGGTCGGCGGCGGCGGTCGCCGCCGGGGAGGCCGACGTCGCCTACGGGACCGACACCGGCGGCTCGGTGCGGATCCCGGCCGCCTGCTGCGGCATCGCCGGCCTGAAGACCACGCTCGGCCGCATCCCCGTGCAGGGCGTCCGGCCGCTGGCCCCGACGCTGGACACGGTCGGGCCGCTCGCCCGCGACGTCGCCGGCCTGGCCGCCGGCATGGCCCTGCTCGAGCCGGGCTTCGCTCCCGGCGGGGACCCGGTGCGCCGGGTGGGGCGGGTCCGCCTGCCCGCCGACCCGGCCGTCGACGCGGCCGTGGACGCCGCCCTGGCCGCCACCGGCTGGGAGGTGGTGGAGGTGGACCTCGACGACCTCGACGGGGTGCTGGCGGCGGCCATGGCGATCCTCGACGCCGAGGCCTGGGCGGTCAACGGCGACCTGGCGGTCGGCGCCCCCGCCGACCTCGGGGCCGACGTCCTGGCCCGCCTGCAGGCGGCGTCGGCCACGACCGCCGAGGCGGTGGCCGCCGCCCGCCGGCGCCGGCTGGCGTGGATCGCCACCCTCGGGCGCCACCTCGGGGAGGTCGACGTGCTCGCCCTCCCGACGCTGCTCGGCTTCCCGCCGCTGCTCGAGGACGCCGACTCCATGGCCGGGATCCGGGGGCCGGCCGCCGCGGTCAACCTGGCCGGGTTCCCCGCCCTGGCCCTGCCGGTGCCGAGCGGTGGGCCGTTGCCCGCCAGCCTGCAGCTGGTCGGGCCGGCCGGGGGCGAGGAGCGGCTCCTCGTCGCCGGTGCCGTGGCCGAGGAGGCGGCGGCGTCGCTGGCGACGCGATGAGCCGACCACGCCCCTCTCAGGGAGCCAGGCGCTCCGCCAGGTAGGCGAGCGACAGGGGGTAACGGTGGTCGATGCCGCCGTGGCGCCCCTCGAACAGCTCGAGGTGCACGTCGGTGACCCCGATCTCGCCGAGGGCCCGCACGAAGGCCACCGCCCCGAGGTCCAGGAAGTGCTCGTCGGCCCGCCCGGCGTCCACCCAGATCGCCCGCAACCCCCGCAGGGCGTCGGCATGGTCGGCGACCATGCGCACCGGGTCCCAGGCGAGCCAGCGGGCCCAGACGTCGTCGAGCGGCCGGCCGGTGCGGGTGTCCATCGGCAGGACCGGGGTGCCGTCGTCTTCGGCGGAGAAGCAGGCGGCGACGCCGTACAGGCCGAGGAGGGTCATGTCCGCCGGGTGGGTGAAGGCGACCCGGGAGCGGAAGTCGTCCCACCACCGCTCGATCGAGCCGTCGAAGGCGCGCAGGTGCCGGGCGGCCGGGCCGAAGTCGGGCAGGTAGCACAGCTCGTAGAGCGTGTCGCCGGCGTGGCTGGCGAGGCCGCCGAAGAGGTCGGGGCGCAGCATCGGGGTGATCATCGCCCCGAAGCCGCCGCTGGACTTGCCCTGGATGCCGCGGTGGCGCCGGTCCGCCAGGGTCCGGTAGTGGGCGTCCACGAAGCCGACGACGTCGTCGCAGAGGTAGGTGTGGTAGCGCCCGGTCCCGGGCGAGTCGACGTACTGGGAGCCGCCGTAGGCGGTCCAGGCGTCGACGAAGGCCACGATGCAGGCCGGCGCGCCGCCGGTGGCGAACAGGGCGTCGACGGCCTCGAGGTAGGTCGGCCGGAAGGGGCTGCGGTTGGCCCACATGGCGAGCTGGCCGGTGTAGCCCTGGATCACGTAGACGACCGGATAGCGGCGGTCGGCGTCGTCGTGGTAGCCGGGCGGGAGGTACACCCACAGGGGGCGGGAGGCCGGGTCGCCGAGCGGGTTGCCCCGCAGGGCGGCCGAGTCGACCACCACCTCGTCGATGCTGCCCACCATCCCCCGCGGCGACGCCACCATCCGCCCGACCGTAGCCCGGCGGCGCTGGTGGCCGCGGCGACCGGTCTGCCAGCATCGGCCATGCCCACGGTGCTGGTGGTGAGCGACGCCGAGGTGCGCCGGCTGCTCGACGTCGGGGAGCTGGCGGCGGCGCTGGAGGAGGCGTTGGTGGCCCTGGCCGCCGGCCGGGCGTCGGTCCCGCCGCGGGTGGCGGCCCGCACCCCGGCCGGGCTGCTCGGGTCCATGCCCGGCTACGTGCCCGGCGTGGGGCTGGCCGCCAAGCTGGTCAGCGTCTACCCGGCCAACCCGGCGGCGGGCCTGCCGTCGCACCAGGCGGTGGTGGCCGTCTTCGACGAGGGGACCGGCGCGCCGGTCGCCTTCCTCGCCGGCACGTGGATCACCGCCATCCGCACCGCCGTCACCTCCGTGGTGGCCGCCCGGGCGCTGGACCCGGCCGGCGGGCCCGTCGCCGTGCTGGGCGCCGGGGTGCAGGCCGACGCCCACCTGGAGGCGGCCGCCCGGCTGCTGCCGGGGCGGCAGCGCCGGCTGTGGGGGCGGGACGAGGCGGCGGCGGTCGCCCTCGCCGCCCGCCGGGGCGGGACGTCGGTGGCGGCGACGGCGGAGGCGGCGGTGCGGGGAGCGGCGGTGGTGCTCTGCTGCACCGACGCCCGGGAGCCGCTGCTCGACGACGCCTGGGTGGGCGCCGGCGCCCACGTCGGGTCGGTGGGCACGGGTGCGGAGCTGCCGCCCGCCCTCCTCGCCCGGGCCCGGGTGGTGGTCGAGAGCCGGGGGGCGGCGCTGCCGCCGCCGGCCGGGGCGGTGGAGCTGCAGGGCTGGCCGGCCGAGGCGCTGACCGAGCTCGGCGAGGTGCTCGACGGTCGGGCGGCGGGACGGCAGCCCGATCAGGTCACGGTGTTCAAGTCGACCGGCCACGCCGTGGAGGACGTCGCCGCGGCCGCCGTCGTGCTGCGGCGCGCCCGGGCCGAAGGGGTGGGGCAGCTCGTCGAGCTGTGAGCCGGCGGGTGGGCGGGCCGGCCGTCGGGGGCCGCGGGCCCCTGGGCGGGGGGCGCCGTCAGTCATAGACCGCCTCCACCCACCAACGGCCCTCCTCCCGGGCCAGGAGGTAGGCGATCCCCCCGGCGACGACCTGCAGGCGGGCGCGGCGGCGCCCGCCCTCCCACCACCGTTCCTCCAGGGGCCACGGGCCGGCCCACGCCTCGACCCCCGACCACCCGCCCCCGTCGACCGACAGCTCCGCCGGCGGGGCGCTGAGCACCCCCCGGCCCGACACGGTCGGCTCGGTGCCCGTGGCGTCCCGGACGCCGGCGGGCCGGCGCCCGGCCAGGACCGTGGCCGGGGCGGGCCCGGGGAGCCGGCCCGGCCACGGGGGGACCTCCGGCGGCGGGCACCGCGCTGCGGGGTGGCGGGTGGCGGGGTGGCGGGCGGCGGGGTGGCGGGCGGCGGGGTGGCGGGCGACGCTCCCCGCCAGGGCAGCCTCCTCCGGGCCGCCGTCGACCACCGGGGCGTCGCTCCCGGCCGGGGCGTCGCTCCCCGCCGGGGCGTCGTTGCACATCGGGGCGTCGCTGCACATCGGCCCGTCGTGGCCCGTCGGGACGGCCATCCCCTCCACCCCCGCAGCCGGGCCGGGCCGGGCCGGCGACCGCGGCTCACCCCAGGGCACGAACCGCACCTCCTCGAGCGGGTCCCTCCCGCCGCCGAGGACCGCCGTGACCACCGCCTCCGGCCCGAGGATGCCCTGGACCCTGGCGAAGGCCCGGGCCACGCCCTCGTGGTCGGCGGCACCGCCCCAGAAGCCGAGCTGACGACCCCCGGCCGGGCCGACCTCGTCGGGGACCAGCCGGATCAGGATCAGGCCGGCGGTGGTCCCGCCCTGGCTCAGCCATCCGTCGAGCTGCCAGCGCACCCGTTCGGCGATGGCCGCCGGGCCGAGCGCCCCTTCGTGCCGCCAGAGGCGGCAGAGGTGCTCGCCGTGCTCGGTCTCGGCCTCGACCGCCACCCGGGTGCACGCCAACCCGCGGGCGGTGAGCCGCTCGTGGAGCTCGGCGGCGAGTGAACGGGCGGCGAAGGCAGCGACATCGACCCGGTCGGCCGGTGGGTCGAGCTCGATGCTCACGGTGAGATCGGCCGGTGGGACGCGGGCCGTCAGGGGCCGCTCGTCCGATCCGCCCGCCAAGCGGTGCGCGCGGTCCCCGACCACGCCGAACCGACCGAGCACCGCCTGGGCGGGGAGCGCCGCCAGGTCGCCGAGGGTGGGGATCCCGAGGCGTACCAACAGATCGGCCAGTGCCGGGTCCGGCAGGGCGGTGACCGACAGGGGGGCGAGGAACTCCCGGCTCCTCCCCTGCCCCACGACGGTCCACCCCGCCTCGGCGACCACCGCCGGCGCATTCCTGGCGGTCCCCGCTCCCGGCTCCCCCGCCTCCCCCGCCTCGGCCCGGTCCCCACCGCCGACCGGGAGGGAACCACCCTCCGGCCGGGTGCGGGCGGCCAGGCCGGCGGCGAAGCGCCCGTCGGCGATGCCCACCCGGCACCCCACCCACCCCGCCGTCGCCTCGGCCCCGGGGGTCAGGCGCTCCACGACGGCCTGGACGGCCCCCGCCACCCGGTGCGCCAGCCGCTCGTCACCCCCGAAGTAACGGGATGGCCCGCGGGTGGCGAAGCCCGCCAGCCCGGGGCGGGCGATCTCCACGCCGGGGGTGAAGGCCTCCATCGCCGCGACAACCGGTTCGAACGCCCGGGCGTCACGCCCGGGATCGGCCGCGACCACCAGCAGCTCCGGGCAGCGCCCCTGCGCCTCCCGCCGGCGCAGGCCGGTGCGCACCCCCTCCGCCCGGGCCGCCGCCGTGGCGGCCACGACCCGGTTGGCCGACACCACCGCCGCCGGGACACCCGGGGCGCACCCGGCGGCCACCACCGGCCAGTCGGGGCACCACACGACGAGGGTTCGGACGCCGGCTGTCACGTCCCGACGGCGTCGGCCAACCGCCGAGCCGCACCCGATTCCGCACCCGATTCCGCACCGCGCGGCGTCCGCCGGCTCCCCTGCCCGGCGGTCCGGGCCGCAACCCGCCCGTCCGGCCCCGGCAGCCACACCTCGACCGAACGGGGGCGGGACGCCCCCCGCCGCCCCAGGGCGGTGAGGGTGACCGCCCGGGCTCGCAGGTGACCATCACCCTGGCCCAGCCCCTCCCAGACCGCCGCCTCCGCGCCCAGGCGCAGCTCGGGGGACTCGGGCCAGGCACCGGGCAGCGACCCCGCCCCCCTCCCGACCGGGACGGGATCCGGCAACAGGAGGAGGACCGCCCCCCGCTCCCGCGCCCGGGCCGTGAGCCGCCGGGCATCGGCGGCCCGGACCCCCCGGCTCGGGAGGCCCAGCACGGCGACGTCCACCACCTCGAGCAGGGCCGCGACGACGACCGCCCACTGCTCCCCCGCCTCCGGCACCAGGACGAGGCGGTCGAGGTCGACGCCCAGCTCCGCCGCCGCCCGCCCTCCCAGGCAGGGCACGCCCACCGCCGCCACCCAGGAGCCGGCCCGGGACGGTCCTGCCGCCAGGGCCAGGGCGAGCGACGTCGACGCCACCGGTCCTCCCACCGCCACCGCGGTCCCGCGGCGCAGGCCACCCTCGGGGAGGAGCGGGCAGAGAGCGGGCTCGACGGGAAGGAGCCGGTCCCGGGCGAGGGCCGGCGGTCCACCAGGGAGGACCGCCGGACCACCGACGAGAGCCGTCGACCGGCCTCGGGCCACCGCCGGGAGGGCGTGCAGGCCCGGCCGCGTCCCACCGCTCCGGTCCCGGCCGGCATCCCCGCCCGACGACGCCGGCTCGCCCGGCGCTCCTCGCCCCCGTCCCGCGACGGCTGGTGCTCCACCCACCCCCGCCAGTGTATCGAACACGTGTTCGATCCGCTGCGGTCCTCGGGCCTGCCCCATCCCTCTCGATCGGCCTCCACCCTGCCGGTGTGGGGGCTCCGGCAGTCCCCGACGCCCCCACTTCCGTCTCGATCGGCCTCTACCCCGGCTCAGGTGGGGGCCTGCACCGGCCTGGGGGTCCTCACCCCCGAATAGACCCCCCACACGCCCCCAGGGCCGCCAACGACCCCACTTCTCGGGGCGAACGGCCCCTCCGGCGCCCGACTGGGGGCACAGACCGGCGCCTGGGCCCCCACAGCGGGCCGGCCTCCCCGGCCGCCCGCCGTGCGCCCTCCCCCGCCTCCCGCCCCGCCCCTCCCGAGGACGGAGCCTCCCCACCCCCGAGGGTGCACACCAGGCGATTGGCCTCCTACCCCCGGCGCACCCCCACGACCGTGGCGAGCGTCGGGGTCAGCCGCAGCTCGGTGGCCGCCAGCGACGGGTGCTCGAGCCAGTGCAGCCGGGCAGCGTCCGGGGCGCCGGCGTGCTGCGGGGGCCGGCGGTCCGCCGGGGTGAAGTCGTCGATCACGATCGCCCCCTGGGGCCGCAGCGCCGCCGCCGGATCCAACGGCCGCTCCCCGCCCTTGCCTGCGCCACCCCGTCGAGCACCAAAAGGTCGAACGGGCCGTCCGCCAGGATCGCCGACCAGTCCGCACAGCGGATCGTCACGTCCGGTTCCCCGGCAAACAGCCCCGCCGCCGCGGCCGCCCGCTCCGGCTCGCGCTCGACCGAGACGAGGCGTGTCCCCCGGCCGGCGCCCGAGAGCAGCCAGGCGACGCCCACGCCGCAGCCGGTGCCGGTCTCCCCGATCACGCCGCCGGCCCGGCCGGCGGCGAGCAGCTGCAGCAGGCGCCCCTGCTCCGGTGCGCAACTGAGCGGGAACCCGCGGCGCTCGGCCAGCCGGACCGCCTCGGCGACCACGGGCGGCAGGTCGCCATGGCCCCGGTAGGCGGCCGTCCCCGACAGGCTCACGGCGTGCCCTACGACCGCCGGTACCCGAGGGCGAAGATCCTCCGGAAGGGCAGCACGGTCCGGCCGCCGCCGTCCGCCGGGTAGGCCGCACGCAGGGCGGCGCCGTAGGCCGCCTCGAACTCGGCGGCCGCCTCGGGGGCGAGGGCACCGAGCACCGGACGGAGCGCCGTACCCCGCACCCAGTCGAGGACGGGGTCGGCGCCGTGCAGCACGTGGAGGTAGGTCGTCTCCCAGACGTCCCCCTCGAGGCCCAGACGGGCGAGCAGGTCCAGGTAGCCGGCCGGTTCGAGGACGGGCGCCTCCCGCAGGAGGCCGGCGGGCAGGGGCCAGCGCCCGCTCGACGCCAGGGCCCGCAACAGCGTGTGCGACGGCGCGTCGAAGTTGCCGGGCACCTGGAAGGCGAGGGTCCCCCCGGCTGCGAGCCGGCCGGCGAGGCGCCCGAGCACCTCGAGGTGGGAGGGAACCCACTGCCAGAGGGCGTTGGCGACGATGACGTCGGGGGCGCCGTCGGGCTCCCACGCGGTCACGTCGGCGCGGACGAAGGTGAGCCGGGGCGGGCGGGCCCGCTCGTCGGCCCGGGCGATCATCTCCGGCGAGCTGTCCACGCCCACCACCCGGGCGTCGGGCCAGCGGTCCGCCAGCTGGGCGGTGGCGGTGCCCGGCCCGCACCCGAGGTCGACGACGAGCCCGGCGGCCTCGGTGCGGATCCGGTTGACCAGCTCGTGGAACGGCCGTTCCCGCTCCCCGGCGAAGGCCAGGTAGCGGGCCGGGTCCCACACCGTGCTCACCCGACGACCGACCGGATCACCCCGTCGGCGATGGCGGCCTCCCCCACCCGGGTGGCGACGGTCGAGGCCACGTCGGGGTGGAACACGCTGGGGATCACCAGTGCCGGCGACACCTGGTCGGAGGGGACGGCGGCGGCGATGGCGTCGGCGGCCGCCAGCTTCATGTTCTCGGTGATGCGGGTGGCGCCGACGTCCAGCGCCCCCCGGAAGATCCCGGGGAAGCACAGGACGTTGTTGATCTGGTTGGGGTAGTCGCTGCGGCCGGTGGCCATCACGGCGACCACGCCCTCGGCCTCCTCCGGCAGGACCTCGGGCACGGGGTTGGCGAGGGCGAAGACGATGGCGCCGTCGGCCATCGTCTCGAGGTCCTCCCGTCCGAGCAGGCCGGGTGCGCTCACGCCGATGAACACGTCCGAGCCGGCGAGGACCTCCTGGAGGCTCCCGCGCCGGTCCGCCTGATTGGCCTCCTCCGCCAGCCAGCGCTTCGACTCGTCCAGACCGTCGCGTTCCTTGTGCACCGCCCCCTTGCGGTCGACGGCGACGATGTCGTGCGCGCCCGCCGAGAGCAGGATCTTGGCGATGGCCACACCGGCGGCGCCGGCCCCGGACAGCACGATGCGCAGGTCCTCCATCCGCTTGTCCACGATGCGCAGGGCGTTGCGCAGGGCGGCGAGGGCGACGACGGCGGTGCCGTGCTGGTCGTCGTGGAAGACCGGGATGGACAGCGCCTCGGTCAGGCGAGCCTCCACCTCGAAGCAGCGGGGAGCGGCGATGTCCTCGAGGTTGATCCCGCCGAACATCGGCTCCAAGCGCTGGACGGTGTCGACCAGCTCGTCGGCGCTGCCGACCCGGAGGCACACCGGGACGGCGTCGACGCCGCCGAAGGCCTTGAACAGCACCGCCTTGCCCTCCATCACCGGCAGGGCGGCATCCGGCCCGATGTCACCCAGGCCGAGCACCGCCGTGCCGTCGGTGACCACCGCGACCGTGTTGGCCTTCATCGTGTAGCGGTGGACCAGGGCGGGGTCGGTGGCGATCGCCGTGCACACCCGGGCCACGCCCGGGGTGTAGGCCATGGCGAGGTCGTCGCGGTCCTTCAGGACCGTGCGCGGCTCGATCGAGACCTTTCCGCCCCGGTGCAGGGCGAAGGTGCGGTCCTCGACCTCGAGCACATCGATGCCCTCGACCTGGCGGGCTGCGGCCTCCACGTCGCCGGCGTGGGCCTCGGAGGGGCAGAACACCACCAGGTCCCGGGTGACGGTCGCGCCGTCGGTCGCGACCATCTCGATGGCCATCAGGCTGCCACCGGCGCCGCCGATGGCTGTCGCCAGGCCCCCGAGGACACCCGGACGGTTGCGGATCCGGGCGCGCAGGCGGATGGAATACGCGGACAGAGCGGTCGCCATGGGGGCACGTTAGAGCGGAAACGCTTGTCGCCGTGACCTCCGCACCCTACGATCGGGTTGCCAGAGGGGGCGTCCGGGCCGGTGCCGGCCGCTGGTCCTTCGGGGGACGGGCCGGGCCGGCGGCCCGGACGACGCCGTCACCCCCGGGTAGTGCCGTCACCCCCGGTAGTACGGTCCGGCGGGTGGCCGTGGACTTCACCTTCCCCGCCGAGGTCGAGGACATCCGCCTGCGGGTGCGGGCGTTCGTGGAGGGCACCGTCGCACCGGCCGAGGCCCGCCAGCGGTCCGAGCGCACAGGCGACGAGCGGGTCGACCGCCGGGCGCTGGTCGGCCTGATCGGCGAGCTGCGCCGCCGGGCGCGCGACGAGGGCCTGTGGCTCCCGCACATGCCGCCCGAGTGGGGAGGCATGGGTCTGGGCCCGACGGCGATGGCGGCGGTGTCCGCCGAGGCGGCCCGCTCGCCGATCGGCCCCTACGTCCTCAACTGCCAGGCCCCCGACGAGGGCAACCAGCACACCCTGCTGCACTGGGGCACCGAGGAGCAGCAGGAGCGCTACCTCCGGCCGCTGTGCGAGGGCACGATCCGGTCCTGCTTCGCGATGACCGAACCAGAGGTCGCCGGGTCCGATCCGACGCTCCTGCAGACCCGGGCGGTCCTCGACGGCGACGAATGGGTGATCAACGGGCACAAGTGGTTCATCAGCGGAGCCCGCCGAGCCGGCTTCGCCATCCTCATCGCCCGGACCGAGGACCAGCCGGAGGTGCCGCAGGCGGCCACGAGCGCCTTCCTCGTGGATCTCCCCGCCGACGGCTGGGAGATCGTGCGCGACGTCGAGACCCTGGCAGGCAGCCACAACCACTGCGAGATCCGCATCACCGACCTGCGGGTCCCCGCCGCCAACCTCCTGGGCGGGCGCGGGCAGGGCCACCTGCTCGGTCAGGCCCGCCTGGGACCGGCCCGTCTGGCGCACTGCATGCGCTGGATCGCCCAGTGCGAGACCGCCCTGGACCTCATGGTCGGCCGCTCGCTCGAGCGCTACGCCCACGGCTCCCTGCTCGCCGACAAGCAGGGGGTCCAGTGGCTCATCGCCGACTCCGCCCTCGAGCTCTACCAGGCCAAGCTCATGGTGCTGCACGCCGCCTACCGCCTCGAACACGACCTGCCGTGGAAGACCGAGGTGTCGATGGCCAAGCACTTCGTCGCCAACACCTTGTGGCGGGTCGTCGACCGGGCGATCCAGGTGCACGGCGCTCTCGGCTACTCCACCGACACCCCGCTGGCGGACATGCTGAAGCAGGCGCGGTGGAGTCGCCTCGCCGACGGCGCCGACGAGGTCCACCAGATGCGGATCGCCCGGGATGCCATCGCCGCTTACCGCGACCACGGCACGACGCGGGTGGCCACCGGCGACCTGCCGCTCTGACCGAGCGGGCGCCGCCAGGAGCGCGCAGGCGTCTCCTAGGAGACCGGGGTGACCTCGAGGTCGGCGCTCTCGGCCGCGAGGCGCTCGAGCAGCGGGACCGCCCGGGCGAGCAGCTCCTGCTCCTCCTCGCTCAGGTCCTGGATGCGCACCGCCAGGTAGGCGTCGCGCCGGTTGCGAGTCTGATCGAGGACGGCCTGCCCGGCGGGGCTGATGGCCACGCGGGCCACCCGCCGGTCGACGTCGTCGCTGCGGCGCACGACCAGGCCGCGCTCCTCGAGGCGCGCCGCGATGCGCGTCATCGACGGCGGGGCGATGCGCTCCAGGGACGCGAGGGTCCCGAGGGACAGCTCGCCGTGCTTGGCGACCGACGCCAGGGCGGACAGCTGGGACGGCGTGATCTCATCGACCGCCTGCTGGCGGAGGCGACGCGACAGCCGGAGGACCGCCAGCCGCAACTGGCTGGCGAGCGGAGCGGAGCTCTCCATGCCTCTGATGCTACCGGCCCGGTCCGCCGGAGCCAGGCAGGCGAGGTGCCCGGTGCGGGCGGGGCTGCAAGGATGGGGACCGTGCCGATGCGGGAGGACTGCCGCCACTTCCAGAGCCGCACGTACAGCGACGGCGAGGTGGCGCGCTTCTGCGAGCTCGACCTGGCGCCGGAGGCCCCGTGGCGGTGCCCGGCGGACTGCTCGCGCTACGAGCCCGACGTCGGCGTGGGGACGTTCGTGACCGGTTCGCTCGTCCGCCCCCCGGTGGAGGACGAGCCGGAAGGCGACGCGGGGGAGATCGGCGAGTTGCTGGACTCCGCCGAGGAGGTCGTCAACGCCGCCGGGCCGGCCATCGTCGAGGAGGTGGAGCAGGAGCGGTCCCGCCGGCGGTGGTGGCAGGTCTGGCGGCGGGGCGACGACGGCGGCGGCTTCCACCTGAGCTCGCGCTGAGCTTGCGCCGACCGCTCGCCGCCGCCGGGACGGCGCTCGCCGCCGTGCTGCTCGCTTCCTGCGGGGGCACGCGCTCTGCCACCCCCCCCACCTCCCCCACCGCCAGCTCCGCCGCCACCCCCGGGCCGGGTTCCACGACCACGGCCGCCGGCTCGGCGACGACCGCGCCCTACCGCTGGTCCCGCGCCGTCGCCCCCGGCCTCGCCGGGGGCGGTGCGACCACGCTCAGCGCCGTCCTGGCGCCGGCGGCTATCGGCGGCACGTGGACGGCGGTGGGCACCGTGACCGCCCCCGACGGCTCGACGACGGCGATGATCTGGCAGTCGAGCGACGCCCGCAGCTGGACGGCCCAGCCTCTGGCCGGCACGGACGGCCAGGCGCTGGCCGCCACCACGGACGGGACGCGGGTCGTGGTGGTCGGCTCGGTCGGCGTCGGCGCCGGCCAGCGGGCAGCGGTCTGGGTGACGCCCCCCTCCGGTGGGACGCCGGTCCCGGTGAGCGACCAGGCGTCGTTCCGCTCGGCGGTCGGCAGCCGCTCGTCCGCCCCCGCGGGGGCCTCGACGATGGATCTCGTGGCCGCCGGCACCGTCGGCATCGTCGCCGCGGGCTCCGTAGCCGGCCAGACCGCCGTCTGGTACTCGAGCAACGGCACCACCTGGGCCCAGGTGAGCGACGCCGAGCGCCTGATCGGCCGGCGGGGCGCCACGCTCACCGCCTTGCTGGTCGACCCCAACGGCGTCCTGGCCGCCGGGACCGCCCGGTCGGGTACGCAGACCGTCGGGGTGCTGTGGGACTCCCCCAACGGCATCCGCTGGGGGAGCGACACGCCCGGGTCCTTCGGCCCACCGGGCGACCACGCCGTGGCCGGACTCTCCTGGACCGGCAAGGAGCTGGTGGCCGTGGGCGGCGCCCGCCCGGCCTCGACCTGGTCCCCGGCGGCATGGATCTCGCCGGGCGGCAGCGCCTGGGGCGAGACCGTGCAGGCCTTCCCGCAGCCGAGCGCGCCCACCACCGGCGTGAGCGTGTTGCGGGCCGTGTCGGTCGACCCGACGGCCCCCGGCGGGTCGGACGCCATCGCGGCGGTCGGAGGTGCCCCTGGCGCCCCGTCACTGTGGATGTCACCGGATGGCCAGCGCTG
Source organism: Acidimicrobiales bacterium (assembly GCA_035702855.1). Lineage (GTDB taxonomy): Bacteria > Actinomycetota > Acidimicrobiia > Acidimicrobiales > Palsa-688 > JAKAQB01. Next base: position 4,198 of record DASSZM010000035.1, on the reverse strand, counting down.
GACGCCGGTCCCGATGCCGGCCGCTCCCCCGGGGGCGACCGCCGATCTCGTGGCGACGTGGAGTGGTACGACCGTCGTCGCCGACAGCGAGCCCGGCCAGCCGCTGGTGTGGGTACACCGCGCCGGGCGCTGGACCAGCGTGCCGCCCGCGACGTTCGGGGGACTGCGCTCGACGGCGACCCCCGTCGCCGTGGCCCGCACCCGCGGCCGCCTCTGGCTGGCGGTGGACGTGAGCCACCCCGGGACCTCGGTCGGCGAGGCCGTCATCCTCGACTCGGTCGACGGGCGGCGCTGGTCACGAGCGGCGGTGCTCCCCTCCACCCGCCTGACGGATCTGGTCGCCGTCGGGACGAGCCTGGTGGCGACCGGCGCCCACGGCGCGGCGGCGACGGTGTGGAGCTCGCCGGATGGCAGCGGGTGGCGGCCGGTGGCGGCTTTCACCGAAGCGGCGAACGGCACCATGCTGAGCGCCGCCACGGCGCTCGGGGGGGCCACCGTCGCGGTCGGCACCTCGGCCCTGGCCGACGGGGCCGGGCCCACCGCCGCCGGGTGGCGCAACGACGGCGTCGGCTGGGCGCCGGTCGGCACGCTGGAGCGGACGCCCATGCTGAGACCCCAGCAGCCGCTCGGGCTGTGCGTCGCGACGCTCGAGCCGGCGCCGGCCTCCGGGGCCCGCGCCACCAGCACCACGGTCGCCGGCAGCTCCGGGACGCCGGCGGTGCCCACCGTGATTGCGGTCGGTTGGTCGACGCGCACCGGGGCGCCACCGGCCCAGGGCAAGCGTTCGGGTAGCCACACCGGCTCGACCACCACGACCACCACGGTCCCGGTCGTCGGCAGCGGGACCGGCAGCGCCGGCCAGGAGGACGACGGCACCCAGGCGGCGACGTGGTCGTCGGCCAACGGCACCGCCTGGGTGACCGGCACCGTCTCCCCCCACGCCGGCCTCGGCAGCGACGAGGCGATGGATGGCTGCACCGCCGCCGGGCACGGCGTCCTGGCGTGGGGCCAGGCGCCGGGCGCCGGCGGGGCGCAACCGGCGCTGTGGAGCTCGTCCGACGGCACGAGCTGGACCCGGGTCGCCCCCGGATCCCGGCACCAAAGCTCCGTCATCCCGCTCGGCCCCGGCGGACCCTGGACCGACCTCGCCGTGTCCGGCTCGAGCTGGCTCGCCGTCGGGGGGAGCCCGCCGGCCACGCTCGCCCTGCCCGACGACCCCCGCTGGGCCTCCGACTCGCCGTACCCCTCGCCGCCGTCGGCGGCGGCAACGGCACCGAGCGGCGGGGCGGGGGTGTGGCTGTCCACCGATGCCGGCGCCGCCTGGCAGCTGGTCGCGAGCGACACGGCCCCGTGGACGGGGGCACAGCTGTCCACCACCGTCGCCGCCTGGGCGGGCGCCAATGCCGTCGTCGCCGGCGACGTCAACGGCGGGCTGGCCGTCTGGGTCGGGCGCCCCACGGCGAGCTCGGGGAGCAGCGGGGTCTCGGGCCAGGCCGCCGGCTGAGCCGGCGGGAAGGGACCGACCGGCGGGCGACCTGGCCGGCCGGCCCGCGGACGACCTGGCCGGCCGACCGGCGGCGGCCCGAGGCCGTCCTCAGCCCGCCGGGGTCTCGCGCCGGCGGGCGCGCTGCCCCGCCACCCCCCACGGCAGGTGCTCCATGAACACCCACGACCGGCGGTGGATCGCCGTGGGCCCGTAGGCGGCGAGGGCCATCTTGTGACGTGGGCAGGGGTACCCCTTGTTGCCGTCGAAGTCGTAGCCCGGGAAGTGGCGTGCCTCCTCCCTCATGCGACGGTCCCGTGACACCTTGGCGAGGATCGACGCCGCTGCGATCGACAGACAGGCGGCGTCGCCGCGCACGACCCGCTGCGTGGTCCCGAGCCCCACGAAGTCCCACGTGCCGTCGACCAGCACGGCGTCCGGGATCACCCCGAGGCCCTCGATGGCACGACGCGCCGCGACCCGCTGCGCCTCCGCCATCCCCAGCTCGTCGCATTCCTCGTGGGTCGCGGCGCCGACGGCCCACGGCGCGCACCAAGCCGCCACACGGTCGAAGAGGCGTTCCCGCTGCGTCTCGGTCAACAACTTGGAGTCCCGCACGCCGTAGACCCGGCGGTCCCGGGGCACGACGGCGGCCCCGACGACCAGCGGGCCGGCCCAGGCCCCCCGCCCGACTTCATCGACGCCGACCACGACCCGGCGGCCCGCCTCCCACAGGGATCGTTCGATGCCGAGCGTCGGGGCGTCGGCCTTCCGGGGCCGGCCCCGCAGCGGGCGGAGGATCGGCAACGGCGGGCCGGAGAGGTCCGCCCGTGACAGCGTCACCCTTCCCCCCGGAGCAGCCGGTAGCGGGTGAACAAGCGGTCGTCGGCCGCGTGCACGGCCTCGAGGCGGAACCTGCGCTGGCCGGGATCCGGCGTCGGGCGCCAACCCTGGCACAGTCGCACCCGGTCGGGCCCGGCGACGAACGGGCTGTGGGTCAGGCAGAGCTCGTCGAGCAGGCCGGCGGTGAGGAGGTCGCCGAGCAGCCTGGGACCGCCCTCGGTGAGGATCCGGGCCTCCTCCGGGCTCGCGCAGTCGGCGCGCAGGCCCACCAGCGCGGCAGCGAGGTCGACCTCGCCGTCGCCGACCACCCGCACGTCGGCGACGTCCGCCAACCGTCGGCGACGCTCGGCGGGAGCGGCCAGGCAGGTGAGCACCACCGGGCGAGGTGGGACCGGCTGCCCTTCGCGCCGCTCGACGAACAGCCGGGCACCGGGGTCGAGGTCGGCCGTCCCGGTCACGACGGCCAGTGTGGGGAGCGGGGCCTGCCCCCGGGCCACGCGCCGCCGGCGCCGGCTCGCGCGCACCCAGACGGGACCGTAGCCCTCCGCCCGGACGGTGCCGGCGCCGACGAGCACGACATCGGCGAGGGCTCGCAACGCCGCCAGGAGGTCGCGGTCGGCGTCACCACCGAGACCACCGCTGCGCCCGTCGAGCTCCACCGCTCCGTCGAGGGTCACCGAGAAGTTGGCCCGGACGGTGCCCGGCTCGTGGGCATAGGCCGCCTCGAGCTCCTCGGCGTCGAGCCCGCCGCCGGGGGCCTCGAGGTGGTGGAGCCGCGACGCGCCGATCAGCACGCCTCACCGTACCAACGCACCCCCGGCGCCCCCCGCCGCCGGTCCGACCCCGAGCAGCGCCTCGCCTCGCCGGCCTCCGGCCGACCAGTCGGGGTCGAGCCCGGGCGAACCCAGGGTGACGTCGGGTCCTTCCCCCGCCAGCTCCCAGAGCAGCGCCGGGCGCGTCCCGTGCCACCGGAGGGCGAAGGAGAGGCGCCCGGCGGCGGTGGGCAGACCGTGCACCTCGAGCGCCTGGCCCCGCCACTCGGGGGGGAGCCAGGGCAACAGGTCCAGAGTCACCTGCGGGTCCATGGCGTCCCCCTGGCCGCTGGCCAGCAGCGACATACCCAGCAAGGCGAAGGCGGCGGTCACGTCGGGGGCGTGGCCGGACCCGCGCGAGCCGGAGCCGAGTCGAGGGTCGATCACCTCCGGCCACGCCCACGTCGGGCTGGCAACCCCGAGGAGCCACTCCAGCGCCCCGGCCGGATCGCGGCCATCGTGGACCGCAGCCAGCGCGACGCGAGCCGCGTCCAGCGTGACCTGCCCGTGGGTGCCCTTCCCGGCCCGCGGATCCCAAGCCGGGGGCGTCGGGAGGGGTCCGGCCCGGTGGATCGTCTCGGTGTGCCATCGGGCCACCTGGGCGGCAGCGCAAGCCTCGCCGCCGTCGCGGAGCAGGGCGTGCGCTGCACCCAACCCGGCGGCGAGCGGGCGGAGCCGCTCGGGTGCACTCCGCCGCGCCTGGCGCGCCAGGTGCTCGGCCGCCCGGCCGACCACGACCAGCACGCCGGATGGCAACGCCTTGACGACGGCACGGCGCCAGCGGTCGAGGGCCTGCAGCGTGGCGGCCGTGTCGAGGGCGTCGCCGCCGAGCCGCCCACCCCGTGCCGGGGTGGTGAGCCACCCCTCGAGGACCGTGGCGGCCTCGTCCAGCCAGCCGCAGGCGATCAGCGCCTCCACGCGGCGCGCCTCACACGCCCGCGCGGCGTCTCCTTCGAGGGGGATCAGCAGCACGTGGTGGCGGACCGCCTGGACGGCGGCGGTCAGCCGGCCGGCCGGCAGCTCCAGGCGGACCGCCGCGTCGGCGCGTGCGCTCCAGCCG
>DASSZM010000224.1:0-2906 GCA_035702855.1 Acidimicrobiales bacterium | reverse complement strand
GCCCAGCCCGGCACCACGGTGCGGCTGCGGCCGTCCGCCCGCGCCGGCCGGGGCACCTTCCCGCTGCTCCTGCTGCTGCTCGTGGTGCTCAACCTGACCGGGCTGGTCATGGTCATGTCGGCCTCGTCGGTCACCTCCCTGCAGCAGTACGGCAGCCCGTGGCACTTCTTCGAGCGCCAGCTGCTGTGGCTGGTCATCGGGACCGGGGCGTTCTTCGTCGCCCTGCGCGTCGACCGCCGCCGGTGGCGGCGCTTCGCCCGCGCGGCAATGGTGGTGGCGCTGGGGCTCCTCTTCCTGGTGCTGATCCCCCACGTCGGCGTGGGCGCGGCCGGCGCCACCCGCTGGCTGGGGACGTCGTCGTTCCAGATCCAGCCGTCCGAGCTGGCCAAGCTCGCTCTGGTCTTCTTCGCCGCCGACACCCTCGACCGCCGGGCGGAGCGGGGCGAGCGGGGCGACTGGCGCTACCAGATGGGCCCCGTCCTCGCCATCGTCGGGCTGCTCGCCATCCTCGTCATGGCCCAGCCCGACATGGGCTCCACCGCCGTGCTCGTGGTCATCGGCCTCGCCATGGTCGGCACCGCCGGGATCCCCGGCAAGCCACTGGGCGCCATCTTCGGCCTCGTCGGCGTCCTCGGCATGCTCATGGCGGTCGTCGCCCCCTACCGGTGGCGCCGGCTGACCGCCTTCGTCCACCCGTTCAAGAACGCCAGCGGCAGCGGCTTCCAGTCGGTGCAGGGCCTGTTCGCCCTCGGCGCCGGCCGGCTCACCGGGGACGGCATCGGCACCAGCCTGGCGTCGTGGGGGTACCTGCCCAACGCCCAGACCGACTTCATCTTCGCCATCATCGGCGAGGAGACCGGGCTGGTCGGGACGCTGCTGCTGACGGGGCTGTTCCTCGCCTTCGCCGTCGTCGGGGTCCGCATCGCCTGCGGCGCCCGGGACCGCTTCTCCGGCCTGGTCGCCGCCGGCATCGTCGCCTGGCTCATCGGGCAGGCCGTCATCAACATCGGCGCCGTGGTCGGGCTCCTGCCGGTGACCGGCGTGCCGCTGCCGTTCGTGTCCTACGGCGGGTCCTCGCTCGTGCTGACGCTGTTCGGCGCCGGGGTGCTGGGCAACATCGCCCGCCGGCCGTGACCGCCACGGGGCGGGCCGCGACGGTGGTCCGGGCGGGGGCCGCGTCGGGGGAGGGTCGGTGAGCGCCGCCGGCACCCCGGCGGGCGCCCGCCCGTGGGTCGTGCTGGCCGGCGGGGGGACCGCCGGCCACGTCACGCCGGCGCTGGCCATCGCCGGCGCCCTCGTCGAGGCCGGCCACGATCAGCGGTCCGTGCGCTTCGTCGGGTCCCGGCGGGGCATGGAGCGCGACCTCGTCCCCGCCGCCGGCTTCGCGGTCACCCTGCTGCCCGGGCGGGGCATCGTGCGCCGCCTGAGCCGGGACAACGTCGGCGCCGCCCTCGGCCTGCTCGCCGGGACCCTCGAGGCGGTCGCCCTGGTCGGCCGCTGGCGCCCGGCGGCGGTGGTCTCGGTGGGCGGCTACGCCGCCGCGCCGGCGGCGGCGGCCGCCGTCCTCTGGCGGGTGCCGCTCGTGCTGGCCGAGGCCAACGCCGTCCCCGGCGCGGTCAACCGCCTGCTCGGCCGGTTCGCCGTCGCCTCCGCCGTGTCGTTCCCGGGGACCCCGCTGCCCCGGGCGGTGGTCACCGGCAACCCGATCCGGGAGCGCATGCGCGACGTGGACCGCTCCGCCGCCGGCCGGCGGGCGGCGCGCGCCGCTCTCGGCTACCCCGACGACGTCCACCTCGTGGTGATCGCCGGCGGCTCCCTCGGGGCGGGCCGGCTCAACGAGGCCGCCTTGGCGCTGGTGGACCGCTGGGCCGCACGCGGCGACGTCGCCCTCCACCACGTGGTCGGGGCCCGCAACGCCGAGGCCCTCGCCCGCCGGGCGCCGGCGCTGCCCGCCGGCGGCGTCACCTACCGCCAGGTTTCCTTCGAGGAGCGCATGGACCTGGTGTACGCGGCCGCCGACGTGGCGGTGCACCGTGCCGGGGCCAACACGGTCGCCGAGCTGGCCGCCGCCGGCGTCCCCTCGGTGCTGGTGCCCCTCCCCGGGTCGCCCGGCGACCACCAGGGGCGCAACGCCCGGGCCATGGCCGCCGCCGGCGCCGCCGTGGTCGTCGACGACGCCGCCCTCGACGGCGAGCGGCTGGCCGCCGAGCTCGACCGGCTGCTCGGCGACCCCGCCCGCCTGCAGCGCATGGCGGCGGGCGCCCGCACCCTCGCCGTGCCCGACGCCGCCGCCCGGGTGGCGCAGCTGGTCGAGGCCCACGCCCGGGAGCGGCGGTGAGCGCCGCCGGGGATCACCTGCAGGAGCTGGGCCGTCCCCGCCGGCTCCACCTGGTCGGGATCGGCGGGGCGGGCATGAGCGGGATCGCCACCATCCTCGCCACGATGGGCCACACCGTCACCGGCAGCGACCGGCGGGACTCGCCGACGGTGCAGCGCCTCCGCGGCCACGGGATCGCCGTGGCCGTCGGCCACGACGCCACGCTGGTCGCCTCGGCCGAGCTGGTCGGCGCCTCCTCGGCGGTGCCGCCGTCCAACCCGGAGCTGGTCGAGGCCCGGCGCCTCGGGATCCCCGTCCTCTGGCGGGTCGAGCTGCTGGCCGCCCTCTGCGGGCTGCGCCGCACCCTCGCCGTCGCCGGCACCAAGGGCAAGAGCACGACCACGGCCATGGTCGCCCACATCCTCGAGGTCGCCGGCGAGCGGCCGTCGTTCCTCGTCGGGGGGGACCTGCCCGGCGTCGACGGCGGCGCCCGCTGGGTGGGCGACAGCCCGTGGTTCGTGGTCGAGGCCGACGAGAGCGACGGGACCTTCCTCGCCCTGCCGACCGAGGCGGTCGTGGTCACCAACGT
>DASSZM010000254.1:0-20442 GCA_035702855.1 Acidimicrobiales bacterium | reverse complement strand
AGGCGCGGCCAGCGGTCCTTGAATCCAGCGTAGGCGTAAGCTGGCGCTCCCCCTGATCGGTTGGGCATCATCGTGGCCAACTCGGCCAGGAAAAGACAAAGCAGGAGCCCTGTGATGGTCCAGAACACCATCCAGATCACTCCGGCTGAACCCATCGCGCTCACGATGACCGGGGCGATGCCCGTCACGAGAATCGTGCCAGCCAATCCGATGACGAAGGGCCCGACCCAGCTGGTCGTCTTCGGCATGCCAGAATCCGGCAGATCTAGGATGTCGTCGTATGCCATTGCTGTTGCCTCGCGCGATTGAAAAAGGGGATGGAACCCCAAGCAGGGACTGTGGTGCTGAAGCCTGGCCACGGGGAAAGGGGGCCGTGTCGCTTTCGACGAAGGGGGGCCCGAGTCAAGGCAGCGGGCATGGTTGACCGACGCCGCGCCGCGCTCATCGAGGCCAACTTGTGCGCGTCTCTTGGTCGCGTGTCAACCCATGACTGTTCGACCCCCCGGCCGACCGAGCACCGACCTCGCAGTCGGCACCCGTGGATTTGGTCTGATCTAACCTGATGGGGCGGCCTCGTGTCAAGGAGGCCGCGGTTGGATCACTCCACGGTTCAGACCAGGAAACCGTGTAGGAGAGCGGCTGTCGCCTCGAGGTGACGTTCCATGGCCAGCTGTGCCGCTGCGGGGTCGCCGGCGAGGATGGCGGCGCTGATCTCGTGGTGCTGTGCGTTGGCGTGGAGGATCGGCCGCTGGCGTGTGGGAAGGACGTCGAGGAGGTCGTTGGTTCGCATCCTCACGTCGGCAACGGCTCGAACCAGTAGGGCGGAGCCGCCGAGCTCGGCGATGAGCAGGTGGAGGCGGGTGTCGGCACCGCGGTACTCCTCGAAGGGTGCGGACTCAGCCGCGAGGACAGCCTCGGTCAGGAGGTGCCTCTCGCTGTCGCGCAGCTGGCGGCCGGCGGCCAAGGTGGCCGCGCCAACCTCGACGACGCGGCGGAAGGCAAGAAGGTCGTCCAGCCCACTGACATCGGGGCGCTTCGGCCTCCGTCCCCCGGGGAGCGCCGAGTGGTCGATGACGAAGGTCCCGCCGGCACGGCCACGGCGAGCCTCGAGGTAGCCGGCTTCTGCCAGGGCGCGGATCGCTTCTCGGAGCGTCACGCGGCTGACGTTCAGCTGCAACGCCAGCTCGCGCTCGGGCGGGAGGCGGTCGCCCAGCGGCACGGCCCCGGACTTGATCGCGCCGAGCAGTTGCTCCACCGTCTTCTCGAAGGCCCCGCCCGGCTGTACCGGCCGGAAGAGGCTCGTGGGCTCGCCTTCGACGGCGGGCGAGCGGCGCTTTGCCATGGGCAGACCTTACCGCTACCGGAGCTTCACCTCCGGAGCCTCCGCCGCAGACAGGCCATGGGCAGACCTTATCGACGAGGCCCGTTGCCATGGGCAGACCTTAATGGTAGGAAGGAGCCTCGACAGCGATCGTCGTTGGCCGTCGAGCGCGACTGGACGCACTCTCGGTCCATGGCCGGAGTGGGAGAGTTGTCCCGGACGGGGAGTCGAGGGTGGGAGGGACATGGCCCGGGCCAATGGGAAGTTGAACGGTTTTGCCGGGGGGAAGCCGGCGAGGTACTCGGCGTTGGGTCTGGTGCGTCACGGGGTGGTGCACGGCGAGTGGCCGCGGGTGTGGCGGCAGCATGAGTTGAAGTCGTCCTATGACGTGGTGATCGTGGGGGCGGGGGTGCATGGTCTGGCGACGGCGTACTACTTGGCGTTGAACCACGGTGTGCGGCGGATCGCGGTGGTGGACCGGGGGTATGTGGGTGGGGGCAACTCGGGGCGGAACACGGCGATCGTGCGGTCCAACTATCTGACGCCGGAGGGGGTGCGTTTCTATGACCGGTCGGTGGATCTGTACGAGCATTTGTCGGCGGATCTGAACTTCAATGTGATGTTCTCGCAGCGGGGGCATCTGACCTTGGCGCACTCGGACGCGTCGTTGCGGACGATGGCGTGGCGGGCGGAGGTCAACAAGTTGGAGGGGATCGACTCGTCGGTGATCGGGCCGGAGGAGATCAGGAAGATCGTCCCGTACCTGGACACTTCGGAGCACACCCGGTATCCGGTGTTGGGGGCGTTGTACCACCCGCCGGGGGGCACGATCCGGCATGACGCGGTGAACTGGGGGTACGCGCGGGGGGCGGACGCGCGGGGGGTGGAGATCCACCAGCAGACGGAGGTGTTGGGGATCGAGACGGCGGGGGGGAAGGTGACGGGGGTGCGCACCGATCGGGGGCACATCTCGACGCCGGTGGTGGTGAACTGCACGGCGGGGCACGCGACGTTGCTGTCGGACATGGTGGGGGTGAGGATGCCGGTGATCACCCACCCGTTGCAGGCGGCGGTGACCGAGCCGGTGAAGGTGTTCCTGGACGCGGTGGTGGTGTCGGGGACGTTGCATGTGTATGTGAGCCAGACCGACCGGGGTGAGTTGGTGTTCGGGGCGTCGACGGACCCGTATGCGTCGTATTCGATGCGGGGGTCGTTGGAGTTCACCGAGGAGTTGGCGGGGCACGTGCTGGAGTTGATGCCGGCGATCTCGAAGATGCGGTTGTTGCGGCAGTGGGCGGGGTTGTGTGACATGACCCCGGACTTCTCGCCGATCATGGGGGTGACGCCGGTGGAGGGGTTCTTGGTGGATGTGGGGTGGGGGACCTACGGGTTCAAGGCGGGGCCGGTGGCGGGTGAGACGATGGCGGAGTTGATCGCGACGGGCAGGACGCCGGAGATGATCGCTCCGTTCGACCTGGCGCGTTTCGCGGAGGGTCGGTTGGTCGGGGAGAAGGGCGCGGCGTCGGTCGGCCATTGAGCCGGAGCGTCGGGCTGGAGAGGGGAGCGAGGACGACGATGATGCGCATACCGTGCCCGTATTGCGGGCCGAGGAACGCCAGTGAGTTCGCCTATCGGGGCGAGTCGAAGGCCCGTCCGCCGGTGGCGACGGCCACGCCGGAGGCGTGGCGGGCGTACCTGTACGATCACGACAACCCGGAGGGCTGGGTGCGCGAGGGCTGGTATCACCGGGCGGGGTGCCGCCGGTTCTTGCGGGTGGAGCGGCACACCCAGACCAACGAGATCCGCAGCGTCGAGCCGGCGGCCCGGCCGTGACGGCGACGGTGCATCCGGGGGTGGGGACCCGCCGGCTTTCTGAGCAGCCGGGGGAGGTGTTGGACCGGCGGGCGCCGTTGAGCTTCTCCTGGGACGGCCGCAGTTACCAGGCGTACCGGGGGGACACGATCGTGTCGGGCCTGTTGGCCAACGGGGTGAGCGTGTTCTCCCGCAGTTTCAAGTACCACCGGCCGCGCGGGGTGCTGTCGGCGAGTTTCCTGGATCCTGGGTGCACGGTGCAGGTGGGTGACGAGCCGAACGTGCGCGGCGCGCACCGCCGGTTGGAGCCGGGGATGGCGGTGGCGCCGCAGAACGTGTGGCCGTCGCTGCGCTATGACGCCAAGTCGGCCAACCAGTTGGTGGGTCGGTTCCTGGGGGCGGGGTTCTACTACAAGACGTTCATGAAGCCGGAGCGGTTGTGGCCGGCGTACGAGCAGGTGTTGAAGCGGTTCGCGACGGGCGGGCGGGTGAGCCCGGAGACCCCGCACGGCTTCTACGACAAGCGCTACGCCCACCCCGACGTGTTGGTGGCGGGGGGCGGCCCGGCCGGGATGGCGGCGGCGTTGGCGGCGGCGGAGGCGGGGGCGGAGGTGTTGCTGGTCGAGGAGGAGTACGACCTGGGCGGCCATCTGCGCTGGGGGGACGGGGCGGAGCGGGCGGTGCTGGCCGAGTTGGTCGCGGCCGTGGCCGCCGCGCCGGGTATCGAGGTGCTCACCAACTCGGTGGTCACCGGCCGCTACGACGACAACTGGATCGCCGTGCTGCAGCGCCGCCACCCCGACCGGGTCGGCGGCGGGTTCGGACCGGCCGGCTCCCCGGTGATCGAGCGGCTGGTCAAGGCGAGGGCGGGGGCGCTGGTGGTGGCCGCCGGCCTGGTGGAGCGGCCGTATGTCTTCGAAGGCAACGACCGGCCGGGGGTGATGCTGTCGAGCGCGGCGCGCCGGTTGGTCAACCTGTGGGCGGTCAAGCCGGGGGAGCGGGCGGTGGTGCTGTCGGCCAACGCCGCGGGGGACGCCGCGGCCGCCGACTTGGAGCGGGTCGGGGTGGAGGTCGCCCGGGTGGTCGACGCCCGCTCGGGCGGGGACGTGGTCCGGGCGTTGGGGGCCCGCAACGGCACGCTGTCGGGGGTGGAGTTGGGCGACGGCACCAAGCTCGACTGTGACCTGCTGGTCACCGCGGTCGGCTGGACCGCCCCGACCTCGCTGCTCAACATGGCGGGCGACAAGCCGGTCTACGAGCCGCGCGCGGCCCGGTTCCTGCCCGGCGGGCGGCTGCCGGGCAACGTGTATGTCACCGGCGGGATCGCCGGCGACGGCACCCTCGAGGAGCTGATGGCGCACGCCCGGGCGATCGGGGAGACCGCGGCCCGGGGCGGGGAGGCGGGCAGCGCTCCGGCGTTGCGGATCGATCCGCACCCGGCGCTGTTCAAGGGGGCCACCCACGGGATGGTCGACTACTCCGAGGACGTGTCGTCCAAGGACCTGGTCGCCGCCGCCGCGGAGGGCTACGACTCGATCGAGTTGATGAAGCGGTACACCACGGTGACCATGGGACCCTCCCAGGGGAAGCTGGAGACGGTCAACGCGGTGGCGATCCTCTCCGAGGCGACCGGCCGGTCGATCGCCGAGACCGGCACCACGGTGTGGCGGCCCCCGTACGCGCCGATCAGCCTCGGAGCGCTCGGCGGACGGATCCTCGAGCCGGTCCGCCACTCGCCGATGCAACCCTGGCACGAGGCGCACGGCGCCAGGCCGCTGGTGGCGGGGCAGTGGATCCGCCCCGACCACTACGGCGACCCCGACGCCGAGGTCGCCACCGTCCGCAACAAGGTGGGGATCATCGACGTGACCCCGCTCGGCAAGCTCGACCTGCGCGGCCCCGACGTCCCCAAGCTGTTGAACCTGCTGTATGTCAACAAGTGGTCCAAGCTGGCGGTCGGCTCGGTCCGCTACGGGGTGATGTGCGCCGAGGACGGGGTGGTGCTCGACGACGGCGTCACCGGCCGGCTGGCCGAGGACCGCTGGGTCATGTCGACCACCTCCTCGGGGGCGGCGACGGTCTGGGAGTGGGCGGAGAGCTGGCTGCAGACCGAGCACCCCGACTGGCAGGTGCACGTCACCCCGGTCACCACCGCCTACGCCTCGATCAACATCGCCGGACCGGCCAGCCGCGAGCTGCTCGGACGCCTCTGTGGCGACGTCGATCTGTCGGGCGAGGCCTTTGGCTACATGCAGGTGCGGGCCGGCACCATCGCCGGGGTGCCCGGCTGCTGGATGTGGCGCATCGGTTTCACCGGCGAGCTGTCGTATGAGATCCACGTGCCCGCCAGCTACGGGCTCCACGTCTGGGAGACCCTGCTGGACAGCGGCGCGGATCTCGGGGTCGGGGCGTTCGGGATCGAGGCGCAACGGATCATGCGCCTCGAGAAGGGCCACTTCATCGTCGCCCAGGACACCGACGGGCTCACCAAGGCCCTCGGCGCCGGCCTGGACTGGCTGGTCAAGGCCGACAAGGACGACTTCGCCGGCAAACCCGAGTTGGCCTGGCAGGCCGGCGAGCACTACCAGCGCCTCGTCGGCCTCCAACCCCTCGACGGTGACATCGTCCCCCCCGAGGCCAGCCAGATCGTCGCCGGCGAGACCCGCATCGTCGGGCGGATCACCTCGTCGCGCCGTTCCCCGACCCTCGGGCGCAGCATCTGCCTCGGCTTCGTCGAACCGGACCTCGCCGCCGCCGGCACGATCGTGACCGTCCTGCTCCCCGACCGGCGGCGGATCCCGGCCCGGGTGATGGAACACCACGCCCACTACGACCCCGAGGGGGTGCGCCTCCGTGGCTGATCTCGCCGTTCCCGTCGCCCGCAGCCCGATCCGCCCGGTCGGTCCCGCCGCCGTCATCGACGGCTGGGAGCATGCCACCGGCGCGGCCGCCCGGGGCGGGCTGCGCCTCTGCGACCTGTCCCATCTCGCCAAGGTCACCGTGCGCGCCCCCGCCGACGGTGCCACCGCCGCCGCCCTGGTCGCCACCCACGGCAAGGCGGTCCGCGACGCCGGCGCCCGCCGGCTCGTGATCGGCTCCGGTCCCGGTGAGTGGCTCGTGCTCGCCCCCCAGGGCGAGGGCCCCGCCCTGCTCGCCGACATCGAAGCCCGCGTCGCCGGCACCGGCGAGTTCGTCAGCGTCGTCGAGCTCACCCACGGCCGGGCGCTCATGCGCCTGAGCGGGACCGACGCCGTCACCGGCGTGCTCGCCAAACTCTGCGCCGTCAACCTCTCCGACAAGGCCACCCCCGACGGCACCGCCCTGCGCACCTCGGTCGCCGCCGTGGTCACCGACGTCGTCCGCGACGACGTTGACAGCGAGCGCTCCTACCTGCTGCACTGCGAACGCTCCTCGGGGCAGTACCTCTTCGACGCACTACTCGACGCAGGCGGGGACCACGGCATCGAGCCCTACGGGGCCTCCCACAAGGACTGGTGATTGATGGCTTTCCCTTCGGATCTGGAGATCGCACGGGGCGCGTCGCTGAAGCCGTTGGCGGAGGTGGCGGCGTCGATGGGGATCGGCGAGCATCTCCTGGAGCCGTACGGGGAGCAGGTCGCCAAGGTCAAGCTGGAGGCGGTGGCCGAGCTGGCGGACCGCCCGAAGGCGAAGTACGTGGTGGTCTCGGCGATCACCCCGACCCCGTTGGGGGAGGGCAAGACGACGACCACGGTGGGGTTGGGCCAGGCGATGCGCCACATCGGCAGGCAGGCGACGGTCGCGGTGCGCCAGCCGTCGATGGGCCCGACGTTCGGGATCAAGGGCGGCGCGGCGGGCGGTGGCTACAGCCAGGTCGTGCCGATGGAGATCCTCAACCTGCACCTGACCGGTGACTTCCACGCGGTGACCGCCGCGCACAACCTGCTCTCCGCGGTGATCGACAACCACCTGCACCAGGGCAACGAGCTGGGCCTGTCGTTGGACGACATCACCTGGCGGCGGGTGCTGGACGTCAACGACCGGGCGTTGCGCAACATCGTGATCGGGCTCGGCGGCAAGGAGGACGGGGTCACCCGCCAGACCGGGTTCGACATCACCGCGGCGTCGGAGGTGATGGCGATCTTCGCGCTGGCGACGTCGTTGGCGGACCTGCGGGCCCGGCTGGGGCGGGTGGTGGTCGGCTACACCAAGGCGGGGGAGCCGGTGACCGCCGAGCAGCTGAAGGCGGCCGGGTCGATGGCGGTGCTGATGCGCGACGCCCTCAAACCCAACCTGCTGCAGACCCTGGAGAACACCCCGGTGCTGGTGCACGCCGGGCCGTTCGGCAACATCGCGCACGGCAACAGCTCGATCCTGGCCGACCTGATCGGGATCCACGCCGGGGACTTCTTGATCACCGAGGCCGGCTTCGGTGCCGACATGGGCGCCGAGCGGTTCTTCAACATCAAGTGCCGCAACTCGGGGCTGACCCCCGACGCCGCGGTGGTGGTGGCGACCGTGCGGGCCCTCAAGGCGCACTCCGGCAAGCACCGCATCGTCGCCGGCCGGCCGCTGCCCGAGGCGCTGCTGGCCGAGAACCCCGACGAGGTCCACGTCGGGGGGGCCAACCTCCGCAAGCAGATCGAGAACATCAAGCTCCACGGGGTGACCCCGGTGGTGGCCATCAACGCCTTCCCCACCGACCACCCCTCCGAGTGGCAGGCGATCGCCGAGATCGCGGCGTCGATGGGGGCCCGCAGCGCCGTCTGCCAGCACTTCTCCCAGGGCGGGGCCGGCGCCACCGAGCTGGCCGAGGCGGTCGCCGAGGCCGCCGACGAACCGTCGCAGTTCGAGATGCTCTACCCCGACGACATGGCCCTGCGGGACAAGATCGCGGCGGTCGCCACCAAGGTCTACGGCGCCGACGGCGTCTCCTACAGCCCCCAGGCCAACCGGCAGATCGACCGCTACGAGGCCGCCGGGTTCGGCAACCTGCCGGTCTGCATCGCCAAGACCCACCTGTCCATCTCCTCCGACGCCTCCCTCAAGGGAGCCCCCACCGGCTGGACGCTGCCGGTGCGCGAGGTGCGCGCCTCGGTCGGCGCCGGCTTCATCTACCCCATCTGCGGCGACATGCGCACCATGCCCGGCCTCGGCTCCAACCCCGCCGCCTTCTCCATCGACCTCGACGCCGACGGCGGCATCGTCGGCCTCTCCTGAGGTCGTGGAGGCCGCCCCCCGGCCGTCACCTGACGGGCAGCCGCCCGCCGAGCCCGCCCGCCCTCCCGGCGCGCGCGTCCTCGACGGGCGCGCCCGGCGCGACGAGATCCTCGCCGGGTTGGCCGCCGAGCTCGACGCCGCCGGGCGGCCCACCGTCACCTTCGCCACCGTGCTCGTCGGCGACGACGAGGCCAGTGTCCGCTACGTCGGGCTGAAGCACCGGGCCGCCGAGCAGATCGGCCTGGCCGTGCGCGGCGTCCAGCTGCCCGCCGGCGTGACCCAGGCGGAGCTCGAGGCGGCGATCTCGGCGCTGAGCGCCGACCCGGGGGTGCACGGGATCCTCCTGCAGCTCCCCCTGCCGGAGGGCGGCGGGTTGGACGAGGCGTCGGCGTCGGCGTGCATCGCCCCCGCCAAGGACGTCGACGGCATGACGGCGGAGTCGCTCGGGCGGCTGGTGCTCGGCGCGCCCGGCCACCGCCCCTGCACCGCCGCCGGCATCCTCGACCTGCTGGCCCGCCACGGGATCGGCGTCACCGGCCGGCGCGCCGCCGTCGTCGGCACCGGCTCGATGGTCGCCCTGCCCCTGTCGCTGCTGCTGGTCGCCGCCGGGGCCACCACCGTCACCATCGTGGACCCCGACGCCGCCGACGCCGCCGCGGCGTGCCGGGAGGCGGACCTGGTGGTCGCCGACGCCGCCCGCCCCCGCCTCGTCGGCCCCGACTGGGTCCGGCCCGGCGCCGCCGTCGTCGACGTCGGCGTGTCGTTCGTGGACGGCAGGCTCGTCGGTGACGTCGACCCGGCGGTGGCCGGCGTCGCCGGGGCCGTCGTGCCCAACCCGGGCGGTGCGGGGCCGATGACGGTCGCGTTGTTGCTGGCCAACACGGTGGCGGCGGCCCGGGAGGCGGGGGCGCTGCCGGCGGGCGACGGGACCGGGTCGCCGGGCGTGGGAGGCTCAGGGTGATGGACGCGACGATCATCGACGGCTCGGCGGTCTCGAGCGGGCTTCGGGCCCGGCTGGAGGAGGAGCTGGCGGCGGTGCGCCGCTCGGGCGGCGACCCGGGCCTGGCGAGCGTGGTGGTCGGCGAGGACTACGCCGCCCACGCCTACGAGCGCCGGTTGCGGCGCCTGGCGGAGTCGGTCGGCTGCCGGTTCCAGGCGGAGCGGCTCCCCGCCGACGTGGAGCCCGCCGACGCCCTGGCGACGATCGGCAAGCTCAACGCCGACCCGCGGGTGACCGGCATCCTGATCCTGCGGCCGCTGCCGCCGCAGCTGTCGGAGATCCAGCTGTACGCCACCTTGGATCCCCTCAAGGACGTGGAGGCGGTCAACCCGGTCAACGCCGGGCTGATGGCCCGGGGCACGCCCCGCTTCGTGCCGTCCACCCCCGCCAGCTGCTTCTGGCTGCTCGACGACTACTTCCGCCACACCGGCCGGGACCCCGGGACCGGCCTGCAGGGCCGTGCGGTGGTCATCGTGGGCCGCAGTCACAACGTCGGCCGCCCGGCGATCTGGCTGGCGCTGGACCGCGGGGCGATCGCCATCAACTGCGACGAGCACGCCTCGGCCGCCGGCCGGCTGGCGGAGTTCACCCGCCAGGCGGACGTGCTGATCGTCGCCGCCGGCGTGCCCGGTCTGGTCACCGGCGACATGGTCGCCGACGGGGTGATCGCCATCGACGTCGGCATCAACGCCGTGCCCGACGGGGCGACCGGCGGGGTGCACCTGGTCGGGGACCTGGACTTCGACTCGGTCGCCACCCGGGCCGAGGCCCTCACCCCCGTCCCCGGCGGCGTCGGGCCGGTCACCGACGTGTGGCTGGTCCGCAACGCCGTCCTCGGCGCCGTCCTCCAGCAGACCAACCTCGCCATCGGCCCGTGGCCGAGCCGCTGACCCCGGCGGCCCGGGGATGACCGCCGGCGCGTCCGGCGCCGAGGCGTGGCTTGACGGCCTCTACGACGTCGAACGCACCGGGCGGATGGGGCCCCCGACCCTCGAGCGCATCGCCGCCCTGGTCGAGGCCCTCGGCCACCCCGAGGGCGCCTACCCGGTGGTGCATGTCACCGGCACCAACGGCAAGGGGTCCACCGCGGCGATGACCGCCGCCCTCCTGCACGCCGCCGGCCGCCGCGTCGGGCTCTACACCAGCCCGCACCTCGAGCACCCCGCCGAGCGCATCGGCCTCGACGGCCGGCCCGTCACCCCCGAGCAGCTGTGGACGGCGGTCGGCGCCGTCGCCGAGGCCGCCGGGCGGGCCGGGATCAGCCCCACCTGGTTCGAGGCGATGACCGCCGCCGGGTTGTGGTGGTTCCGGGAGGCCCGTGCCGACGTCGCCGTGGTCGAGGTCGGGATGCTGGGCCGCTGGGACGCCACCAACGTCGTCCACGGGCAGGTCGCCGTCGTCACCAACGTTGCCCTGGACCACACCGAGGTCGCCGGGCCGACCCGGGCCCACATCGCCGCCGAGAAGTCCGGGATCATCGAGGCGGGGGCGACGCTCGTGCTCGGCGAGACCGACCCCGAGTTGCGGGGGCTGTTCGAGCGGGAGCAGCCGGGCCGGATCCTCACCCGCGGCGCCGAGCTGGTCTGGTCCGATCGGCGGCCGCTCGGCCTGGACGGCCAGCAGGTCGACCTGCGCACCCCGTGGGCGGCGCACCCCGGGGTGCGGGTCGGGTCGCTCGGCGCCCACCAGTGCGACAACGCCGTGCTGGCCGTCGGCGCCGCCGAGGCCGTCCTCGGGGCGGCCCTCCCCGGCGCCGCCCTCGCCGCGCTGGCCCGGCCGGCCATCGCCGGCCGGCTCGAGGTGCTCGGCCGGGACCCGGTCCTGCTCGTGGACGGCGCCCACAACCCCGCCGGCGCCGCCTCCCTGCACCGGGCCCTGGTCGAGCTGGACGCCGCCGGGGCGTTGGGTCGGCCCCGGGTGCTGGTGGCGGGCGTGCTCGGCGGTCGGGACCCCGAGGAGTACCTGCGGGCGCTCGAGGTCGGCTGGTTCGACGCCGTGATCGTCACCGAGCCGCCGTCGCCGCGGGCGGCGGCCGCCGACCGGCTGGCCGAGGCGGTCACCGCCGCCGGCGGCCCGGTGCCGACGGTCGAGGCCGCTCCGGCCGGTGCCCTCGCCGCCGCCCGGTCGGCCAGCGGGCCCGGCGGCTCGATCGTGGGTGCGGGGTCGCTGTACCTGGTCGGCGCCCTGCGGGAGCTCGCCGTCCTGCCGGCGCGCTGACCGGGGCACCGGCCGGGGGCGACCCCCCGAGCGGCTGGGCGGTCAGCGGCGCGGGACCGCCCGCCAGGCGTCGATGCGGTCCAGGTCGCGGCGGTCCCCGAGCCGCTCCCAGCGCAGCAGGGCGAGGGGGACGTTGCCGTTGGTCCACAGCCAGTCGTGGAACTCCCGCAGCGAGAAGGCCTCGCCCCGGTCCAGGCGGTCGTCGGCGAGCAGGGCCAGCACCTGCTGCTTGCCGACGAGGTAGGACATGCCCTGCCCGGGGGTCGACGCGAAGAACGCCGCCTCCTCCCGTGCCGTCCCCTCGTCCATCGGCACCCGCCCGGCGAGGATCCGGCCGGCCTCGCCGATGCTCAGCCGCCCGAGCGCCAGGCCGAGGTCGACCTCGACGCGCAGCGCCCGCAGCCGCAGGAAGTTGTAGATGACCGCCCGGGTGGCGGGCGCGTCGGCCCACAGGCCCGCCTGGAGCAGCATCTCCTCGTTGTAGAAGGCGACGCCCTCGTTGGGCACCGAGTCCACGTAGTGGCGCCGCAGCGGGCGGGCGCCGGCCCAGGCCAGGGCGAGCTGCTGGTAGTGGGCCCCTTCGTGGGCGATGCCCGCCCGGGGGTCGGCGGCGTTGGCCCGGTAGAAGTAGGGGAGCGGGCCGGGGCCGGTCGGCACGTAGCTGACGGCGTCCTCGCCGAGGCGGTCCGGCCCGGTGAGGTCGTCGGTGACGCCGAGCCAGGCGAGCGGCTCGAGGTACGGCGGTCGGGGCTGGAAGCGGTAGTGGCGGAGCCAGCCCGGTTGGGTGAGCAGGTCCCGGCTCTCGTAGAAGGCCCGGACCTCCAGCTCGGCGATCCGCTCCCGTTCGCTCTGCTCCGCCGGGGTGGGAAAGGCCTCGCCTTCCCCGGCCGCCCTCCCCGCCGGCGACCCGCCGTCGCGCCGGCCCGGCCCCGGCCGGTGCTGCTCGAGCAGCTCGAAGGCCACCGACCGGTGCCACTCCTGGCGGGACGCCCGGACCAGCTCGTCGGGCTCCTCGGCCACGACGGCGACCTCCCGGAGGAACCAGGTGAAGTCCTCGGCGCCGACCGGCACCCACGGTGCCCACCCGGCGGCGGTGCCGGCCAGCCAGGCCCGCCAGCCGGCCACGGCGTCGGCCGCCACCCGTGCCGCGTCCCGCAACTCCCGGTGCGCGGCCGGCGGGGTGAAGTCGGTGAGGGCCTCCACGGCGGCGACGAGCTGCTCGTCGGCGCGGGCGGCGGCGGTGAGCGCCAGGCGGGCGAACTCGGCGACACCCCCACCGGCGAGGTTGGCCCGGCCGTCGGCGAGGGTCCCCGGGATCGAACGCAACCGGTCCAGCACCTCCCCGGTCCGCCGGTCGTCGAGGGGCGGCGGGGGCAGCAGGGCGTCGAAGACGGTGCCGAGGCTGTGGTCGAGGTACCACCACGGGTCGCGCTCCCAGGAGCGCAGGATCTCCAGCTCCCAGCGGACCCGGGCGAGGACGCTGCCGAGGACCCGCCGGTCGACCTCCTCGGCCCGGTCGCCGGGGTCGGCCACCGGCACCGCCGCCAGGCGGGCGGCGAAGCGGGCGGCCTGGTCCAGGTCGTCGGCGACGGCGTCGGCGCTGCAGTCGGGCAGCCAACCCGGCGGCCGCGGCCGGCGGGTGAGGTCGTCCCGGTTGCGGGGCGCCCGCCGGTGCCGCCAGGCGAGGATCTGGGCGCCGAGCTGGTCGAGGGCGGTCACCGCTGCCCCCGCCCGTCGCGGGCGGCCCCTCCGGCCCGGGCCGCTGCGGCGCCGGCCCGCAGCGCCGGCAGGACGTGGCGGCCGAGGCGGGCCACGGCCTGCACCGGATCGGGGCCGAGGGGCGGGCCGAACGACAGGTGGGTGAAACCTGCGTCCTGCAGCGCCCCGACCCGGGCGGTCACCGCCGCCGGGTCGCCGGCGATCCCGAGGCGCAGCATCCGCGCATCGACCAGGCGGCGGGCCTCGACCGGGTCGCCGCGGTGGAGGGCGTCGGCGGCCGGGAGGAAGTCGGCAGGGCCGAGCCCGGTGCCGGCGAGCATGGCGGGCGACAGCGACGGGCCGTAGTAGGCGAGCTTCTCCGCCAGCGGTCCGGCGGCGCGCTCGGCGTCGTCGTCGACCGAGCACCAGAAGCACGCCGGCACGTCGACCGTCCGGGGGTCCCGGCCGGCCGCCTCGGCGCCGGCCCGCACGGCGGCGGCGGCGGCGACGGCCCGCTCCGCCGGCAGCGACAGGCCCAGCGCCCCGTCGGCGACCTCCCCGGCCAGGGCGAGCATCTTCGGGCCCATGGCCCCCAGGTAGATCGGCGGCGGCGGCCCGTCCCAGCGCAGCCGGGCCTCGGGCGCCCACCCCTCGGGCACCCCCCGCCCGCCGTCGCCCCCGAGCAGCGCCCGGCAGGCGGTCACCGCCGCCCGGGTGCGGGCGAGCGGCGCCGGCCGTTCGATGCCCGCCCACCCGAGGAACTCCGCCGCCCCGGCGCCCAACCCCAGCAGCAGCCGCCCGCCGGTCAGCTCCTGCAGCGTGGCGGCGTGCATGGCCAGCTCCGCCGGGTGCGAGGAGTAGGGGTTGAGGATCCCGATGCCGAGCCCGATGCGGCGGGTGACGGCCGCCGCCGCCGCCACCAGCACCGGCGCCGACCGCCAGAACAGGTCGTGCGACACCCACACCTGGTCGAAGCCGGCGTCCTCGGCGGCGGCGGCGAGCTCGGCGAAGCGGCCGACCGGCAGGTCGTTGTTGAGCCGGACGCTGGCGGTCGGCGCCGTCATCGCCGGGGCGCGGCCGCCGACGGCACCCAGGCCTCGGCTTCGACCTCGACGAGCATCTCCTCGCCGACCAGGGCGTGCACGAAGAGGGTCGTGTTGGCCGGGGCCACGTCGCCGAGGACCCGCCGGTGCACCTCGGCCGCGGCCCGCCAGTCCGCCGCCGGCACCAGGTACATCCGGGTGCGGGTGATCTGCTGGCGGGTACCGCCCAGGCGCTCCACCGCCGCGATCACCCGCCGCAGGGACTGCTCGGTCTGGGCGGCGGTGTCCGGCCCGGCCTGCCCGGAGGTCGTGCCGCTGACGGCGATCAGCGGGCCGTGGCGGACCGCCCGGGAGTAGCCGGCGTCGGCCTCGAAGGCACCCCCCTCGACGAAGCGCCGGGGCTCGGGATCGGACACCGCCCCGACGATAGCCTCGGCCGCCTTGACCCTCCCCGCCCCCTCTCCGCCTCCCGTTCCCGGCGGCCGGTCGCCGGTCGCCGCCGCCGACCTCGAGGTGCTGGCCGACCTCGGGCCGCTCGCGGTCAGCGCCGACGGGTCCCTCGTGGCCGCCGCCGCCTCCCGGCCGGTGCTCGCCGACAACCGCTACGAGCGGCGGGTGGTCGTCGCCGGCGGCGACCTGCAGGAGATCGCGCCGCTCGACCCGCACGCCGGGTTGCGCCTGCCGGCGTTCGCCCCCGCCGGCCGCCGGCTCGCCACGGCCACCGCCGGCCCCGGCGGCCACGGCGTCCAGGTCGACGACCTGGCCACCGGCGGGCGTCACGCCGCCCTCGAGGGCTGGCCCGAGCCGATCGAGGAGCTGGTCTGGTCCCCCGACGGCCGCCACCTCGTCTTCGTGGCCCGGGAGCCGACCGACCCGTCGTGGTGGGCCCTGCCCGAGGACCGCCGCCCGCCCCTGCGGGTGGACCGGCTGCGCTACCGGGAGGACGGGGAGGGCTGGACGTACAACCGGCCGCACCAGCTGTACCTGCTGGACACCGCCGCGGGCGCCGCCGGCTCCCCGCCCCGCAAGCTCAGCACCGGCGGCTTCGACGACACCGAACCGGCGTGGCACCCCGACGGCCGGCGGCTCGTGTTCGTCTCCGCCCGCCAGCCCGGCGCCGACCGCACGATCGTCAAGGACCTGTTCGTCCTGGACACCACCGGGGACGCCGCCCCGCGCCGGCTCACCCCGACCGACGCCGCCTGTGCCCAGCCGGCGGTGTCCCCCGACGGCGCGACGGTCGCCTTCGTGGCGCTCGACGTCGCCCGGTTCCCGTCGGTGGGCCGCCTCGCCACCGTGCCGGTCGCCGGCGGGCCGGTGACGGTGCTGTCGGACGCCCTCGACCGGGACTGCAACAGCCCGGCGTCGGGGACCCGCCGGCCGGTGTGGCTCGACGCCGACCGGCTATTGGTGGCGGTCGACGACGCCGGCGCCACCCACGCCTGGGAGCTGGCGGCCGCTCCCGGCACCACGGCGCCCCGGCGGGTGCTCGGCGGGGACCGGCGGTGCTCGTCGCTCGCCGCCGCCGGCGGCACCCTGGCCTGGGTGGAGACCGGCACCACGACCCCGCCGCGGGTCGTGGCCCGCCCGGCGGCCGGCGACGCCGAGCGGACCCTGCACGACCCCCACGCCGCCTACCGGGCCGGGCGCCGCCTGCACGAGCCGGCCCACCACCCCGTCGGGGTCGCCCCCGACGTCACCGTCGACGCCTGGCTGACCCTGCCCGACGCCGGGCGGTGGCCGGCGCCGCACCCCCTGCTGGTGTGCCTGCAGGGCGGCGGCACCCAGTTCGGGGCGCACTGGAGCCACGAGCTGCAGCTCCTGGCCGCCTCCGGCTTCGCCACGCTGTACCTCAACGCCCGGGGCTCGGCCGGCTACGACGACGCCTGGCAGCGGGCCGTGTGCGGGCCCCGGTCCCACACCCCCGGCCGGGGCTGGGGCCACGACGACGTGCGCGACGTCGTGGCGGTGCTCGACGCCGTGCTCGCCGCCCACCCCGACCAGCTCGACCGGGACCGGGTCGGGGTCCAGGGTGGCTCCTACGGCGGCCTGGTCACCACCTGGCTCCTCGCCGACAGCGACCGCTTCGCCGCCGGCTGGGCGGAGCGCGGTCCCTACGACCTGGTGAGCCTGGCCGGGACCAACGACGAGTCCCCGTGGTTCTTCGAGGCGTACCTCGGCCCCACCGTGGTCGACGACCCCGCCGCCTACTGGGAGGCCTCGCCGCTGCGCCTGGCCCGCCAGATCACCGCGCCGCTGTGCATCGTCCACTCCGAGCGGGACCTGCGCTGCCCGGTGCAGCAGGCGGAGCAGCTGTTCATGGCGCTGAAGCTCCTCGACCGCCCGGTCGAGCTGCTGCGCTTCCCCGGCGAGAGCCACGGCCTCAGCCGCACCGGCAGCCCGGTCCACCGCCGCCAGCGCCTCGAGCTGCTCGTGGACTGGTTCACCCGGTGGCTCGCGCCCGGCGGTGGGGGACCGCCGGCCTGATCCCGGGGGCGCCGCCCTGCGGCCGCAGCCGGGATCGGGCCCTTCCGCCGCCCCCCTCGGGGTGTCAGGATCTGCGGCGTGACTACGACACCGGTGACCAGCTGGGCAGACGTTGCTTCCCGGTTGGCCTCGTCCCGCAACTACTGGCTGGCCACCGTCGACGAGGACGGCGCCCCCCACACCGTGCCCGTCTGGGGCGCCGTGGTCGACGACGCCCTCCACCTCTACACGAGCCGGACCTCGGCCAAGGCGCGCCACCTCGCCCGCAACCCCCGGGTGGCGCTGCACCTGGAGAACGCCGAGGACGTCGTCATCGTCGACGGCCGGCTCGAGGACCTCGGCCACCCCTCGGACCACCCCGACGTGCTGGCCGCCCTGGAGGCGAAGTACCCCGACGACGCCGACTACCTGCCGTCCCACGACCCGTACTACGACGCCCTGTTCCGCCTGCAGCCGACCTCGGCGAAGCTGTGGCTGCTGGCCGACTTCGACGGCTCGCAGCGGCGGTGGCGGGCCGGGGACTGACGCCCGCCGCCCACTGGCCCGCCGGCCGCCCCGGCCCGCCCCAGGCCCCACCCCGCCGGCTCATGAGATGGCCTGCAGGCCCAGGCTGGCGAGCCCGACGGTGACCCACAGCAGCCCGCCCAGGGCGAGCGGCCGCAGCCCGGCCCGGCGCAGCTCGGCCGGGTTGGTCGACAGGCCGATGGCCGCCAGGGCGGCGGTGATCATCCAGGTGGACACGTCGCCGATGCCGCGGTGCCAGCCCGGGGGGACCAGGCCGACGGTGTTGCAGACGACCGCGGCCACGAACACCGGGATGAACAGCGGCAGGATCCGCTTCAGCGGCGGGCGCCGCCGCGCCCCCGGGGCGCCGCCGGTGCCGCCCTGCCGGTAGGAGCGCCAGAGGCCCAGCCCGAGGCTGATGGGGATGATGGCCAGGGTCCGGGTGAGCTTCACGACCACGCCGTAGGAGGCGGCCACCGGCCCGTAGGTGGTCGCCGCCGCCACCACCGACGACACGTCGTTGATCGCCGTGCCGGCCCACAGCCCGAAGGTGTGCTGGGAGAAGCCGAGGGCGTGGCCGATGGTCGGGTAGAGCAGCACCGCCGCCACGTTGAAGGTGAAGATGGTCGTCACGGCGTAGCTGACGTCCGCGCCGTCGGCGTCGATGACGGCGTCGGTGGCGGCGATGGCCGACGCCCCGCAGATCGCCGTCCCGACCGTCACCAGCGTGGCGACGTCTCCTGGCAGGCGCAGGGCCTTCCCGGCGAGCCAGCCGGCGACGAGGGCGATCACCAGCGTGCCCACCAGCACCGGCAGCGAGTGGCGCCCCGCCGAGACCACTTGCCCGAGCGAGAGCCCGAGCCCGAGCAGCACGATCGAACCCTGCAGCACCCGCTTGGAGGTGAACGCCATCCCCGGCCGCATCCGGGCGGACGGCCTGCGCACCAGCGCGGCGGCGATCCCGAGCAGGATGGCGATGACCGGCGCGCCGACGACCGGGGCGAAGTGCGCCAGGCCGGTGGCGACGGCGGCGATGGCGGCCGCCGCGGCCGTGCCGGGCAGCACCGCCCGCGCCCGTCCGAGGAGAGCGACCGGCCATGCCGCCGCCCCGACCGCCTCGACCACCTCGACCTCCGGGCCGGTGGCGAAGGACGGCTGGAGCGCCGCCGGGTCGGTTGCGTGGGGTGCCATGAGGCCAGTGTCGGGGCCCACCGTGCCCCGCAGTACCTGGCATCTGCTGATGACGTTCTAAGGTCTGCTTATGCCGTTGCCGCAGCCGCACCCGGATCTCGCCGGCCTGGACCTGCTCGTGAGCGTGGGCGAGCTGGGGTCCATCACCGCCGCAGCCGAGGCCCACGGCGTGACGCAGCCGGCGGCCAGCATGCGGCTGCGCTCCCTCGAGCGGGTGCTGCAGGTGGAGTTGCTCGAGCGGTCGCGCACCGGGGCGCGCCTCACCGCCGCTGGCGCGGCGACGGCGGAATGGGCGGCGGTCGTGCTGGCGGACATGCGGGCCCTCCTCGCCGGGGCGGCGGCGCTGCGCGCCGACCGAGCCTCGCAGCTCCACCTCGCCGCCAGCATGACCGTCGCCGAGTACCTCCTCCCGCACTGGCTGCAGCGCCTCGCCGCCGACCGGCCGGGGGTGAAGGTGTCGCTGGAGGTCGACAACAGCGCCCAGGTCGCCGAAGCGGTCGGCGGCGGGCGCGTCGAGCTCGGCTTCGTGGAGGGACCCCGCCCGCCGGGCGGCCTGCGGTCCCGGGAGCTCGTCGCCGACGAGCTGGTGGTCGTCGTCCCCGCCGGCCACCCCTGGGCCCGGCGGCGCAGGCCGGTGACGGCGCGCGAGCTCGCCGCCACCCCGCTGGTGCTGCGGGAGTCCGGTTCGGGCACCCGGGACATCCTGGCGGCGTCGTTGCGGGCCCGGGGTCTCGGCGTCACCGCCGCCATGGAGCTCGGCTCCACCACCGCCGTCAAGGCGGCCGTGATCGCCGGCGCCGGTCCGGCCGTCCTCTCGGCGCTGGCGGTGGGCGGCGAGCTGCAGTCCGGCCAGCTCGTGGGCGTTCCCCTCGGCGAGCTCCCCCTGCGCCGCAAGGTTCGGGCCGTGTGGGCGCCGGAGCGGCCGCTGCCGGCGGCCGCCGGCCGGCTGCTCGCCATCGCCGGGCGCCCCTGACGGCGCAGCCCGGGCCCGCCGGGGCTACCGTCGCCGCCGAGAGGTCTTCGCCGCCCCTGGGAGGAACCGTGCCCGACAAGAAGCGCTGGAAGGACCTGAGCCCCCGCACCCGCCGCCTGATCGTCGCCGCCGGGACGGCCGAGACGCTGCTCGAGCTCGCCGCCCTCGCCGACCTCAAACGCCGCCCGGCGGCGGCCGTGCGCGGCTCGAAGGTCAAGTGGGGCGCGGCCATCGCCGTGGTCAACTCGCTCGGCGTCGTGCCGATCACCTACTTCCTCTACGGCCGCCGCCCGGTCGACCGCCAGCGCGCCTGAGCCGCCAGGCGTCCCCGCCGCTACAAGCCCAAGGCCGCCCGCATCGACGGGGCACCGGCCGCCTTCCCGAGCAGGGGCCGCAGGCCGAGCAGCTCCTCGGTGGTGCGCAGCAGCGAGTAGTGGTCGAAGGCGCCGGTGGCGCGGGTCCCGGGACGGACCGAGGGGGCGATGACGTAGAGCGGGACGCGCCGGCCGCCGGCGTCGTTCTCGTCCCAGGTGATGAACACGGCGGTGGTACCGGAGCGGTAGGCGGGGCTGGCGAGCACGAGCGGCAGTTCGTGGGCGAGCCAGGTGTCACCGGTCGCCGTCGAGCAGTCGTGCATGTCGTTGCAGACGTTGGGGATGATCAGCGTGAAGGCGGCGGTGAGGTCCGGGCGGGCGCCGAGGGCGACGTCCTGGCGGGCGCAGGCGCGGCGCACGGCCGTGTAGTACACGGCCGGGTTGTGCCGCACCGCGTAGGTGCCGGAGGTCGCCGGGTCGCAGGGGGCCGGCATCGACTGGGCGAGCGTCCGCCAGCGTCCGCCGAGGAGGGAGAAGATGCTCGCCCCGCCGATGGGGTGGGCGGCCGGGCCGGCGTCGTCGGTGACGCCGTGGGTGGAGCCGGAGGTGAGCGCCAGGTAGTTGGGGAGGCTCGGGTGGGCGATGCCGTCGTAGCGGGTGGCGAGCCCGCACTCCCGGGCGAG
>DASSZM010000250.1:0-3594 GCA_035702855.1 Acidimicrobiales bacterium | reverse complement strand
AGGAACTCGGCCCCGGAGCGCTCGGCCATGAGCAGCCACGCCTCGTCGACGAGCACGAGCCGCCGTCGAGAAAGGGCGGGGTCGGCGACGCGCCGCCAGATGGCGTCGAGGGTGAGGAGGGTGCCGGCCGCTTTGAGCTCGTCGGGTAGGTCCCGCAGGCTGAAGGTGACGAGGAGGCCGTCGGGGCGGGTGGTGGTCGGCCCGTCGAAGAGCCCCCGGTGGGTGCCCGAGACGAACGGGGCCAGGCGGGCGGCGAGCATGTGGGCCGCGGGGTCGGGATCGGCGTCCAGGGCGGCGGCAAGGTCGCGCATGGTGGGTGCCGGCCGGGCGTGGCTGCGGGGATCGGCGGTGATGCCCGCCTCCTGGTAGGCGGCCACGATCCCTCGGTCCAATGCGGCGGCGCTGGCGGGGTCGGGCCGCTCGCCGAGCAGCACGGCGACGAGGGTGTGGACGAACAGCGCCCGGCGCACCACCGGGTCCGCCGTCCCGCCCGCAGCGGTGCCCGCCGGCTCGCCCGAGCTGTCCGCGTCCGTGCTGCCGCCGGTACCGGCGGGATCGTTGGCCGGGTCGGCGGGGCGGCCAGTGGTGTCGAGGTCGAAGGGGTTGAGCCGCACGCCGGGGGCGCCGAGACCGACGTAGGTGCCGCCGACGGCGTCGGCGAGGGCCCGGTACTCGTCTTCGGGGTCGACGACGGCGACCTCGATGCCGGCGTAGAGGCTGCGGAGCGCTTCGAGCTTGGCGAGGTAGGACTTTCCCGCTCCAGAGCGGGCGAGGATGACCGAGTTGTGGTTGTCGCAGGCGAAGCGGTCCCAGCAGAGGAGCCCGGTGCCCGAGGCGGTGGTGCCGTAGAGGACGCCGGTGGCGGCGGACAGCTCGGCGGAGGCGAAGGGGAAGCTGGCGGCGAGCGCGTCGGTGTCGAAGCTGCGCCGGGCGCCGAGGGCGTCGACGCCGAGCGGCAGGGTGGTGGCCCAGCCGGCCAGTGCCCGCCAGGTGGCGGGTTTGGCGTCGATCAGCATGGAGGCGGCGAGCGCTTTCACCCGGGCGCAGGCGGCGTCGAGGGCCTCTTCGTCGTCGGCCCAGACGGTGAGGCACAGCCCGACGCGGAACAGCTTCTGCTCGCCGCGGGCGAGGCCGGCGGCGAGGTCGCGGGCGTCTTGGGCGGCGACGTCGACGTCGGGGTCGGCGAGGCGTCCTTTGGCCGCGTCGGCGCGTCGGGCGGACTCGAGGCGGGCGAGCTGGCGCCGGAGCCGCTCGGCGGCGACCTCTGGGGGGACGGGGTCGACATGGAGGGCGACGTCGAGGCGTCCCGGGTAGGCGCAGAGCGGTTCGAGCCAGCCCCGGCCGACCTCGCGGGGGTAGCCGGTGACGACAAAGGTGCGGCACCAGGCCTCGCCGACTCGAAGGGCGCGGGGGTGGACCTCGACCGAGTCGGGCCCGAAGCCGACGGCGGGACGCCGTGCGGGGCGGGGGATGCGGGCGGCGAGCTTCACCGGGTGGCTCCCTCCTGGCCGGTCTGGCCGTTCTGGCCGGCAGCGCCGGCCGGCCTGGGGGTGGCGGGCGGGGTGGCGGCGAGGGTGACCGGGTCGTCGCTGCCGGCCCAGCCGGCGGCCGGGTTGGGCTGTGCGGCGGGGTCGAGGCAGGAGGCGAGCAGCGTCCCGGCGCCGGGCCCGTCGAGGATCTGCAGGGTGACCCCGACGGCGGCCAGGGAGGCGGACGCGTCGGCGGCCCGGCGCCGCAGCCGGCCGGGAGCGTCGGTGCCGCCAAGTTGGCGCAGCACGACGAGCACCTCGCGGCGCAGCAGGGTCCGGGTCTCGGCGAGGCCTTGGAGGAACCGGGCGTGGTCGCGGGCGGCGCGCTCCAAGGCGACATGGGGGAGGCCGGGGGCGGCACCCAGGATGGCGTCGATGACCGAGGTGACGTTGAGGGGCGCGGAGCGCACGAGGACCTGCACGGGACCGTCGAGGGAGCTCAAGAACCGGGCGAAGCCGGCGACGAGCGCCTCTTGCTCTCCGGGGGTGCGAAGCGAGAAGGTGACCGCGCTCGCCCGGCAGACCAGCGCCGTCCCGTCCGCGCCGAGATCGAGGGTCCCGTCGGCGTGGATGCCGGCGACCGGCAGGCGCAGCGGGGCCGGCGGCGGGCCGCCGGTGTCGCCGAGGAAGGCCGGCGGGGCTGGGACGGCCTCGGGGGCGACGACCAGCCGGCGCGGGGCGCGGTGGTGTTGGAGCGCGGCGGCGACCCACCGATCCGCGGGGGTCCCTTCCACATGCCCGAGGGCGAGCGCCGCCACGACGGCGGCGACCGGCAAAGCGGCAGCGCCGTAGGCGGGGAGGGGAAGAAGGTGGCGGGTGGCCGTATAGCCGGCCCACAGCACGACGGCGCCGGCGGCGAGGACGGCGAGCTGGCGGGCGGTCAGGCCGGCCAGCAGCTTGTCGGGCCGGTCGACATCGGCGGGGATGCGCACCCGGCCGCGGTCTCGGTCCCGGTCTTGGTCGTAGCGGCCCGGGGCGGGGGTCACAGCCCGACCCCCGCCGCGAGGGCCTTGGCGCCCTTGTAGACGATCACGTCTCGGACCACCCTGGAGATCCCGCCCCGGCCCCGCGGCCCGGAGAACACGACCCGGGAGACCCAGCCGGGGATCTTGACCAGCACCCAGCACAGGCAGGCCGAGACCAACAGGTCGACCACCCCGCCGACAGAGGCGATCCCCAGGTTGGCGGGCCCGCCCGTCGCCAGGAACACCCGCAGGGCGGTGATCAGCACCAGCGACTGGGCGACTTGGACCGCCAGGGTCCCGGCGAAGGCCCGCCACCACAGCCTGGCGATCCCCTCGGTCTGGGGGAGGGCGTGGCAGACCAGGGCGACGGGGGCGGCGACGACGAGGAGGATGACCAGCGCCAGGCGCACGACGTAGGTGGCGAGCAGCACGACGGCCAATACGGCCACCACCCCGCCCAGCACGACGACGAAGATCCCGCCCGAGGCGAGCGAGCCGAGCACCAGCTGGCGCAGCACCACCGCGGCGTTGGCCGCGTCCACGCCCTGGCCGAGCAGCGCGGCGGACAGGGCGTCGGTGGTGGTGATGGCGAGGCCGGCGACACCGAGGCTGGCGTTCACGGCGACCGCGGCGACCACGATGCGGGGCAGGACGTCTTTGAGGGCGGTGCGGGTCTGGAGGGTCTCGTGGCTCATGACGATCGCCCCGCCGACGAGGACGAACAGCACCAAGAACGCGTCGGCGACGCCCTCGGCCATCCGCCACAGCCCGCCGACGCGGCTCTGCGCGGTGACGTTCGGGGTGGCGAGCAGGGTGTGGCCGAGGAGCGTCAAGACGGGGTTCAAGGCGTCGGTCACGAGCGAGCGGAACCAGGCGTCGATGGCGGCTTCGATGTGGCCGGTGATGTCGAACAGCCCCGGCGAGGATGTCGAGCCGCCGCTGACCGACCCGCCGCTCCCCGGCGCCGGCGCCGACGGGGTGGTGGCGGCGGGGGGTCCAACCTGGAGTGGCGGCGGCGCCTCGCCCGGCGAGGTGGCGCCCGACGACCCGTTGCCCGAGGGCCCAGTTGCCGGCGAGCCGGTGCCAGGGCCCGTGCCAGA